>JBDTWM010000111.1:0-9329 GCA_040006675.1 Dermatophilaceae bacterium | reverse complement strand
GGTGGGCGCGCTGGTGTTGCGAACGCTCGATCTCACCAGCGCCACCGGCTGACCCTCGAGCTGCGCTGGCGACCGCACGAAGCCAGGCCTGCCACCCGGTACGTCCATACCGGGCATGAGCTGCATTGCCGTCGAGCTGCACTACGTCGATGGCGAATCAGCAGATGACGGTCGTTCAGCGGACAGTGATCGGCACGGCGTGCCCGTTGGATCGGGCGAGGCCGTCGTCTCGAGTCACCAGCTCGCAGCCCAACGCTTCGGCGAGCGCTACGTACGCGGCGTCGTAGGCGGTGAGGTTTTCCCGGAGGCTGTACGCACGTCGGCGCAGAGCGTCGCCCGCTTCCCAGCGGTGGATGGCAAGTGCGTCGAAGTCGATCAGCGCGTCGTGTGCTCTGGCCGGGGTGAGGCGTCCGGCGAGGGTCAGGCCTCGCAGTGCGGAGACGAACTCGAAGTCCAGGAGCGGGGGCGCGTGCAACTCCTCGACGGCGAGATGGTGGCGCAACTCGTCACAGCCCGGGAACCCGGTGAGCGCATCGACGATCGCCGACGCGTCGACGACGATCACGTGCTGACGCGGTGGGTCAGCTGCTGATCTCGCTCGCGGCGGGCGGCGTCGAGGACATCCACCGCCGAGGCGGTGGCCCGCTCCGTCCGCTCGCCGGCGGGCGCCAGAACCTCCGCCACGGTCGGCCGGGCGACCTCCCGCTCGATCAGTTCCAGCATGTAGCTGTTGAGCGACTGGCCGCGGCTGGCCGCCTGACTACGACGTATGACACGGGCGAGACGGTGAGATCGGCGTACTGCTCAGCCGACGTCACGGTCTGCTGTTCTCCCGTGGGGGCCGACGTGACCACCTCACGCCGGCTCCCACGGGAGAAGCGCACTCACGCGCCGGGCATCGCCTCGGCCAAAGCCTTCTCGAGATCCTCCTGTGCGGTCAGGGTCTGACCCGGTTGCCCGATCGACCATTCGTGGCCGAACGGGTCACGCACGATGCCGTAGCGGTCTCCCCAGAACTGATCGGCCACCTCCATCACCACCTCCGCGCCCGCGTCGACCGCCTGCTGGGCCGCCGCGTCGACGTCGGCAACCACCAGGTGGAGCGTGACCGGGGTGCCGTGGAAGTGCTGCGGTGAGAAGTTGCCGTGCTCGGGCATCTCGTCGACGAGCATGACCGGCGAGCCGTTGATGGTGATGCAGGCGTGCATCAGCCGTCCGTCGGGAGCGGGGAGGCGAATCTCCTCCTTGGCGCCGAACGCCTTCTCATAGAACATGATCGCATCCGCGGCGTTGCGGCACGTGAGGTGCGGGATGACGGCTGGGGTGATCGTCACGGACATGATGACTCTCCTTGCGTTTGAGGTCGTTTGAGATTTGTGAGGGTGTTTGGAAATGCTCGAGCGCGCCTGAGGGTGTCTGGTAGTGGTCAGGCCGTGCTGACGGGATCGCCGGCGGCGGCCACCTCGAGCGGGGCGATGTCGAGCTTGGTCATCTTCAGCATCTGCGCGAAGACGCGGTCCTTCGTCAACGGGTCGCCGGTTGAACACAGCTCGACGAAACGCGTCGGGATGACCTGCCACGACAGACCGAACCTGTCGGTGAGCCATCCGCACCGGACCTCGTGCCCACCGTCCGCGAGCAGCCCATCCCAGATCCGGTCGAGCTCCTCCTGGCTGTCGACATAGACCTGAATCGATGCTGCGGCGGTGTGCGGGAAATGAGGACCGCCGTTGAGGGCGACGAACCGTTGGTCAGCCAGGTGGAATTCGACCTCCAGCGGGTCGCCCTCGGCGGTATTCGGGACACCTTTGGCCGCGTACGAGACGCGGGTGATCTTGGAGCCGGGAATCAAGTGGCAGTACAACTCCGCGGCCACGAGCCCGTTCCGGTCGTACCACAGGCACGTGTTGATCTGCTGCTTGCTGCTCATGGCATGTGCTCCTTGGCGGTGTTGGAGGTGTTGGCGTACTCGGGCGTGAAGAGGCGCCGCAGATAGCGACGCAGATTCGCGATCGAGTCGAGCACGATCTGAGGGTCCTCAGCGGCCTTGCTGACGACGAACGAGCCCTGCAGCACCACCTGGAAGTGCACCGCGAGGCCGCTCGCGGTGACGCCTTCGTCACGAAGGTCCGGCTGATAGCTCGTGATGGCCGCCTCGAGGTCGTCCTCCAGGGTCGCGGCGTGATCGAAGATGGCGTGACCGCACGCCTCGCGCACGGAAGGCCAGGTGGCGAACGCCTCCTGCACCATGGTTCCGGCGACGCAGGAGTACTCGCCGGGGCTGCCGTGGACGAGACGCTCGCGCAGGTCGAGGTAGCCCATCACGCGGTCGAGCGGGTCCTCGAGGTCGTGGTATTGGCTGGCCGCGAACATCGCGCCCGTGACATGCGACCAGTGCTCGGCCGCCGCGACGGCGAGCGCCTCCTTCGAGGCGAAGTGGTGGAAGAAGGCGCCCTTGGTCACTCCGGCCGCGGCGCACAGGTCGTCGACCGTCGTCGCCGCAAGCCCCTGGGCGCGGATCACGTCGAGGGACGCGTCGAGGATCTTGTGGCGAGCGGGTGCCGGCCGTGTTCCCATACCGCAGAACATACCAACTAGTTGGTATGTTGCAAGCCCTCAGCGAGGTTGATCGACATTGGGCTGTCATCGCGTCGACCAGACAGGCACGCCGGACCGGGACACGAAAATGCCCCGCCGACAGACGGGACAGGTTTCGTACTTCTTGACTGACGTGGAGCCTAGGGGACTCGAACCCCTAACCCCCTGCTTGCAAAGCAGGTGCGCTACCAATTGCGCCAAGGCCCCCCGCGACCGTCATGCGGGCGCGCCGACGGACGTCACGACAACGACGCAGCTCAGCGCTGTGGTGCCGGCGGGGTGTCCGTCACCTCCGCCCACAGGGCCTGCTCCTCTTGACGAACCTGCGCTCGCCGGGCCACCAACAGACCCGCCAGCGCGGTCACGGCCAAAGCGACAATTTTCTTCATGACCCCAGCGTACGCGACCGGCCGATCCACCCCTGAACCCTCAGCCCAGCCGCTCGTCGATCAGCAGCTTCACCTTCTCAGGATCGTTGTCCACGTCGATCACGTGCCGCGGCAAACCCTCCAGCCCTAAGAACCGCTCCGGCGTCTGGGGGTCATGCCCTAACGCCTCCCGGATCGTCTCCGCGAACTTCACCGGCAACGCCGTCTCCAGCACCACGACCGGCGTCGACACCTCCCCGCCCTCCAGCACGTCCCACGCCACCTTCACGCCGTCGGCCGTGTGCGGATCGATCGTGATCCCGTACCGCTCATGCACCGCCCGGATCGTCGCCACCCGGTCCGCGTGCGTCGAGGTCCCCGAAACGAACCCGTACCGGCCGGCCGCATCTGCGAACACCGGGTCACCCGACAGGTCGAAGCAGCCGTGCCGAGCCACCTGGTCCGCGAACAGATCCCGTACCCGCGCCCCGTCGCGGCCCACCAGGTCGGCCACGAACCGCTCGAAGTTGCTCGCCTTGGAGATGTCCATCGATGGGGAACTCGTCGCGCGCGTCTCCGCGGCTGAGCGCACGCGGTAAACCCCCGTGCGGAAGAACTCGTCCAGGACGCGGTTCTCGTTCGTCGCCAGGATCAGGCGGTCGATCGGCACGCCCATGCAGCGCGCCACGTGACCGGCGCAGATGTCACCGAAGTTGCCTGTCGGGACCGAGAACGACACCGGCTCGTCGTCACGCGCGCTCACGCGCAACCAGCACGACACGTAATAGACGATCTGCGCGACCAGTCGCGCCCAGTTGATCGAGTTCACCGCGCCGATGCGCCGCCGCGCTTTGAAGTCCAGATCCGCGCTGACCGCCTTGACGAGGTCCTGGCAGTCGTCGAACACCCCGTCCACGGCGATGTTCACGATCGCGGGGTCGTCCAGGGAGAACATCTGCGCCTGCTGGAAGGGAGTCATCCGGCCCCGCGGCGTCAGCATGAACACGGTGATGCCGCGCTTGCCGCGCATCGCGTACTCCGCTGAACTGCCGGTGTCCCCGCTGGTCGCGCCCAAGATGTTCAGCGTGCGGCCGCGCCGGGCCAGCACGTACTCGAACAACTCCCCCAACAACTGCATCGCCATGTCCTTGAAGGCTGCCGTCGGGCCGCCGGACAGGTGCCCGATCCACAGGCCCCCCTCCAACGAGGTCACCGGGACGATCTCGTCGGTGCCGAACTTGGTGGCCGTGTATGCCTGCGCGCACAGCCGACGCAGATCATCCTGGGGGATGTCATCGATGAAGAGCGACAGAACCTCGTACGCGAGCGCCGCGTAGCCCTCCTGCGACAGGACACCGCGCCAGCGCGCGAGCGTCGCCGCATCCACCTGCGGGTAACTCCGCGGCAGAAACAACCCGCCGTCCGGCGCCAACCCCTCCAAGAGGATGTCGCAGAACGAGGCAGTGCCGTCGCCGGGCAGGGCACGGGTCGAGGAGTAGCGCACGTCAGAAGCCTAATGCACCGTCCTCGCCAGCCCCCGGGACGCCGCGGACACCTCGGTCGCGCGCTGGGCGAGGTGTCCGACCACCGACGGCGAAACGCTCACCTGCGGGGCACTCACGTGTGTGATGCTCAGATGGTGGGGGCAGCGCCGATCTGAACTGCTCCGGTGGGACACTGGCGGCCATGCGCCGACAGATCCGCCAGAGCCGCAAGCTCGCCAACGTCCGGTACGACGTGCGCGGCCCCATCCTCGTCGAGGCCGAGCGCCTCGAGGCCGCGGGCCACAGGATTCTCAAGCTCAACATCGGCAACCCCGCCCCGTTCGGGTTCGAGGCGCCGGAGTCCATCGAGGCCAGCGTGATCCACCACCTGCCGGAGTCGCAGGGGTACTCGGACAGCCGCGGCATCTACTCGGCCCGTACGGCGGTCGCGAACTACTACCAATCGTGCGGTCTCACCCAGGTCAGCGTCGACGACGTGTTCATCGGCAACGGCGTGAGCGAGTTGATCAGCCTGGTGCTACAGGCGTACACCGACGACGGCGACGAGATCCTCGTCCCGGCTCCCGACTACCCGTTGTGGACCGGCGCGGTCACTCTGTCCGGCGGCAAAGCTGTCCACTACCTGTGCGACGAGGAGAACGGCTGGAACCCGGACCTCGCCGATGTCGAAGCGAGAATCACCGACCGGACGAAGGCGTTGGTGATCATCACCCCGAACAACCCGACCGGCGCGGTCTACAGCCACGAGATCATGACGGGCCTGGTCGACATCGCCCGCCGGCACGAGTTGGTGCTCTTCAGCGACGAGATCTACGAGAAGATCGTGTACGACGGCAACGTTCACCACCACGCGGCGACGTACGCGGGCGACGACGTGCTCTGCCTGACGTTCAGCGGGCTGTCCAAGGCGTACCGGGTGTGCGGATACCGATCCGGGTGGCTCGTGATCACCGGCCCGCAGGAGATCGCCCTGGATTTCATCGAGGGCATCACGCTGCTCGCCAACATGCGGATGTGCGCGAACGTACCGGGGCAGCAGGCAATCCAGACGGCGCTCGGCGGCTACCAGAGCATCGAGGAGTACGTCCTTCCGGGCGGCCGGTTCTACGACCAGAGCAAGCTCGCGTGGCGGTTGCTCAACGAGATCCCCGGGGTGAGCTGCGTCGAACCGCACGGCGCCCTGTACGTGTTCCCCCGGCTCGACCCCGAGCTGTACCCGATCAAGGACGACCAGGCGTTCGTCATCGAGCTTCTGCACGCCAAGAAGATCCTCGTCAGCCACGGCACCGGCTTCAACTGGCCGACGCCGGACCACTTCCGCCTGGTCGCGCTGCCCGAGATCGCCGTGCTGGAGGAGGCCGTCGGCCGCATCGCGAGCTTCCTGGAAACCTGGCGGCACTGAGCCCACGGCGAGCCGGTGCGCTCACGCGGCGAGGATCACAAAGAGAGGACACCCGGTCGCCTGCGGTGGGGGCGAGGGTGCCACGAGAAGCTGGTGGGCCTAACAGGACTTGAACCTGTGGCCTCTTCCTTATCAGGGAAGCGCTCTAACCGTCTGAGCTATAGGCCCGGGACGCGATCCCTCGTGAGGACCGCGCGCGCCTACGTTACCCCAGGTCCGGGGCGGGCGGCAAAAGCGCTCCGACACCCCGTGCATGCTGCCGCCACCGCTGACACGACCCCGCGCGGCGCGAGCGCGCTCAGTCGTCGGTGAGCGTGACCTGGACCCCGCCGATCAGGGTCGCGCACAGGTTATAGATGATCGCCGCGAGCGTGGCCAAGGCCGTGAGCAGCACGATGTCGAGCGTGCCGAACACGACGGCGAGCGCGACGATCCGGCCGAACCCGAACCAATCGCCCACGTCGACGCGGCTGGAGGCGGTCGCCCCCGACTGGAGTTCATTGACCGAGTCGGTGACGGTGGAGAAGACCCCGAGCCCGTTGAGCATCACCCACAGGACCGCAACGGCGACCACTCCGGCCACGGCAAGCGCGACGGACAGCAGGAACGACACTTTCAGGACCGAGAACGGATCCACCCGCGAGAGGGTCAACTTCACCCGTCGCGAGGGACCGGCGGCCTCGTCGGGCGACGGCGCGGACAGGGCCGAAGGCTCGTTGCGCGCGGCGCGGTCGGCTTCCTCCGGCGCCGTGGCGGCCTGATTCGACGACGTCTCGACCTCCGCGGCCGTCGATTCCGCGACGCCTCCCGCGGTCGTCGACCCCGCGACACCCCGGACACCTCCCGCGGTCGCCGCGCGAGGAACCTTGCCGTCCATGCTCACTCGGCACCTCCGTCGGGTTCGTCGTCGCTCATTACGCTACCCTCCCCGTCCGGGTCTGGCGCCCCGGCCTCGCCGCTGGACTCGCCTGTGGCCGTGAGGTCCTCGTCGATCATGTCGTCCTCGACGGCCTCGGCGTTGCGGGCCACGGCGACGATGGCGTCGCCCGGGTCGGGCTTGGCGAACTGCACGCCCATCGTGTTCCGGCCGGTCGGGCGCACCTCGTCGACGCGGCTACGGACGATCTTGCCCTTCTCCATGACGACCATGACCTCGTCGCCCTCGTTGACCGTCAGAGCCCCGATGAGGTCGCCGCCGCGGTCGGTGATCGCCGCCACCCGCACGCCGAGCCCCGCGCGGCCCTTCACGGGGTAATCCGACGCGGGCGTCCGCTTAGCCAACCCGTTCTCGAAGACGACGAACACATCCGGGTCGGAGCCCTGGGAGATGAGACACATCGACAGCAGGTGGTCGCTGTCGCGGAACTTCATGCCCGTAACCCCGCTGGTGGCGCGCCCCATCGGGCGCAGCGTGTCGTCGCGGGCGTGGAAGCGCAGGCTCTGGCCCCGCCGGGACACCAGCAGCAGGTCATCCTCCGCGGATCCCACGCGCACGGCGACGAGCTCGTCGCCGTCGCGGAGATTCACGGCGATGAGGCCGCCAGAGCGCGGCGAGTCGTACTCGCGCAACCGCGTCTTCTT
Source organism: Dermatophilaceae bacterium (assembly GCA_040006675.1). Classification (GTDB taxonomy): domain Bacteria; phylum Actinomycetota; class Actinomycetes; order Actinomycetales; family Dermatophilaceae; genus Austwickia. The sequence goes on along the minus strand of JBDTWM010000111.1, from coordinate 1,875 downwards.
GACGAGGCCGTCGCGGGTCGCCAGCACCAGGTAGGGCTGCACGTCGTAGTCCGGCAGTGCCAGCACCGCGGCGATCGTCTCCCCCGGAGCGAACGCCATGAGGTTCGCCACGTGCTGGCCCTTAGCGTCACGACCCGCCTCCGGAAGCTCGTACGCCTTCGCTCGGTAGACCCTCCCGAGGTTCGTGAAGAACAACAACCAGTGGTGCGTCGTCGTGACGAAGAAGTGCTCGACGATGTCGTCGCCGCGCAGCTGCGCGCCCTTCACGCCCTTGCCGCCGCGGCGCTGACTGCGGTACGAGGTGACCGCGGTGCGCTTGGCGTAGCCGCCCCGCGTGATCGTGACCACCACGTCCTCATTCGGGATCAGGTCCTCCATCGACATGTCGCCGTCGAAAGGCAGGATCTGGGTGCGTCGCTCGTCGCCGAACCGCTCGACGACCTCGCTGAGCTCTTCGGAGACGATGCTCCGCTGCCGGGGCGGAGTGGCGAGGATGTCTTCGTAGTCGGCGATGCGCCGGGCCAGCTCGTCGCGCTCATCCATCAGCTTTTGCCGTTCCAGGGCGGCGAGCCGACGCAGCTGCATCGTCAGGATCGCCTCGGCCTGCATCTCGTCGATGTCGAGCAGGGTCATCAGGCCCGCCCGCGCATCTTCGACCGTCGGCGAACGCCGGATCAGCGCGATGACCTCGTCGAGGGCGTCGAGCGCCTTGATCAGGGCCTGCAGGATGTGCATCCGCTCCTGCGCGCGCGCCAGCCGGTACTGCGTCCGACGGACGACGACCTCGATCTGGTGTTCCACCCAGTAGCGCACGAACGACGAGATCGGCAGGGTGCGGGGTACCCCGTCGACGAGGGCGAGCATGTTCGCCCCGAAGGTCGTCTGCAGCTGGGTGTGCTTGTACAGGTTGTTGAGGACCACCTTGGCCACGGCGTCGCGCTTGAGCACGATCACGAGCCGCTGTCCGGTCCGGCCCGATGTCTCATCGGCGACGTCGGCGATACCCGTCAGCCTGCCGTCCTTGACCAGATCGGCGATCTTGCGGGCGAGCGCGTCGGGGTTGACCTGATAGGGCAGTTCCGTCACGACGAGGCACACCCGGCCGCGGATCTCCTCCACCTCGACCACCGCACGCATCACGATCGAGCCGCGGCCGGTCCGATACGCCTCGTCGATGCCCTTGCGGCCCATGATCAGCCCGCGTGTGGGGAAGTCCGGGCCCTTGATGATCTTCAGGCACGCCTCAAGGCGATCCTCGCGGGTGGCGTCCGGGTGTGCGAGCACCCACTGCGCCGCCTCGGACACCTCGCGCAAGTTGTGCGGCGGGATCTGGGTCGCCATGCCGACGGCGATGCCGGCGCTGCCGTTGACCAGCAGGTTCGGGAAGCGCGACGGGAGTACGTCGGGCTCCATGTCCTTGCCGTCGTAGTTCGGCGAGAACGACACCGTGTCCTGGTCGATGTCGCGGACCATCTCCATGGCCAGGGGCATCATGCGGCACTCGGTGTACCGCTGGGCCGCCGCGCCGTCGTCGCCGGCGTTGCCGAAGTTGCCCTGAGGGTCCACGAGCGGGTACCGCATCACCCAGCCCTGGGCCAGGCGCACGAGCGCGTCGTAGATCGCCGAGTCGCCGTGCGGATGGTACTTGCTCATCACGTCCCCGACGATGCGGGCGCACTTGTTGTACCCGCGTTCGGGACGGTACCCGCCGTCGTACATCGCATAGACGATGCGCCGGTGCACCGGCTTCAGTCCGTCGCGCACGTCCGGCAGCGCGCGGCTGACGATGACACTCATGGCGTACTCGATGTAGCTGCGCTGCATCTCCGCGGTCAGATCGATGGGCTCAACGCGATCGACGATCACCGCGCCGTC
>JBDTWM010000110.1:0-9395 GCA_040006675.1 Dermatophilaceae bacterium | reverse complement strand
TGTCGCAGTCGCCGGTGTCGCAGTCGCAGGTGGCGGCGTCGTCGCCGGTGGTCGGATGAACGACCGGGACAGGTGAGCCAGCATCGCCGCAAAGGTCACCGTCCAGGCCGCGAGCCCGACCCAGGTCTCGAAGGCGCCTATCGCCTCCACGATGGGCAGGTGGTCGGCTTGGCCGAGGTAGTGCGCCCCCACGCCGTACATGCCGAGCGGGAACACCACGCTCCACAGGGCTGGTTCGTAGCGCAGCCGGACACGGTGCACGATGTGGCGCCAGATCCCGGCGGCGATCAGCGCTGGGATCAGCCAGGTGCCGAAGGCCCAGAACACCACAGACGTACCGGCGATCAGGCCGCGGGTCGCGTCGACCATCGGGGCGTCAGCCATCTGCACGATCCGCGCCCCGGCCACCACGGTGATCGCCGTAGCGCCCATGGACACCCAGTACGCGGGAGCGAGTTCAGCCGGCGGCACAGGGTACAGCAGCAGACGGATCGCGACGAAGGTCCCGGCAGCGGCGTAAAGGAAGACCCCCACCGACCAGGAGAACACCGCCAACAGCGCCAATTCGCGGCGCCCGTCGGAGAGGGCCGACTCCAGTGTGGCGGCGAGGACGGCGATCGATTGGCTGGCGACGACCCAGATGAACCAGGTGCCGTTGGCGTACCGGATGACCGGGCGATGTGGGGTTCCCAGCATGACGGTCCAGGGGATGAGGTAGCCGAACACCAGCCAGGACAGCGAACCGACGGCAAGGAGCGCCAGAGCCACCCCGTGATGCTGGTCGGTGGCCAGGCGGGCCCCGAGCACATCGGTGGCGGCCACGAAGGTGAAGAAACCGAATGCGCGGGATGGGTCGGACAGGTCCGCGAGCAGCGCGGCACGAAAGTAGATCAGCCGACACAGGTAGACCGCGACCAGCACCACGTAGGCGATGCCGGCCAGCCACAGCAACGTGACCGAAATCGAGTCGTAGTGGGCGTTGTTCACGGCGATGGACACGATGCCGGTGGCCATCACCAGGGCGAAGTAGCCCGGGTTCAGGGTCTGGACGGCGTGGCGTGCCCAGTCACCGCGCGCGGACGCCGGTGGCTGGGCGCGGTCAGTAGGGGACACCGATCTTGCGCCACTTGCGTCCGCCGGTGCCTGGCTCGGCCGGATGGGTCGCTGTGCGGCGGCGGTAGACGACATAGGGACGCCACAGATACCACAGGGGATAGCTCCAGGCGTGCACCAGCCGGCTGAAGGGCCACAACGCCCAGATCACCCAGGCTGCGGTGGCGTGCAGCTGATAGATGAACGGTGCGTTTGCGATCGACGACACGTCTGGCGAACCGACGAACAATCCACGGAACCAGGGCGCCACCGTCGTGCGGTAGTCATAGCCGTCGCCCAGCAGGTTGATTCCTATGGTGGGCGCGATGCCGGTGAGGATGATGGCCAGCAGCAGGATCAAGGTGATGTAGTCGATGGTCGCGGTCGTCGCGCGCACGCGATGAACGAACATGCGTCGAGCCGCCAGCACGACCACCCCGACGATGACCAGCACGGCAGCGAGCGTGCCGGCGGCGGCGGAGAACCATCGGTACGCCTCCTCAGGGATGCCGACGGCTCGCGTCCACGATTCCGGGATGACCACGCCGATGACGTGCCCGGCGATCGCCGCGAACGTTCCGTAGTGGAACACCGGCGACCCCCACTTGAGCATCCGGCGTTCCTGCAGCTGGGTGGAGCGGCTGGTCCAGCCGAACTGGTCATAACGCCACCGCCACACGTGTCCGACGACGAACACGCTCAGCGCAAGATAGGGCAGCACTACCCACCAGAACGTCTGCGCAGCGGTCGGGCTCATCGTGTCGGCGCCGTCGCGTCGGGCCGGGCGAGTGGATCGATATGGACAGCGCCGGCGGCTCCCGCGCCGTACCCGGCCAGGTAGTCCGGCGGCGCGAACGGGTCGGCGCCCACATCCTCGCGCGGCGGCCCGGACTCCCACGCCGCGCGGACCTGGCCGAATTCACCCCGCCGGAGCCTAGGTAGTTGGGTGCACACGGCATCCACCACCGACGTGTACGGGGTCTGCGCGGTGAGCAGGGCGCGCCGCAGCAGCTCGAGGTCGGCGCGGTGGGCACGCAGCAGCCGTTCCCCGCGCGGGCACAAGCCGGCGAAGTCGAGAACCATGGGCAGATAGTCCGGCAACTCGTCTGCGCGCGGCACGAACCCGGCGTCGCGATACGCGGACTTGAAAGCGAGCATCGCCATGCCGCGTTTGCGGGTGTCGCCGTAGCGGTAGTACGTCAGGTACAACGCGCAGCGGCGGCGCAGGTCGAAGGTCTCCACGTAGTGCTGGGCGACCTCGGTCGGTGGGGTGGCCCGCAGCCAGGCCAAGAAACGACCGAACGACGCACGGGTGTGTTTCGGTGACGTGCGGGCGGCGTACGCGTCGAGCTCGTCCAATCCGTCGAAGAGCGCGGCGGTCGGGTATTGCATCAGCACGGACGCCAACTTGAAGGACGTGTTGACGACAGGCCCGCCAGGTTGGGCCGTCGCGACGGACGGCAAGCGGTCACTGATCATGGCGGCCCTCCTTGGCCGGACGCGTTCGATGCGTTGCCCTCACCGTGGGAGAACAACTGTTCGTGCTGGCCCATCAGCGCGCCGGCGTCCTCGGCGTGCGCCGGTGGGATCACGTAGCGGTCGTCGTACTTGGCGATCGCGAGGAGCCGGTAGAGGTCGTCCAGCTCAGCCAGGGTGGCGTGCACCGTCGCGGGGAGTTTGTCGTTCGGGACGAGGCCGAGCGCTCCGGCGCGCTGGATCGCGCGGATCACGGCGAGCTTGCGCAGCACCAGTTGCACCGTGTCGACCCGGCCCGCGGTGAACAGATTGGCCAGGTACTCGATCGGGATGCGCAGCGATTCGATGGCGGCGAACACCTGGTCGGGATGGGCGTCGTCGTAGCCGGCGGCGTGCACGATGTCCGATACCGGAGACAGCGGGGGGATGTACCACACCATCGGCAACGTGCGGTACTCCGGGTGCAGCGGCAGCGCGACCCTGTGCCGAACCGCCAGTTGATAGACGGGGGAACGGCGAGCGGCCTGCATCCAATCGTCGGGGATCTGCTGCGCGGCGGCGGCGGCTTGCACCTCGGGGTCCTCGGGGTCGAGGAAGACCGACATCTGCGCTTCGTAGAGGTCCTGCTCGTCGGGTGTGGTGGCGGCCTCGAGGACTTTGTCGGCGTCGTACAGGATGAGTCCGAGATAGCGCATCCGCCCGACGCAGGTCTCCGAGCAGATGGTGGGCTGGCCGGCCTCGATGCGGGGGAAGCAGAAGGTGCATTTCTCAGCTTTGCCGGTGCGGTGATTGAAGTACACCTTTTTGTACGGACAGCCCGACACGCACATCCGCCAGCCCCGGCAGCGATCCTGATCGACCAGGACGATCCCGTCCTCCTCCCGCTTGTAGATGGCCCCCGACGGGCACGAGGCGGCGCAGGAAGGATTGAGGCAGTGCTCGCAGATGCGCGGCAGGTAGAACATGAACACCTGCTCGAACTGCATCTTGACCTTGTCCTGCAAACCGGCCAGGTTCGGATCTGCCATCGCGGTCTCGGGCGCGCCGGCGAGATCGTCTTCGAAGTTGCTGCCCCAGTTGATGTTCATTCCCTTGCCGGTCAACGCGGAAATCGCGTGCGCGTTGGGGTTGCGCGTGCCCAGCGGGGCCTGGATCAGGGTCTGGTAGTCGTAGGTCCACGGGTCGCCGTAGTCGTCGATCGTCGGCAGGTCAGGATTGTAAAAGATGGTCAGCAGCTTGCGGAGCCGCCCACCGGCCTTCAGCTCCAGGCGGCCCTTCCGGTCGATGGCCCAGCCGCCATGCCACTGCTCCTGATCCTCATAGCGTTTCGGATAACCGATGCCGGGTTTCGTCTCGACGTTGTTGAAGTACACGTACTCGGTCCCCGGCCGGTTCGTCCAGACCTGCTTGCACGTCACAGAGCAGGTGTGGCAGCCGATGCACTTGTCGAGGTTCATCACCATCGACATCTGCGCCATGACCCTCACGAGAATTCGACCTCCTGGGCGCGCCGCCGGATGACGGTGATCTCATCACGCTGGTTGCCGGTGGGACCGTAGTAGTTGAACCCGTACGACAGTTGCGCGTAGCCGCCGATCAGGTGGGTCGGCTTGATCACCAGACGAGTGAGCGAGTTGTCACCGCCGCCGCGCCAGCCGGACACTTCCGACTTCGGGGTCATCAGGTGACGGTCTTTAGCGTGATACATGAACACGGTTCCCTCGGGCATGCGGTGCGTGACCACGGCCCGGCAGGCCACGACGCCGTTGCGGTTGTAGGCCTCGATCCAGTCGTTGTCGCGCACCTCGATCTTCGCGGCGTCGAGAGGGCTCATCCAGATCACGGGCCCGCCGCGGAACAGTCGCAGCATATGCAGGTTGTCCTGGTACTCCGAGTGGATCGACCACTTGGAGTGCGGCGTCAGGTATCGCACGGTGATCTCCGGGCGGCCGTCCTCGCGCAGGCCCTGCTCACCGAAGTGCCGGACGTAGTCCAGCGGCGGCCGGTAGGTCGGCAGGCCTTCGCCGTACTCGGCCAGCCAGTCGTGGTCGAGGAAGAAGTGCATCCGCCCGGTGAGGGTGTGCCATGGCTTCTTGCGTTCGACGTTGATCACGAACGGGGAATAGCGACGGCCGCCGCTCTCGCTGCCCGACCACTCCGGTGAGGTGATCACCGCGCGAGGTTGCACCTGGATGTCGGCGAAGCTGATCCGCTCCGTGGCGCGTTCCTCGGACAGGTCGGCCAGGCGTACTCCGGTGCGTTCCTCCAGATCGTGCCAGCCCTGCTCGGCGACCTGCCCATTGGTGGTGCCCGACAGCGCGAGGATCGCCTCGGCCATGTGGATGTCGCGGGTGAGCCGGGGGCGTCCGTCGGCCACGCCGCCGCGCACCCGGCCGTTGACGCGCCCGAGCAGATCGACCGCGCCGACGGGTTTCCAGCTCACGCCTTTCACCCCGGTGCCCAACGTCTCCACGAGTGGGCCGAGCGCAGCCATCTTGTCGGCGACCGCGCCGTAATCGCGCTCGACCGTGACCAGTCGAGGCATGGTGGTGCCCGGGATGGGCTCGCACTCGCCGCGCTTCCAGTCGCGCACGATGCCGCGGGGCTGGGCCAGCTCATCGGCCGAATCGTGCAGCAACGGTGCCGCGATCACGTCGGTGCGGGTGCCCAGGTGCGTCGCGGCCAGCCGCGAGAAGTCCGCGCCGATGGTCCCGAACACGTCGAAATCGGTCCGCGTCTCCCATGGCGGCGCAATGGCAGGGTTGAACGAGTGCACGAACGGGTGCATGTCGGTGGTCGAGATGTCGTGCTTCTCGTACCAAGTGGCGGCCGGCAGCACAACATCGGAGTACATGCACGTGCTCGTCATCCGGAAGTCCACGGTGGTGACCAGGTCCAGCTTGGCCCGAGGCGCCTCGTCGTGCCAGACCACCTCGACCGGGCGCAGCCGCTCGGGTGACTCGTCGGCCCGCACCGCGTCATCCACGCCGAGCAGGTGCCGCATGAAGTACTCCATGCCCTTGCCTGAGGAGCCCAGCAGGTTGGCGCGCCAGATCGTCATCACCCGCGGGAAGTTGCGTGGATCATCGGGGTCCTCACCGGCGAAGTGCAGCCGGTCGGCCCTCAACTCATCGACCACGTAGTCGCTGACGCTCTTGCCTGCCGCGGTCGCTTCGTCGGCCAGATCGAGGGGGTTGCGGTCGAACGCCGGGTGAGACGGGGTCCACCCCATCCGCGACGCCTGCGCGATGGTGTCGACGAAGGCGCGCCCGCGGAACAATCCGCGCCCGAGTGGGCTGGCCAGCTGGTCGGCGTCGAAGCTCTCGTAGCGCCACTGATCCGTGTGTAGGTAGAAGAACGAGGTCCCGGTCATGTGCCGGGTCGGACGCTGCCAGTCCAGGCCGAACGCGATCTGCTGGAAACCGGTCAGCGGCCGCACCTTCTCCTGGCCGACGTAGTGCGCCCACCCACCGCCGTTGACACCCTGGCAGCCGCACAGCATGGTCAGCGTGAAGAAGGTCCGATAGATCTGGTCGGAGTGGAACCAGTGGTTGGTGCCCGCCCCCATCGTGATCATCGATCGGCCGTGCGTCAGCTCGGCGTTGCGGGCGAACTCCCGGGCCACCCGGATCACCGCCTGGGCAGGGACGGACGTGATCGTCTCCTGCCAGGAGGGCGTGTAGGGCTGGTCGTCCTCATAGCCGGCTGGCCACTCGCCCGGGAGACCGTCACGGGGAACGGCGTACTGCGCCATCAGCAGGTCGAAGACCGTGGTGACCCATCGCCCACCCACGCGGCGGACCGGGACCCCACGGCGGATCACGCCACCGCCCTCGGTGGCGCCGATGTCGAAGCGTGGCAAGTCCACCGCGACCGCGTCCTCATGCCGGCCGTGCAGGGTGAGCGCGGGGTCGACGCCGTCGAGCTCGAGATTCCAGCGGCCCTTGCCGTCCTCGCCGAAGTGCGTGGCCAACGTGCCGTTGGGGAAGAACGGCTCGTTGGTCGCCGCGTCGAGCAGCACCGTCTGGTGCGGCGAGGCGTTCGCATCCAGGTCTTGCGCCGTCAGGAACCGGTCCGGCACGAAGGCGTCGCCGCGTGGGCGCAGGGTGACCAGGAACGGCAGGTCCGTGTACGTCTTCACGTAGTCCGTGAAGTAGGGCACCTGCCGGTCGCGGAAGAACTCGCTGAGGATGACGTGGCCCATCGCCATCGCGAGCGCCGCGTCGGCCCCAGGGTTGCAGGGCAGCCAGTCGTCGGCGAACTTGGTGTGGTCCGAGTAGTCCGGGCTGACGACCACGACCTTCTGCCCCCGGTAGCGAGCCTCCGTCATGAAGTGTGCGTCCGGAGTGCGGGTGATCGGCAGGTTGGTACCCCAGATCATGAGATAGCTGGAGTTCCACCAGTCGCCGGACTCCGGGACGTCGGTCTGGTCGCCGAACACCTGGGGCGAGGCGATCGGCATGTCGGCGTACCAGTCGTAGAAGGACAGGATGGTGCCGCCGATCATCGACAGGAACCGCGTCCCAGCGGAGTAGGAGACCTGCGACATCGCCGGTATCGGGGAGAAACCCACGACGCGGTCGGGTCCGTACTCCTTGACGGTGTGCACATGCGCAGCCGCGACGAGTTCGCTGACCTCTGGCCAGGTGGAGCGGACGAATCCGCCCATGCCCCGCGCGCTCTTGTACCGGGCGGTGCGCTCCGGGTCGCCCGTGATCTCCGCCCAGGCCAGCACGGGGTCACCGAGCCGTTCACGCGCCTCGCGCCACATGTCCAACAGCGGGCCTCGCACGTAGGGGTAGCGCACCCTCGACGGGGAGTAGGTGTACCACGAGAACGACGCCCCCCGAGGACACCCACGCGGCTCGTACTCCGGTGAATCCGGTCCCACCGACGGGTAGTCGGTCTGCTGTGTCTCCCAGGTGATGATCCCGTCCTTGACGTAGATCTTCCACGAGCAGGAGCCGGTGCAGTTGACTCCATGGGTGGAGCGGACTTCCTTGTCGTGCCGCCACCGCTCGCGGTAGAACTCCTCCGCGCCGCGCCCGCCGACGCGGTGCAGCTCGCGGTGGTCCGCGCTCGGCGTGCCCGGCTCGAAGAACTGAGCCTTGCGCAACAACGACTCCACCGGCTCACCGCCCGGTAGCAGCGGCGCCAGCCTCGACACGGGCGACGCGCTGGACGCGCGGCTGCCTCGACCTTGCGCCTTACCCCAGCCCGAACGCGCCATGATCACCTCACGGTCCATCGTCTACGGGTCGCCAGGCGATCCACCTGATGACGTATGACGACCCTTGATCCGCTGTCGCACCGGCTGTGCGCCGATGAGACCCAGGAGGAACGGTCAGCAGGAGGGAGGGTCAGGGATCGAAACAGCTCATACCGGTCCCAGACGTATCCCCGGTCGCGCTCGAGTGCCCACGACTTCTGTTCAGATCGCGGGTCGCGTACGACCGCACATCACGCGCTTCTCCCGATCCGACCGCTGCCGGCCGGTGTCGGATACATGTGAGGGAACCTACCCCCACTCCGGCAGGCACCGGGAGAGTTCTGGAAAGATGTGACGTGTCCGAAGCAGGCCGCGCACAGGAAGGAACGAGCCGATGGCACAGGATCTCTACCCCGAGGCCACCCCCGCAGTGGCGCGTCGCCGCAAAGAGCTGACGCCGAGCGCGACGGAGGCCTTCGACAACTTCAGCAAGGCGGTCTTCGCCGAGGGGGCCCTTGACGAGCGGACGAAGCAACTGATCGCGGTCGCGGTCGCTCACGTGACGCAGTGCCCCTACTGCATCGCCGGCCACAGCGCATTGGCCAAGCGCAAGGGCGCCAGCGCCGAGCAGATCATGGAGGCCATCTGGGTGGCCGCAGAGATGCGGGCGGGCGGGGCCTACGCCCACTCCACGATCGCGCTCACCGCCATCGGCGAGGTGCCCACGAGCGGCCACCCGCACTGAGCAGCATCGGTAGGGCAGGGAGACGCACGCCGGTCGGAGCCGGCGTCACTCCTGTCCGAGTGCTTCGTCGATGATGCGTATCAGGCCGGACAGACCCTCCACCGACTGCTCAGCCAGTCCGTGCTCTTGGGCGAGCGTGGCGGGATCACGGTAGACGACGTCGACCGCACCGGTGGAATCGCTGCGGACCAGGACACGGCTGGGCAGGTCGAGAGCCAGGTTCGGCGCGGCGAGCATCAAAGGAGTGCCCACAGCCGGATTGCCGAAAATGACGACGCTGGTCGGCGGTAACTCCAGGCCGGCTTGCGCGGCGTTCTCGGCGTGATCGATGACGTCGAACACGGTGGCTCCGTGTCTGCCGATGGCAGTGGTGAGCCGCCGGAGGGTGTGGTCGTGGCTGAAGCTGCTGCGACGAACTACCAGGCCGGGTGCGTTCACTGCTCCTCATCGAGGCAGATGCGGACCATCGACTCGTCGGTGATGTTCACGGGGTAGGTCTGCACATTGACCGTGGCAGGAAGGTTGAGGACCCGCCCCGTCGCCAGCTCGAACCGGGACCCGTGCATCCAACACTCGATCGCCCCGTCCTCCACCTCTCCCTCGGACAGTGGCACCGCGGCGTGGGTGCACTCGTCGTGCACCGCGTACACCTGTCCGTCGGTGCGGACCAAGCAGACGGCGACACCGGCGACGTCCGCGTGGACCGGTTCATCGTGGGGGAGATCGGCCAGTCGGCACACCCCGTGCCAGGTGGACGGGCCCTGCGGTCGACTCGTCGACATATGACCACCTTCACGATGAGCGAGGAATCTCGCGCGAAACTTGGCACTCTCGATTCCGTGCATGATACGCGGGACTCGGGGCATCCTGATT
>JBDTWM010000109.1:0-9531 GCA_040006675.1 Dermatophilaceae bacterium | reverse complement strand
GCAACAATGCGCAGCTCCTCGGGAGCCTCCCGCACGACCTGCAGTAGGTCTGCCAGCACCGGCACGCCGTGGTGCTTCTCATCGAGGATGCGCAGCGCCCGGTCGAGGATCGTCTCCTCCCGGTCTGCGGGCGGGGCTGAGCGCAAGATCGTCATGAGCGCCGAGACCATCGTCAGGCGTCGGCCGTGGGCATCGGCCAGCACGGCAGCCCTGGCCGCCCCGGTGAGCCGCTGCGCGGCCTCGGTCGCCTCCCCGGGGTCCAGGACGTTGAGGTAGCCACGACCATGGCCAAGGCTGATCACCTGCCCGCCCAGGGCCTTCACCATGTCGACGTAATCGGGCCTCAGATCGCCCAGAACCAGCGGCATGACGCCGAACCCGGCCAGGCCGGTGGCCATCCGGCGAACAGCCGTGCTCTTACCCAAACCGGGCTTACCGAGCACGAATACGCTCGGGTTCGCGATCAGGTTCGCTCGCTGGAACCATGCGATGGGGTCGCAGCACAGCGTCGCCCCGGAGGTGATGTGCCGGCCGAAGGGGACCCCGACCATCGGGGTGCCCGAGCCGACGATCCATGGCCACAGGCCGCAGACCTGCACGGTCGTTCCTCGGTACTCGTCGGGTGCCTCGACCAGGACGTCCTGGCCCCTGCCCCGACCGAGCCAGCCGCGCGGGCCGGGCCGGGTCGGGACGACGGCAGGTGCGCTCTTACGCTTGCCGCCACCGCGGAAGCGGCGGCCCTTGCGGGGATCGACGGTCTGCTCGTCGAGGAGCTGCGACGGCTCAACGGTGGTGCTCATAGCCGGTCCTTCATAGACGCGGGCACCTTCAAGTGCTTGGGCAGGATCAGGCCGAGCGGCAACGCGGCCGCGAACGCGGACGACTGCGCGCCATACACCGGCCGCAGCCGCAGCCGCGCCGTGGCGGCCAGGTTGTCGATCGCTGCTTTGGCCTCGGCCAGACGGTCGTCGTCCAGCACCGTCGCGGTGACCAACATGGCGAAGTTGACCAGGCCCGCTCCGCTGGCCTCTTCCGATGCCGTGGCCGCCGCCGAGCGGGTCGCCAAGACCGCGCGGGCGGAGGGCTTGTTCGACGACGTGGCCACGAACTGCGCCGAGCGCAGGTCGGACTCGACGATCGCGGCTGCCTTGGCCGCGTCGATCGGCCGGTAGAGCAGGGTCACCCGCTTGCGGGCGACCTCCCGGTGAGGGGCCAGCAGCCGGGCTAGCACCGAGCTTTGGACGTTGCCGCGCGGGGGCGTCGTCATCGACCAGGTGACGCTGTAGGCGTCGTCGTGGCGGTAGCCGTCCCACTTGGCCTCGGTGGCGGCCGGGCCGACGTCGGACCAGTCGAGGGCGGTGTCCTCGCCGTTGGTGTGCGCCTCGTCGACCAGCGCGCCGATGCCGGGGTTGTACGCGACCCGGATCACCTCGCACACCTCAGCTGCGCCAAGTGGGCGAGCTGCGCCGGCCCCGGTCGAGGACAGGCTGCCGGTCAAGCCCGGCAGTCGGGCCGCTAGGTCGCGGCCCATCTCCGTGTCGGTGCGCTTCTTGCCGGTCGCGGCGCTGACGGAGGAGAACGTCAGCGTGACGTAGGACTTGATGAGGCTCGACCCGGCCGGGTAAAGGTCGACGATCTCGCTTAGCATCGCGCGGGCGAACGGCGCAGCGTTCGGGTCGATGTTGCTGGCGACCTCCCGGCGCAGCCGGTGCCCGGTGTCTGGGGCTGTCTCGACGGTGACTGCGCAAGCCTCGATGCCCGGTTCGTCGCCCAGATTGGCCAGCCAATGGCCCCAATCGGCTACCCACACATCGACCTGATCGGGGTCGACGAGGCTCGCCCCGTCGGGCTCGGTGGCGATCACGACCGCGTAGGTGCGGGTCGTGGGTGCGTAGATCAGCGCGAACTGGCGACCGTAGGAGTCGGTGTGCTCGCTGAGCCGCAGCGGTGCGGCGACGCCGGGAAGTTGATGGGTCCCCCACAGGGCGAACCCCAGGGGGCCCGACCGGTAAAGGTGCGCGCCGTTGCGGGTCGCGCTGCCCCAGGAGATACGGGCCAGGCCCCGGTCGAGCAGGCTCTTGCCGTGCCGGTCGCGGGTCAGGATCGTCCCGAGGAGAGCCGCCAGGACGACGAAGGTGATCAGGCCCCGCAGGAGCCCGCCCGCCATCGTGACCAGGACGGACAGGATCAGCCCGCCGAGCATGATCCCGGTGCCGAACGACCCGAGCCCGAACAAGCCCGCGGAAGTCGGCTTACGCCAGTTCCCGTACGTCCGGGGTCCGACGATCTGTGCGCTACCGGCTGCCATCTGGTCCTCCTGAGCTTTCCTCGGCGGCTGACTGGACAGCGCCAGTCGCCGCCTTGACGGTCCCGGTCACGGCCTGGACGCCGAGACCGACAGCGGCACCTACCGGGCCAGCGGCCGTACCAGCGCCGGCCGCGCCGCCCGCGGCGCTACCCGTTGCACCAGCACCAGCACCAGCACCAGCACCAGCACCAGCCGCGCCGGTGGACCCGGCTGACCCCGACGTTCCGGCGCTTCCAACGCCGCTCGCACCGGCCGGGCCGGTGCCTCCCGGAGATCCCGTACCGGACCCACCGGGGCGGGCCGAGGGCCCGGAGCCACCCGTGCCGCCCGATGGGCCGCTCGTGGTCGCCGAGCCAGACGGCGGCGCGGAGCTGTCTGCGCTGGACACGCCGCCGCTGCCGCCGAGGAGGCGACCGGCCGCCACCGCCCCGGTGGGAAGCATGGCTGCTCCGGCGATCGCGGCCGTGGCCATTCCCGCGCCCGACGCGATCGGGGAGACAGCGGGCACGATGAGGCTCATCAGTGCGGGCAGGGCGAGCACGGCGACCGCCATCAGGGTCAGTCCGACGATCACGCTGATCAGGCCCGATCCGTCGTCTTTGAAGATGCTGGTGCCCGCGAGCTGGAAGGCGGTCGCGTAGACGATCGCGGCCGCAGGCTTGTAGAGGATGAACGCGAGCAGCCACCCGACCGTCTTGCGAAACATGTTCCGGCCGGTCTCGGTGTTTGTCGCGGCCGCAGAGACCGGCAGAACACCGGCCAAGACGACGAGCATCCCCGCGCGCACGATCATGAGAAGGATCTGCACGATCGACCCGAAAATGGCGAGCAGACCCAGGACAATGGCCAGGATCGCGCCGAGGCCTCCAGTGACGGGGTTCACCGTCAGCGCGAGCAAGGCCGCCATGTTGCCGCCGAAACACGCACCGTCAGTGTCCTGGATCGAGCACTCCAGCGACCCGTTGAGCAGCCATACAGAAAACGAGTCTGCGGCGGCCACGAGTAGGGAGACCGCGGTCAGACCCGTGCCGCTGACGATGACGAGGGTCATCAGCGACTTCACCAGGTCCTTGCCCGGCTCGGCACGCTGTTCCCACGCCATCCGTACCGCGCCGACGATCACGCCGATCACGGCGACGGCGATCATGTACCACCACAGCGAATTCTGGATGAACGCGACAGCCGGTGATCCGTTCGACCCCACCGCCGGAGCGATCGCAGTCACGAGTCCCACCGCCGCCGACACGATGATCGCCGCCACCAGGATCACGCCGATCCGGTCGACGTGCTTCTGTCCCTCGCTGCGATGCCCAAGGCCCATCCGCACACCCGCCGCGATCAACGAGAGCACGCAGATGCCGAACGCGATCCACGTCGCCCAGCCCAGGACGGTGTTGATGCCCTCCGTGTTGGCGGCGTGATCACCCGGCGACACGCCGGACGAGCCGCCGCCACCGGTCAGGGTGGGGGTGCCGATGTTGACCCACATTGTCCCGAGGGAGGCCACACCTCGGCCGACGGCTTCCAGCACAGCGTTCGCCAGGGCGGTCACAACATTACTGGAAGCTGCACCGGCTGCTGATGATGCCGCCGTTGAGGCTGCTTCACCGGCGAGGCACAGCAGTGGCTGCACGGCGCACAATGGATTGGCCACGGACGGGTCAAGGTATTGAGGCATAAATTATGCCCCTGACCAGAAAATATACCCGCGAAGGCTGTCTAGAGTGTGAGCGGGCGATAGAAAATTGCCGACGTCACTGTAGCGGATCTTCCAATCCCCTTGGTCCCAAGTCAAGTCGATTACTTGCGAAACCACTGATCCTGAGGAGGTTCGGAAGGCAAGGTCCACGGATGCAAGACGTCCCGTGTAGCTGACGATCTGAAAGCCGGCCACTTGCATCCTTAGTCCACTTTGGACAGGCGAAAGTTTAGAAATTTGACTAAGTGCGTAGTCTCGCCCTGGGCTGTCTGCCGCGAGATTCGACACTGACTTCAAAGTGGTTGGAGGACTACTGACCATCGCCACGTAGTTCGAGGCCGACAGAAGGGCACCCGTTGGAGTCCTCGCATAGCACGACCTGAAACCGTCGTCCTCGATCTTGCCTGGTCCCTGGCCCGCGACTGAAGGAGCTGCCGTGGTGCCGACGAGCGCCCACGTCGCGGTCGGGGGGGTGTTGACCGTGCCGCTTACCTCCACGGCGCTTAGGCCGCACACGCTGGCCTCGTTTGGCGTGGAGATAGGGCTCGCCGTACCCGTGGTCGAGGCCGACGGAGCGGACGTGATCGGAGTTGGCTCCGTCGTGCCCCTGAGCAGGTTCGTCAGGCTGAGCACCAAGCCCAGCACGACGATGGCCGCTACGACCACCGCCGATGCAATGACGCTTTTCGAGGCTCCGGTGCTGTCGTCGTCGGCGGGCGGAACGTTGCTCGCGTCGTTGTTCGTCATCTCGGCTCCTTCTTGTCGTTGGGGCCGGGATTAGGTGGCTAGTAGCCCGACAATCGAGAAGGCCGCTGAGACGACGAGGACGCCGCCGAGCACCCAGCCGATGGAGGCAGCGTGCTCGCCGCCCTCACCCCGACGGTTGCCGATCGCCATCTTGACTCCCGCGAAGATGAGTGCCATCACGAGGATCCCAAGGGCGATCCACTTGCCCCAGCCCATAATCGTTGTGAAGTTCTCAAACCCAGGGGGCGCGCTGCCCCCGCCGGGGTCGGGCACGTCCATCGGGATGACGTCGAGCAGGTTCATGAGTGCTCCTCACTGCGTGAAGGGTCAGCGTCGGCAACTGCCGAGGCTGACAGTGAGCGAAGAGTGCTCACAAGTTTGGAGACCGGGCGCGGGACGCGTTCAGTCATGGGGTCGGCCAGCCGCCAAGCCTCGACCCATGGCACGACCCAGACGCGCGGCGCTCCTCCGCCCACGACTTTGGCCAGGTCGCGGATGGGCGTGGGCAGCTTGCCTGGCGCGTCGGCCATCAGAACTAGGCCCAGGAGGCGGGCGGACGCTCCGGCTCCGGAGGCGGCCCATTGAGTGAGCGCCGCCTGGGCTGCGAGCAGCCCCCGCACGTTCGTGCGCGCCACGACAACGCACGCCGCCGGCGCACCTGAGGGTAGCTCGGGCCACGTGTGCCCGGCCGCCTGCCAGCCCTCGTCGAGGTCGGCCAGCGTTGTCTCCCCAGAGGCGCTGTGCGCACCGACGACCCATAGGGCAGCCAAGGACTGCACGCGACGTACCGGCAGCGTGTTCTTGGGCATCGGAACGTGCGGCTGAGGTGTCACCGGCCCGGTGGGCTGGTCGAGCTCGGCCGAAGAGTCCACCGACTCTGGTTCGTCCGGCGAGGACACGGTGCTGGGCAGCCACGCGCGCCAGCCTTCACCGGCCATGTCTGGTCGGTCGCGCACGGTTGACGCTGCACTGTCCACCCAAGGGTTCCTCTGCCTCACCCTCGCACCTCCAGGTCGATAATGGGCCAACGGCGAAGCCGTCTAGGCAGCACAGTACTTTATCACCTGCTTTAACACTACTGAACCATCTAAAGATCGTTGGAGCCAACTGTATGCGCTTCTACCTAACATCACCTAACATGTTCTCGTGTCCACCCGCCGTCGAAGGGGTCTCCTCGTGACGTCGCGCCTGGATGAGCTCTTCGACGGCCTGCCCAAGCGCCTTGGTGTGCAGGAGGTGGCCGAACTCCTCGACGTGACGACACAGGGGGTCTACAAGTGGATTCACTCAGGCACCATCCCGGCCTACAAGCTCGGCGCGACCTGGATCATCCTTCGCGACGAGCTGCGCGACGCGATCGCCTCGGGGTCCAACCTGACCCGGCGGCTCACGGTCGACGAGGCGGGCGAACCCAGTCCCGAGCAGGACACGGACTGATGCCGCGCGCCCGGGGCGCGCTTGTCGTAACGACTTGTCTCGCAACGGTCCTGGCTGCGTGCAGCAGCGATCGCGAGCCGCAGTCGAGCACCCCGACCGGGCTGGCGCCCGCGCCGGGCGCCGTGCCCGAACAGCGCGACGACGGGTCGAGCGGAACTCTTCGGCCAGGCTCGACCCTCGTCCTGGACGAGGTCGCCCGCGCCAAGGCCGCGACGACGGCGGTGCAGGTCATGACCTTGTTTGCGCGCCGCACGGTGTCGGCCGACCAGTGGTGGAACGACCTGGTGCCGCTGATGACGCCGAAGGCCGCGCAGGCGTACAAGTACACCGATCCTGCCAACGTTCCGCCGACGAAGGTCACCGGGGCCGCGAAGGTCACGCCTGCCTCGATCCCTCTGGTCGCACGGGTGGGCGTGCCGACAGATGCCGGAAACTACCTGGTGATCTTGTCTCGCACGGACCAGAGCCCGGACTGGCTCGCGGAACGCATCACCCCACCTGAGGGGCCCGGGGACTCCTGATGAGCAGCGGGGGTCAGGGCCGCGGAGGCCGCAATGTCGCGATTGCCCTCCTACTGATCCCGGCGTTCTTCCTCACCTTCCTGATCGGGATCGCGCTCACCTCCGACACCACGTCACAGGCCGTATGCAACCCGTCCGCGGCCGCCGTGAGCGTGAACCTGACCAGCGTGCCGGGGGGACCGGTCGCCGGGTACAACCACGACCAGCTCGTCAACGCCGCGCACATCATGCTGGCCGCGCAGCGGCTCAAGCTCACCGTGCGCGACCAGCAGATTGGCGTCATGACAGCGATGGGCGACTCCGCGCTGACCGTGCTCGACAAAGGCGACGCGGTCGATCCAGGCAAACGCGGCCTGTTTCAGCAGCCCGCCAAGGACGAGTGGGGGACGCTGGCTGACCGCCTGGACCCGTTCATCAGCTCAACGAACTTCTTCAAGGTCGAGCTGGGGATCGAGGGCCGCGAAGCGATGGAACCAACGCTCGTCGCGAACGCAGTCCAGCGCAAAGCCGACCCGTACCACTACACCCCGTTCTGGGACAACGCCGGGCTCGTGGTGGAAGCGCTCGCCGGGATCACGGCCCTGGACGGCGCCACCGGCACGGGTCAGACCGGGTCGACATACAACATTGGCCCCGTCCAGCCGCAGGCCGCCACCGTCGCCAACACCATCGGCCCCATGTTCGGGATCAAGACCACGGGCGGATACCGCGATCCGGCCACTGAGCAGTACGACCCCAACGGCCACCCGGCCGGGCTGGCGCTGGACTTCATGATCAACGACATACCAAACGGCAAAGACACCGGAGATCGGCTCTCGAAGCACCTCCAAGACCGCGCGGCCGATCTGGGTGTCAAATACGTCATCTGGCAGCAGCGCATCTGGGCCGGAGACCGAGCCGACGAAGGGTGGCGGCCGATGGAGGACCGGGGCTCGCCCACCCAAAACCACATGGATCACGTGCACCTGTCTCTAACCGGTAACGGCTCCACCCAGACCAGCCAATGCAAGGTCACCAGAGGGCAGATCGGGCAGATCGCTCAGTCCGGCTGGGCCGCACCCGCGAAGGCCTCGACCACCTCTACCTACGGCGGGCGCGTGAATCCGGTGACCGGAGCGAACGAGTTCCACTCCGGTCTGGATATCGGCGCCGGTTGCGACGCCCCGATCTTCGCCGCCAACAAGGGCACCGTCGTGGTCGCCGGGCCAAGCGGCGGCTACGGCAACCTCATCGAGATCGACCACGAAGGGGGCGTCCACACCCGCTACGGCCACATGTATAACGCCGGCGTGCTCGTCAACGTCGGGGATCACGTCACCGCCGGGCAGCAGATCGGCAAGGTCGGCAGCAACGGCAACTCGGACGGCTGCCACCTCCACCTGGAGGTGCTGAGGAACGGCCAGCACGTCGACCCTCAAGTCTTCCTCGACGAGGTCGGCGTCACCACCAGCTAAGGGAGGGGCCATGCGGAACGTCGCATCTATGTGCTGGAGGCGACGGGGCGTGGCGACCATCGACTGCCGACCCACGTCTTAACGCCGGCGATCAAAGGAGATTCGAGCATGTCCATCGAGATTCACGCGCTCGTCGAGCACGTCGTGCACCGGTCGTGGTCCCGGTGAGCCATGCTCGCGTGAGCATCGCGGAAGCTGCCGCCTTCGCGCTAGTCGTGGCCAGGCATTGCAGCCGCGAGAAGGCTGGCCGCCTCGGGGTCGACCCGACCCCGGGCAAGAGGCAGGTGTGCCCGCTGTGAGAATCGGAAAACGTCGGAATCGCCGTTCCAGAGACGTCCCCAACAGCGCCAACGTTCTTCCAGACGGTACGGGCACCGTCACGGTGGACGGCACCACGACGCACGTCCGTGCTGCGAGTGTGGATGAAGCTCGCCGGAGATTGCTCGAGGTAGTGAGCGAACATGCCTCGCGCACTGCACGCCCAGTGCGAATCCTGGCCTCGGGCCCTGAGGGTGACTGGCCACTGATCGTGCACCCCGGTGGCCGGACAGAACCGGACCCCACCCTTCCTGAGCCGTCGAGTGAAGTACCCGCAGCACGCCCGTCGCGCGCTGAGATGAGACCCAAGGGCAGACGCAGGTTCGTTCTCGATGTGCGTGCGCGACTGACGAGGATTCCGCCGGTACGCCTGATGATTGGCCTGTTCATGCTGGTCGTGCTGGTCGTGCTCGGAGGAATCGGGCTCGTGGGTGGGTGGATGTCCACCCGCGGTCCTGGGGTCACCATCGTGCACGGGGAGACCATGCCTGCGGCCGCGCCCCAGGAGTGGCTGGCTCAGTCGGCCTGGCGAACGCCAGCGCTTCTACCGCAGGCGGGGCGCACGCTGGTAGTGAACGCTGGCCAGGTCGCCGTCGTGACCCACGACCGGCAGGTTGCCCTCATCGACGCTGCCAGCGGCGACCTGCGATGGTCGGCCGATTATCCTGACGGTCCACCGAAGACGCCTCTGGCCGCCAGCGTGATCGACGGACAGAACGTGCTCGCCGCTCAGGTGGGCGACCGGCTGGCGTGGTGGGATGCCGCCACCGGACAGGCCGGGAAAGGCGCTGATCTCCCAGAGGGGGCCCAGGCCGTCTTCGCCGGTACCGCACCCCTGATCATGGCGGACAGCGGACGGCGCGGATGGCTCATCCAGAACGGCGCTACCGCCGAGGTGAGCATCCCAGAGGGCGCCAAGGCCCTAGCTGGGCGCAGTGACGGCGTCGCGGTCGTTGCGGGCAGCAACGGTTGGTGGCATGTGCGTCCCGGCCGGCAGCCTGGACCGGCGGGGCGCTGGGAGATGCCCGGCGAGGACCGCGCCCCTCA
>JBDTWM010000108.1:0-9576 GCA_040006675.1 Dermatophilaceae bacterium | reverse complement strand
CTTGACGCAGTCACGGCGTGTGCTCATCGGATCTATCCAGTTCCCGGGAACCAAGACCGAATGGCTCGTGCAATCGAGTGGTCGGACACACTCGCGGGAACCTTGCCACGTTGTGGGTCATCGAGGTCATCGGCACCTACGGCGCCCGGCCAACCACGTTGCAAACATCAGGCCGCGTCGGCCAGACAGTGGTGTGTCGCGACCGGGACTAGATGCCTAAAGGTTCGGCGGATCCGGGTTGATCCTCTTGGCCAGGGTGTCGAATCCCAGCACTGAGATGAAGTGCAACACCATGACCGTCAGGGCGAGCAGCCACAGCCCCGCCCCTGCCGCCATTCCGATTGCCGCGGTCTCCCACATGGTGGCAGCGGTGGTGAGCCCGCGCACCGTGCCGCGATGAGTGGAATCAGGCCGGCGCCGAGAAACCCGACTCCGGTCACGATCTGAGAGGCCACCCGGGACGGGTCAGATGCGTCCGAGAACCCGTACTTGCTGACCAGCGTCAACAGCGCCGCACTGGTTCCCACGCTCGAATAGATGCGCAGCCCCGCGCTTTTGTCCCTCCATTCCCGCTCGAGGCCGATGATGGAACTCAACATGAACGCCAGTAGCAGATGTCCGATCTGTAGCCAGCCCTGGTCGTGGAGCGCGGCGAGTTGGGTCACTGAATCAAGCATATGGAGGTCCACGGGCCTATTGTGCCCGGCGACGAACACCGCAACCTATCGGGCTTGGATGACTGGAGACCGGCGCCGAGAAACCCGACTCCGGTCACGATTTGAGAGGCCACCCGGGACGGGTCAGATGCGTCCGAGAACCCGGACCTGCTGAAGCGGGACGATCCCTTCGGTCAGGTGTGCGGCCCGGACGCGGAGCGTTGCGCCACCCGTTCGACCGCGGCATGACGCAGCAAGGGGCTCGACAACAGCGCCGTGGCCCCCGCAGCCCAGGCGGCTGCGCTGGACAGCCAGAAGGCCTGGTGCGGACCGACGACATCCGATAGGTAACCTCCGAGGGCGGCACCGAGAGTCACACCCCCGACGAGGGCCGTCACCGTCCAGGTCAAGCCTTCGGTCAGCGACCACGGCGGGACGAGGCGTTCCACCAGCATCGTCGCGGTGATCAGAATCGGCGCGATCGCGAAACCGCACAGGAACAACAGCAGCGCCAGCTGCCACAGGTTCCCCGCGAGCAGCAAGAGCGGCATCAGCACAGACGGGACACACGAAGCCGACACGAACTGCGCCCCCACGGACCGCGGCAGCGACAAGACGCCGAAGGCCAGCCCCGAGCACAAACTGCCGACCGCCACCGCCGCCAGCAGGCCGCCGGCGACCGCGCGGCTGCCGCGCTCGTCAGCGAAAGCGATGGCGATGACGTCGATCGCCCCGAACATCGTGCCGCAGCAGAAGAACACCCCGGCCACGGCCACGAACGCCGGTGAGAGCAGGCCGCGCTTCCCACCTCGGGGGCGATCGGCCGCGGGCGGGGGCTCGGTCGACTTCTGCGCGGTGAACGCCCATCCGCCGCCCACGAGGATGGCCGCCGCCACGAGAACGCCCGCTTGGGGCGCGATCGAGGTCGCCAGGAAGGCCGCAAGAGGCGGGCCGATCACGAAGACGATCTCGTCCAGCGATGACTCCCAGGCGAACGCCCTGCGCTGCAGGGTCGCGTCCGGCAAGACGTGGACCCAGCGGGCCCGGACCATCGCGCCCATGTTGGGGCCGCACACCCCGCCGACGACCGCCAGCGCGAACCACGTCCAGGTCGGCCAGTCCTGACCGACCGCGTATGCGAACCCACACCACGCGGTCGCCCCGACCACGATGACGGGACGGGTCACGCGGGCTTGGCCGAGCCGGTCGACCAACCGCGCGATCGGCGGCATGCCGATCGCCCCGGCCAGCGCCGCCGCGCCCGCGACCTGACCGGCCAGTCCGTAACTCCCCGTCGTCGCGCTGATCAAGAGGATGATCGCGATGTTGAACTGCGAGATCGGCAGCCGCGACAGCAGGCCGGTGACGCTGAAAGCGACCGCTCCGCGGATGCTGAAGAGCTCCCCGTACAACCTCAGCACAATAACCTCAGCACGTCTCGTACTCCCCCGCTCTCGCGGCAACCCGCCGCACGGCGCCGCCGGCCCAGGCGCCTACGAGCAGCCCCACCGCCACGTCCGTGGGGTGGTGCATTCCGCGATAGAGCCGCGACCACCCCACCGCGGGGGGCACGAGCGCGCGCACGAGGAACGCGGTGGGGCGGCCCCCGCGACAGCCAGAGCCCGCCAAGCCGTCGGCCAGCACCAGGTGAAGCGCCGTGCTCGCTCCCGTATGCCCGCTGGGGAAGCTCGACGTCGGCGCCGGGCGGTCCAGCCGAGCCACGTCCGGGCGCGCCCGCCCCACCATCGCGGCAGCTGACATGAACACCGCCGTCTCCAGGGCGATCGCCGCGACGGGCAACGAGGCGTGCAGGGGATCCCGGCCGCGTCGCCAGCGCAGCATCGCCACCGCGCACGCCAGCACGATCGTGGGGACCGTGTCGGAATACGTCGACACCGCCCAGCTGAGCCGGTCCCCCACCGGAGTCCGCCGCTGCACCAGCCACCGGTTGACGCCGGCCTCGCGTGGGAACCCACCCAGGGGGCCCTCGAGGATCCGACCCGCCGCCGCCACGGCGAACGTCAGAGCCCCGGCCTCGCCGGCCAGACGGAGCAGCTGTCGACCGATCGTCCCAGGCACGACTGCGACTCTATCTCGCGGCTCCCGCGACCAGAGCCGCCCTTCGAACGCGGACGGTCCGGCCCTTCCCAGCGCCGCTCTCGCCACCTCGCGGTTCGCTGCCGCCTGCCGCCGCACGGCGCCTCCCGCGGTGGTCGTTCGCGCTCCGGCTGCCCGACTAGGCTGCCCCATATGGACTTGGGCGTCGACTTCGGGACCACGCGCACGATCGTG
Source organism: Dermatophilaceae bacterium (assembly GCA_040006675.1). Lineage (GTDB taxonomy): Bacteria > Actinomycetota > Actinomycetes > Actinomycetales > Dermatophilaceae > Austwickia. The sequence continues at coordinate 6,628 of JBDTWM010000108.1, read as the reverse complement.
GCGTACGCGGACCGCGGCAACTACCCTGTCGTCACGTTCCTCGACGAGCGCGACGACGCCCGCGACTTTTTCCCGTCGGTGGTCGCACTGCGGCGCGGCCATCTGCTCTACGGGTTCGAGGGGTGGGCCGCGGCCCGTGAGGGCGCCCCGCTGGTCCGCTCGTTCAAGCGGGTCCTCGCCGACCCGGCGGTCACCGCTCGGACCACGATCGAGGTCGGGGGGCGCGACGTGCGACTCCTCGACGTCCTGATCGGCTATTTCGACGCCCTGCGGACCGCGCTGCGGACCCGTTCCAGCCTGACCGACCAGATCGCGGTCGCGACCCCGGTCAAGACCGTCGTGGCGGTGCCGGCTCACGCTCACGGAGCGCAGCGGTTCCTGACGCTCGAGGCGTTCCGCCGGGCTGGGTTCCACGTCGCCGGCATGATCAACGAACCGTCGGCGGCCGGCTTCGAGTACACGCATCACCGCGGGAAGACGGTCACCTCACGCCGTACGCGCGTCATCGTGTACGACCTCGGAGGCGGCACGTTCGATGCCTCGCTGGTCAGCGTCGACGGGACCAGCCACGACGTGCTGGACTCGCTGGGCGTCAATCACCTCGGCGGCGACGACTTCGACGACGTGCTGGTCGCCTGCGCGCTGAAGGAGGCCGGTGTCCCCCGGACGGCGATCACGCGCCGGGCCTACCGTGAGCTCGTCGACGAGTGCCGCGCTGCCAAGGAGCACCTCGCGCCCCAGAGCAAGAGACTGGCGCTCGGGGTGGGTGAGGAAGAGGTGGTCGTGCGCGTCGACGAGTTCTATGAGGCCGCGCGCCCCCTGGTGGAGGCGAGCATCGACGCGATGGCGCCGCTGATCGAGGGCCTCGACGAAGGTGAGCCGGATCTGACGGACATCGCGGGCATCTACCTGGTAGGCGGCGCGAGTGGGCTGCCCCTCGTGCCCCGGCTGCTGCGCGAGCGGTTCGGTCGCCGGGTACACCGTTCGCCGTACCCGGCCGCCTCCACCGCGATCGGGCTGGCCATCGCGGCCGATGACGACGCGGGATACTCCCTGCGCGACCGCCTCTCCCGCGGCTTCGGCGTCTTCCGGGAGGCGTCCGCAGGACAGAGCCTCTCCTTCGACGCGCTGCTGGATCGGGCGGCGACGCTGCCGTCCACCGGCCACGCGAGCGTGACGCGGCGCTATCGGGCGGCCCATAACGTGGGGTGGTTCCGGTTCGTGGAGTACAGCGACGTCGACGAGCGCGGCGAACCTCGCGGGGACATCATGCCGTTCGCCGAGGTGGTGTTCCCGTTCCTGCGGGACTTGCAGGTCGCCGACGTCGGGGCGGCGATGACGCGTCGCGCGGCGGCCGAGAAGCTGCGCGCGGTCCGGGTGGAGCGTTCGGAGGCCGGCCCACTCATCGAGGAGACCTACGCGATCGACCCGAACGGCCTGGTCAAGGTCACGATCGTGGATCTTGACTCCGGATACTCCCAGACGCACTCCCTGCAGGGCTTCGCGCCCGGACGACGCGGTCGGCTCCGCCTCGACGCGCACGACGCGGTCGGCTCCGCCTCCACGTGAGGGCACACACCCTCGATCAGTCGGCCGTCGCCGGTCCGTCCGGGACCGTCCCCTCCGTTAGGTTCACCTGGGCCGGATAGTCGTCGTACGACCGGGGATCCTCCAACGGTTCCAGATGGCACGTCAGGCTCACGTCCTCCATGTCGGTGCGCACCGCGTCCTCCACATCCTCGACGAGGTCGTGGCCGCGCCGGACGCTCCACTCCCCCGGCACCAGCACGTGGACCTCCGCGAACCGCTGATGCCCGGCCTGGCGGGTGCGCAACGCGTGGAAGCGGACCCCACCGCTTCCGAAGGCGGCGAGCAGTTCAGCCAGTCGGGTGTTCTCACGCTCGTCCCAGGCGGTGTCCATGAGACCGACGACGGATTCGCGGATCAACCGATAGCCGGTGAACAAGATGTTGATGCCGACGACGATCGCGACGATCGCGTCGAGCCGCCAGATGCCGGTCACCGCCACGAGCGCCACCCCGACGACGACGCCCACGGAGGTCCATACGTCGGTGAGCAGGTGGCGTCCATCGGCGACGAGCGTCAGTGAGCGGTGGGCCCTACCGACCCGGATGAGGACGGACGCGACGACGCCGTTCAGGACGGAGGCGAGCACCGAGATCGCCAAACCCACCCCCACGTTCTCCAGGGGCTGAGGGTCCAACAGCCGCTGCACCGCCGACGAGATAATGAAGATGGAGGCGATGAGGATCATCGCGCCCTCGACGACCGCCGAGAAATACTCCGCCTTCGCGTGTCCGAAAGGGTGCATCGGATCGGCCGGCCGGGCCGCCACGGTCAACGCGACGACGGCCACGAGGGCGGCCACGAGGTTGACCACCGACTCGGCAGCGTCCGAGAGCAGACCGACCGATCCGGTGAGCAGGTAGGCGCCCGCTTTGAGCGTGATCGTCACGACGGCGGTCGCGACGGACAGCCAGGCGTAGCGCGTCAGGCGTCTCCGGTCGGTACCTGGGGTGGGGAGGGCAGCGTGGGACACCCCCACAGTATGGGTCGCGTCCCGCGGGTCGACGATCTCGTGAGCACCGTGTGGCGACGGCGACTACAGCCCGAGAACGACGGCCAGAACGGTACGAGCTTCGCCCGATCGGGCGCGTCGAGGGCGAGCTCGATGAGCTACACGCCGGGATCGAGGCCGACCTCCGCGTCAGCAGCCAGCTCGCCGATCCGACGGGCGAGCATTACGTCACGAGAGGTCACCCCGCCAGCATCGTGGCTCGTCAGCCGGACGTCGAGGTACGTGTAGCGCAGATCGAGGTCCGGATGGTGGTTCATCTCCTCGGCGGCCTCGCCGATTCGACAGAGAAGGGCCATGCCCGACGCGAAATCGCCGGTGCGAAGGCGCGTCTGGATGCCGTCGGCGAGGAACGACCAGCCGGTCAGTCCCTCGTCGGTGAATTGCGCTCCGGTAAGAGTGTTCATAGCGGACACGGTGCCGTGCGCAGGGTCCCGGCGCCACCGGGGGTCCGGGCCACAATAGCGGGAACGAAATGAGGCCCACTATCGCGAGGAACCAGCAGGGGGATGCCCTCCCCCACCCGGTCGAGCAGCCCGATGTCTGGACGATCGGGCACTGGACGTGTCCGGAAGCCGCATTCGTCCACCCGCTGCGCAAGAACGGGATCCAGTTGGTCGTCGACGTCCGCGCCCAGCCCGGTTCCCGGCGTAGCCCGCACTTCAGCCGCGACCAGATGCCCTTCTGGCTGGCCGATGCGGGCATCGACTACGTACATATGACCGACCTCGGTGGTCGACGCGGCCGTCAAGCGGTGGACCCGGCCATCAACGCCGGCTGGCTGAACGCCAGCTTCAAGAACTACGCGGACTACACGTTGAGCGCGCCGTACCGGGAGGCCATCGACGACCTCGTCGCGTTGGCCGTCGGGCGCAGGCTGGCGATCATGTGCGGTGAACCGATGCCGTGGCGGTGCCACCGGCTGCTCATCGCCAACACCCTCAGCGCCCGGGGGCTCACGGTCTGGCACCTGATCGGTGACGCGCAGCCCCGACGACACGAGCTCGGCCGGTGGGGCGCCAACCCGTCGGTGGACGAGGCGGAGCAGGTCACCTACCCACTGCCCAGCGATCGCACGATCCCGGCACGTGATCAGCGTGAGCAGAGCCGATCTCTCGAACACCACGGGGTCGATGGCGCTGAATAGGCGGTGGGGTTCGGGTCGGCCGCGCAAGGCTCCCCGAGTTGTCAGTCGCGTTCGCTACGGTTCGGTTCATGGCCGACGGTGGAATCCAGCCGACCGAGCGCCAGGTGCTCGGGACGCTGAGGTACGCCGTCAACGACGAGGCGGCGAGCTATCTCGCGATCATGCGCCTGTTCACCGCCGGCATGAGTGGCTTCCTGTCGGACCAGTCCGCGGATGAGGTGACCCAGCGGCTGGCCGACGAAGGGCTCACCTTGGACCGCGACATCGTCGATCAGCGGTTGTCCTACCTGGTGGAGCACGGCAATCTCGCCCGCAGCCCGCGCGAGACCGAGGCGCGCAGCGTCCGTGAGTATCTCTCCAACCGGGCTCGCTACCAACTGACGCCACGCGGGGAGTTCGTGCACCGCCACGTGGAGGAGTTGCTGACCCACTTCGACGGGGCGCGGGAGGTGTCCAGCGAGATGCTGCCAGGAATGCTCGCCGGCATCGAGGAGCTGACCCGTTGGTGTGCACAGGGGCTCGACGACACTGACCCGCGCGAGGTCGCGGCGCGCATCACGACGCTGTTCGCGCAGTTCGAGGTGCTGGTGACCTCGACGAGGCAGTTCTACTCCTATCTCACCCAAGTGCTGACCCGCTTCGATCTCGGCCGTGACGAGTTTGTGCTGTTCAAGGGCGCCCTGATCGACTACCTTCAGCGCTTCGTCGACGAGATCTCCCGGCACATGCCACAGCTCGCCGACTGGCTGGCAGAGTTGGAGCCGAGCGTTGCGCGGCTCTGCGCCCGCGCTGACACGGGTGAGCGTCTGGTCGGCGTCGATGGGACTCGGGCGCGCCGCGCCACCGGCCTGGAGCCAGCGGACTGGGAAAGCCTGCGCACGTGGTTCATCGGCTCGCCCACGCGCCGCTCGGATGCCGACAACGTCCGGCGACTGGCCACCGATGCCATGCGCGCGCTGCTGAGCAACCTGCGCCGCATCGCGGCCGGTGCCGACCGTCAACAGAGTCGTTACGGTGACCTGGTCCGGCTCGCCGCGTGGTTCGACGGCTCGCCGGACGACCGAGCCCACGAGCTGTGGACGGCCGCCTTCGGGCTCTATTCCGCCCGGCATCTGTCGTTCCGCGCGGACTCCGAGAGCGATCCTGTGCCGTCGAGACGAAGCTGGTGGCGCTCGCCGGCCGCGGAGGTGCCGATCGGCCTGCGTACGTATGGGGGCCGCCAGACGGGTGGCCGGTCCGGCGCCAGAGTCGACTACTCAGCCGCCAAGCAGACGCGTCTGGCAGAGCGCGCGGAGCACGAGCGTCGGCTTTCGGAGGCTCTCCGGGAGCTGGTCTCCAATGCCGGGCCGCTGCGCGAGATGAAGGTGAGCGATCAGGCCCGATCCACCTTCCTCGACGTGTACGCCAACGCTCTCACCCGCCTGGGGCGACCGCTCACGCCGGGGACGACGGCGCGCGCGGAGGTGCGGGTTGCCGGCGCTGCGCTGGCGCTCGAGATCCGGGCCGAAGCGGGCGCGACGGTGCACGTCAGGAGCCCCGCGGGGGTGCTGACCCTGCGTGACCTCGCGATTGAGCTGATCGACGGGTCTACCGCTGTCGGCGCCATGACGCATGGGATGCGGGCCGACGCATGACGATCATGCCGGAGCGCCCGCCCGCTGCCCCTGACCTGTTTGCGGAGGCGGACCTGCGCAACGCCGCCCGGGCGCTCCTACGCGAACCGCTGCTCCACGCCGACGCCCACACGGACGAATTGGCGCTCGTCCGACGGCACCAGAGCGAGCTCGTGGCAATGTTTGCCGACGGTCTCGGGTACCGGCTCGTCGTGGAGCCGAGGTTGGCGCGTCTCTTCAAGACGGGCCTCGGAGGCGATGCCAGCCGCGGCTTACGGCGACGCAACGGCGCGCCGTTCACGCCTCGACGTTACGCACTACTCGCGCTCTGTCTGGCCGCACTCACTCAAGCGCGCGACCAACTCATGGTCGACGAGCTCGTCTCCGGGGTCCGATCCGCCGCAGTCGACGCCGGGATCGACGTCGATCTGGACAGCATCCACGACCGACGGACCCTCCACTCTGCGTTGGTAGCGCTCGTCGACCTGGGGGTGCTCAGCGAGCGGGACGGTGACCTCGAGCACTGGGCCGAGCGCCGCTCCGCGTCTTTGCTCGACGTCCACCGGGATCGGTTGGCCCTGTTGGTCGTCGCCCCGTTAAGTGCCTGCCGTCGACCCGAGGACGTCCTCGCCGTGACCTCTGTCCCGTCGGCTGCCGGCGGCGCGCGGGTCGCGATCCGGCGCCGGCTGGCCGAGCAGCCGGTGCTCTCGGTGGAGGAGCTCACTGACGAACAGCGGGGGTGGTGGCGCCGCAACCGGGAACGCGAGCGGGAGTGGTTCCGGCGCTGGCTCGGGCTGGAGCTGGAGTTGCGCGCCGAGGGCGCGGTCGCGACCGATCCGAGCGGCGACCTGACGGATCTCGCCTTCCCCTCGACCGGCTCGGCCAAACACTTCGGCCTGCTGTTGCTCGCCGAGCTGGTCGAGGTCGTCCGAGCCACGGCGGACGCCGATCTGGACGGGGTGACCTGGGCACGACTGGCGTCCTCGACCGCGCGATCCGCGGGCGACCGGGTGTTCGAGACGTGGCGACGCGGGCTGCGCAAGGACCATCGGCAGGATCCCGACTCGGTCTACGAGGAGGCCCTGGCGATCCTGGCCGCCGTCGGACTAGTGCGTCGGGACGACGGCGATGTATATGTGCACGCGGCGGGAGCCCGCTACGCCCCACGCCCAGAGTTCGTCACGGCACGGGGGCCGACGGGCGAGCGATCCCTGTTCGAGGAGGACGCGTGAGCGAAACACTCCTGTCACCCACCACGGCCACGTCACCCAC
>JBDTWM010000107.1:0-9623 GCA_040006675.1 Dermatophilaceae bacterium | reverse complement strand
GTCACCCTGCGCCGCCGACGGCGGCGCAGGGTGACGGCGCGCGACCCAGGGCCTTGCCTATTCCTGCCCCACGACTCCGGCCCCACCGACTCTGAGAGGCGGACATGTACGCCATACGACTCATTCTGGGAGTCCTGATCGTGGCGGTCGGACTGACCGTCGCGGGCCGCCGACTCGGCTACCTCTACCGCGTCGGGAAGCTCGGCCAGAAAGTCGAACCGTGGCGAATGCCGGCCGCAGCTGTGGCGATCAAGGCGGAACTTTCTGAAGTCGCAGCGCAGCGCAGGTTGCTGCGTTGGACCGGGCCGGGCCTCGCGCACGCGGCGGTCTTCTGGGGCTTTTGCGTCCTGCTCTTCACCATCGTCGAGGCGTTCGGGGCGCTGTTCAACCCGACGTTCCAGATCCCGATCATCGGTAACTGGCCGGTGGTCGGCTTCCTGGAGGATCTGTTCGCGCTGTTGTGCCTGGGCGCCGTGGTCGCCTTCGCGATCATCCGGGTCCGGGAGACGCCCAAGGATCAGGGCCGCCGCTCGCGGTTCTTCGGCAGCCACCTCGGCCCCGCGTGGATCGTGCTTCTGGGCATCCTCGGCGTCGTGGTCACGGTGCTTCTGACGCGGGCCACCCAGATCAATGCCCAGCGGGTGGGGCTGCCTCACGACGACGGGAGTCGACCCCTGGCCTTCTTGGAAGGCGCGTTCGCCTCGCAGGCGCTGGCCAGCGTCTTCGAGCCGCTCGGAACGCACGTCAACGAGGTGCTGGAGACCATTTTCCTGCTGCTCGGGCTGGTCGTGCTGCTCGGCTTCACCGTGTTTGTCACCTACAGCAAGCACCTGCACATCCTGACCTCTTTGCCGAACGTCGCGTTGGCGCGCCGTCCGAACGCCCTGGGCGCACTGCCCATGATCTACGCCGACGGCAAGGCCATCGATCTGGACTCGATGGACGAGCTCGACGAGGACACACCCCTGGGCATCGGCGCCGTGGAGGACTTCACCTGGAAGGGCCTGCTCGACTTCGCGACCTGCACCGAATGCGGCCGCTGTCAGAGCCAATGCCCGGCGTGGCACACCGACAAGCCGCTCTCACCCAAGCTGCTCATCATGTCCCTGCGCGACAACATGCTCGCCAAGGCGCCGTACCTGCTGGCCGCCGCCGACGCCGAGGGCAACCGTCCCGGCGCCCCCGCGGAGGCCGCCGCCGAGGCGCGACGCCCGCTGATCGGCCCCGCGGGCGACGAGAGCGCGCGGGTCGACGAACACGGCGTGCACGGCGAGGGAGTCATCCCCTTCGACGTGCTGTGGGCGTGCACCACCTGCGGCGCGTGCGTCGAGCAGTGCCCCGTCGACATCGAGCACGTCGACCACATCGTCGACATGCGCCGCTATCAGGTGCTGATGGAGTCGGCCTTCCCCGAGGAGGCCGCCCTCATGCTCAACGGGCTGGAGCATGCCGGCGACCCGTGGGGCCGTGGCGCCCGGCAGCGGATGGACTGGGCCGAGCCCCTCGACTTCGACGTCCGGGTGTTCGGCGCGCAGGGGGAGGAGAAGATTCCCGAGGACGTCGACTACCTCTTCTGGGTCGGCTGCGCCGGTTCTTTGGACGACACCGCGCAGCGAACCACGCGGGCGGTCGCGACGTTGCTGCACCACGCCGGAGTCGAGTTCATGGTGTTGGGCGACGGCGAGACCTGCACCGGCGACCCGGCGCGCCGGGCCGGACACGAGTTCCTCTTCCAGATGCTCGCCCAGCAAAACATCGAGACCCTGAACGAGGCCGGCGCGCGGCGGATCGTGGTCACCTGCGCCCACTGCTTCAACACGATCGCCAACGAGTACCCACAGTTGGGAGGCCACTACGAGGTCGTCCACCACACCACGCTGCTCGCCCAGCTCGTCGCGGACGGCCGGCTCACTCCCGTACGACCGGTGCACTCATCGGTCACCTACCACGATCCGTGCTACCTGGGCCGACACAACCGCATCTTCAACGCGCCCCGCGAGGTCCTCGCCAGTGTGCCCGGGGTGCAGGTCATTGAAATGCCGCGACACAGGGAGAGGTCGTTCTGCTGCGGCGCCGGGGGCGCCCGTATGTGGATGGACGAGAACCTCGGCCGTCGCATCAACCTGGACCGCACCGATGAGGCGCTCGCCCTGAACCCCGGCCTTATCACCGCGGCCTGCCCGTGGTGCATCACGATGCTCGACGACGGGCTCAAACAGCGACGTCTCGAAGGCGCTGTCGACGAGTCGGTGCAGGTCACTGACGTGGCCGAGCTGCTCCTCGCGAGCGTCAAGCCGGACGCCGCCGAGATCGCGTCTCCGACCCGTTCCTGACCGAACCGACGCCGACGCTGCCCACGCCACGACCGGCCCTGACGAAAGAGGGAATGCCCCCATGACCGACCAGCCGAGCACTGGCCACACCTTGGGAGCGGGACTCGACCTTGCCTCCCTGAACCTGATGCTGGAGGCGCTCGTCGACTTCACCGAGGAGTCCCTGAGCCCGGAGCTGCAGCTCGATCTCGACCACGAGGACCGCTGCCCCGAGGACATCGTGCGGGCCATGTCCGACCCGGAGACCCTGGGCGTGCAGTTGGTGTTCATCCCCGAGGCGTACGGCGGTCTGGACGGGGGCGCCTTCGACTCCTACCGCGTCTGCGAGGTCATGGCCCGCAAGGACATCGGCCTGGCCACGGCGGTGTTCGCGACCTTCCTCGGATCAGACCCGATCGTGGTGGGCGCCACCGAGGAGCAGAAGGTGGAATGGCTCGGCGCGATCGCCGAGGATGGGGCGATCTTCGCCTATGGCGCCACCGAGCCCGAGGCGGGTTCTGATCTCGGTGCGATGTCGACGGTGGCGACCCCTGTCGTCGACGGCGACGGCGAGATCACCGGATACCGGATCACCGGGCGGAAGCAGTGGATCTCCAACGGATCGATCGCCGACTTCTCGACCATCCTCGCGCTCACCCCCGAGGGCCCGACCTGGTTCGTGGTGCCGAAGGGGGCCGAGGGCTTCAGCGCCGCGCCGCCGGAGGACAAGCACGGTCTGCGGCTGTCCAACACGGCCGCCCTCGTGCTTGATGACGTCGAGGTCCCCGCCTACAACCTCATCGGCGCAGTGCCCGGCAAGGGCATGGTCCAGGCGCAGATGGTGTTCGGCTACACCCGCCTGATGGTCGCCGCCTTTGGGCTCGGAGGTGGCTGGGAGGCTCTCGACCGCGCCATCGATTACTCCAACCAGCGGGAACAGGGCGGTAGCCTCCTGTCCGAGAAGCAGGGCTTCACCCACAAGCTGATCGTGCCGCACGCCGTCCGGCTGGAGGCCTCCCGCGCCTACATCGAGGACACGGCCGACAAGATCGACCGCGGACTCGGCGAGAACGGTGCGATGAACACCGAGGGTGCGATCGCCAAGTACCTCGCGACCACCTTCGGCAATGCGGCCGCCGATGACGCGATCCAGGCGCACGGGGGCTATGGATACACGCGCCCGTACGTGGTGGAGAAGGTCAAGCGGGATGTGCGGATCACGACGATCTATGAAGGCACCTCCGAGATCATGGAGATGACCGTCGCCCGCGACCGCTGGCAGCAGCATCTCAAGTCCGGCTTCCGCTACTATGCGACCGCCGCCGAGGAGATGACGCAGCTGCACGCCCGCCACCCGGACGTCGGCGCGGACGTTGCAGCCCTGGCGCTGACCAGCCTCAACGTCGTGTTCGAGACCTGCCGGACCGCGCGGCTCACGCGCAGTCAACACGTGCTCTTCCGCCTCGGAGAGCTCGCCTCCTTCGCCGAGTGCGCCGCCGTGTTCTGCGAGCGGGCTGCCGCCGCCAAGGACGGTACTTCGCACGAGAAGTCACCCAAGCGCTTCAAGCCACAGGCGCTCACCCTCATGGCGCGCACGTTTGCTCGTGACGCCGCCCAAAAGGTCGCCCAGGAGGGCACTCGATGGGTCGCCTCGGCCGTGGACCCGGGCAGCCCGGCCATCGGTGCCCTGTCCGCCATCCCCAGCGACGCGATCCGCGCCGCCCAGGCGGGCGCCCTGACCGACATGGACGCGATCGCCGACATTCTTTACCAGCGCTGAAGCGCCCAGACCACACCCGTACTCGCGGCTCCGTCCGACCCACCGGTCGCGCTGGCCGCACCACAGAACCACCGACGACCCATCATCGAGGAGTCGAGCGTCATGAGCAGTCCCGTCACCCCCATCGCTGTCGTCGGCGTGTCCGCGATCATGCCCCAGGCACCCTCGGCGGACGTCTTCTGGCAGAACATCAGGAACGGGGCGTACTCGATCAAGGAGACGCCTGTCGACCGGTGGGACCCGGCGAAGTACTACGACGCCGACCGCAGCGCCCGGGACAAGACGTACAGCAAGATCGGCGGCTGGGTCCGCGAGTTCGACTGGAACCCGGTCGCGTGGCGCCTGCCGATCCCACCGACCGTCGCCTTGCAGATGGACGAGGGGCAGCGTTGGGCGATCTCCGCCGCCCGCGCCGCCCTGGTCGACGCCGGGTGGCCGGGCTGGAACGTCGACGGCGACCGGGTCGGGGTGATCCTCGGCAACGCCATCGGCGGCGAGAAGCACTACATCTCCTCCAACCGGATCCGCCTGCCGGAGCTGCTGGCCTACTTCGAGGCCGCTCCGTCGATGATGGCGCTTCCCGCGGACGTCCAGAAAAGGATCATCGCCGAGGCACGCACAGCGTTCCAGGACGCCGTCCCGGACATCACCGAGGACACCATGCCCGGCGAGCTATCCAACGTGATGGCAGGCCGCGTCGCCAACCTGTTCAACCTGCGCGGACCCAACTTCACGACGGACGCCGCCTGCGCCTCCGGCCTGGCGGCCCTTTCGGCGGCGGTGCACGGTCTGCGCGCCCACGAATGTGACGCGATGATCACCGGCGCCATCGATCGGAACATGGGCATCGAGGCATACGTCAAGTTCTGCAAGATCGGCGCACTATCCGCGAGCGGCACGCGCCCCTTCGACGCAGGCGCCGACGGATTCGTGATGGGGGAGGGGTGCGCCGTCTTCGTCATCAAGCGGCTCGAAGACGCCGAGCGCGACGGTGATCGCATTCAGGCCGTCATCCTCGGCGTCGGCGGATCCTCGGACGGAAAGGGCAAGGGGATCACGGCTCCGAACCCTGTCGGGCAGCAGCACGCGATCCGGCGCGCGTGGGAATACTCCGGTCTCGACCCGGCGACCGCCTCCGTCGTGGAAGCCCACGGCACGTCCACCCGCGTGGGCGACGCCGCCGAGCTTGCCTCCCTCACTGCCATTTTCGGGCACGGCGAAGCCACGCCGCGCTCGATCGCGCTCGGGTCGGTGAAGTCGAACATCGGCCACCTGAAGGCTGCCGCGGGTTCGGCCGGCATGTTCAAGATGGTCAAGATGCTGGACGAAAAGCTGATCGCGCCGTCGCTGAACTTCAAAGTGCCCAACGACAACGTCGACTGGGACACGGTCCCGTTCGCGGTCAACACCCAGCTGCGGAGTTGGGATGTGTCGGCGTGCCCCGACGGCGTGCGTCGCGGCGGCATCAGCGCCTTCGGATTCGGGGGCACCAACTTCCACGTGGTCCTGGAAGAGTACGTGCCGGGCCGGTACCGCCCCGAGCCGACCGTGCACGCCTCGGCGGCCATCCCGGCGAGCGCCCCGGCGGCGACCGTCACCGTCACCGTCGCCGCTTCGCCCGCGGCCGGTAGCGCTGCTGGTGGCGGGGCCGCGATGCCGCGCAAGACGCCGCTGCGGGGCGCCCTCGTGCTCGGCGGCGCAGATGACGCCGCGGTGCTGACACAGGTAGAGGCGGTGCTGGCGGCCGCGCGGAACGGGCAGACCCCGGCGCCGGGCGCGCCCGACCCGGCCCTCGCGTCGGCGGCCGTCCGGGTGGCCGTGGACTACGCGGACGCCGCGGAACTTGCCACCAAGCTCACGAAGCTGACGAAGGCGTTCGTCTCCGGTCACCCCGCCGGGTTCCGGCTGCTGCGCCAGCAGGGGATCTTCGTCGGCCGAGGCCCGGCGCCGAAGGTCGCATTCCTCTACACGGGCCAGGGTTCCCAGTACGTCAACATGCTGGCGTCCTTGCGCGAGACCGAGACCATCGTGCGGGACCGCTTCGCAGCCGCCGACGCGGTCATGGCACCGCTGCTGGGCAAGCCGCTGTCCGAGTTCATCTTCACCGACGCGGCCAACGAGCGTGCCGTCAAGGAACTGACCAAGGGCCTCATGCAGACCGAGATCACCCAGCCCGCGGTCCTGGCGACGGATCTCGCCCTCACAGAAATGCTCGGCGCGTACGGCGTGCGGCCCGACATGGTCATGGGGCACAGCCTCGGGGAGTACGGCGCGCTCGTGGCCGCTGGCTCACTGGGCTTCGAGCAGGCGCTGGAGGCCGTGAGCGCCCGCGGCGCGGAGATGACAAAGGTCTCGATGGCCGACAACGGGGCGATGGCCGCCGTGTTCGGACCGCTGGAGGACATTCAGCGCACGGTCGACGCGGCAGACGGTTACGTGGTGGTGGCCAACATCAACTCCGGCAGTCAGGCGGTCGTCGGGGGCGCCACGGACGCCGTCGAGAACATCATCGAGACGTTCCTCGCCAAAGGCTTCAACGCGGTCCGCATCCCGGTCAGCCACGCCTTCCACACCTCCATCGTGGCGCCCGCTTCCGAGCCGTTCATCAACGCCCTGCGCCGTCTCGACCTGCGCCCGCCGAGCCTGCCGATCGTCGCCAACGTGACGGGTGAGTTCTACCCGGCCAACGCGACCACCGAAACGATGCTGGAGTTCGCGGGGCGCCAGATCGCATCTCCCGTCCAGTTCGTCAAGGGCTTGCAGACCCTGTACGCCTCCGGAGCCCGCGTCTTCATCGAAGTGGGTCCCAAGAAGGCGCTGCACGGTTTCGTCGAGGACGTGCTCGGCGCCCACGACGACGTGGTGGCCCTCTTCACCAACCACCCCAAGATCGCCGACGACGTGGCGTTCAACCAGGCTCTGTGCGGCCTGTACGCCGCCGGTCTCGGCCTGGCCGCACCGGCGACGCCCGCTCCCACGCCAGCGCCCGCCCCGGCCCACGGCGTCGTGGCGCACCCTGTGCCCGCGGCGACGCCCTCGTCGCCGGCATCGGCAGGCACGGCTTTCGGGCGTGCCTTTGGCGACGTGCCGGTCGGGCAGGTCTCCGACGACACGATCCGGCGGCTGGGAGAGCTCTTCGCGGGAGTGCTCGCCGAGGGGCTCGGCGTCTACCGCAGCGACCCGGCCATCGCCGCGCTCGCGGCGGACGCTGCCCCCGAGCTGACGGCTGCCCCGTCGCGGCCGGGGCGCGCGGCGGAGCCGGTGGTCATCACGGGCGCGTCCCTCGGGCTGCCGGGGCGCCAGCCGACCTTCGACGACGAGAACGTCGCTCGCCTGCTCGCGGGCACGCAATTCATCGATGCGGTGCCGCAACACTTCCGCGACATGATGCTCGACCAGCGGATCACGCGTGTGGTCAAGGACGAGTCGGGCGGTGGTAGCTTCCAGCGGATCGACAGCACGGACGACGTGATCAAGCTCGCCGGCATGGCCGCGCCATTCGACGTCGTCGAGCAGTACGGCGTCGACAAGGCGCGCGACGAGGCGTACGACACCACCACGCGCATGGCCGTAGCCGTCGGCTTCGACGCGCTGCGTGACGCGGGTATTCCGCTTGTCATGCGTTATAAGACGACGACGCTGGGCACGCAGCTGCCGGACCGCTGGCTGCTGCCGGAGTCCCTGCGCGACGACACGGGCATCATCTTCGCGTCGGTGTTCCCGGGCTACGACCGCTTCGCGGAGGCGCTGGAGGGTTACTTCACGGACCGTGGCCGACGCCAGAACCTGCTGGCCTTGGAGGGATTGAAGGCCAAGATGGCGCCGGACAACCCGGCTCTGGGCGAGGTCGACGTCCTGATCGCGGAGCTGCGCGCGGTGATCGACGCCGACGATCACCACTTCGACCGGCGCTTCCTGCTGCGTGTGTTGTCGATGGGGCACAGCCAGTTCGCTGACCTGATCGGCTGCCGCGGGCCGAACACCCAGATCAACGCAGCCTGCGCGAGCACCACCCAGGCGGTCGCCCTCGCCGAGGACTGGATCCGCGCGGGCCGGTGCAGCCGCGTCATCGTGCTGTCCGCCGACGACGCGACGAGCGAGAAGCTCCTCCCGTGGATCACCTCTGGCTTCATCGCCACCGGCGCGGCCGCCACGGACGAGCACGTCGAGGATGCCGCCACCCCGTTCGACGCCCGCCGCCACGGCATGATCGTCGGCGCCGGCGCTGCGGCCCTCGTCGTGGAAAGGGCGGACGCGGCCCGCGAGCGTGGCGTCCAGCCGATCTGCGAGCTCCTCGGATCGGTCATCTCCAACAGCGCCTTCCACGCCACCCGCCTCGACGTCGACCACATCTGCGGCGTCATGGAGTCGCTGGTACGCGAGGTGGAAGCCAGGGGCTACTCTCGCGCCGACATAGCTCCGCGTGCCGTTTTCGTCTCCCATGAGACGTACACCCCGGCCCGCGGCGGCAGCGCGGCCGCGGAGATCGAGGCGTTGCGGCAGTCGTTCGGCCCTGCGGCCGACCAGATCGTGATCACCAACACGAAGGGCTTCACCGGGCACGCGATGGGCGCAGGCATCGAGGATGCTCTGGCCGTGAAGGCCCTGGAGGCGGGCATCGTGCCACCGGTGCCGAACTACAAGGTGCCGGACCCCGCTCTCGGACAGCTCAACCTGTCCCGCGGCGGGTCCTACCCCGTGGAGTTCGCTCTGCGACTCGCCGCCGGATTCGGCTCGCAGATCGCGATGTCGATGTTCCGGTGGACGCCGATGCCGGACGGTCGGCACCGCGCCCCGTCCGAATTGGGCTACGCCTACCGCGTGGTCGACCCCGGCGCCTGGCAACGCTGGCTGGACTCCTTGTCGGGCCAGACCGGCAGCACGCTCGAGGTCGACCACCGGCGGCTGCGGATCACCGATCGCGGTGCGGCTGCCACGCCGCGGGAATGGAGCACGCGGGTCCCTGTGCCGTATGCCGAGGAGTTCGGCGGTGCACGACCCACGCACCCGCTGGCGGCTCCGGTGGCTGCGGCTGCTGCTCCGATGGTGTCAGCCCCCGTTGCGGGGGCACCCGCGGCTTCCGTCGTGGCCGCAGCCGCTACTCCCGGTGGGGTCGCTCCCGTTTCCCTAGCTGCTTCGTTGCCGGCGTCCCTGCCGGCTGATGAGATTCTGGCCAAGGTGACCGGCATCGTTGCGGAGATGACGGGTTATCCGACGGATCTGTTGGATCCGGATCTGGATCTGGAGGCGGATCTGGGGGTGGACACGGTCAAGCAGGCGGAGGTGTTTGCTGCGGTCCGGGGTGAGTGGACTCTGGAGCGTGACGAGAACCTGCGTTTGCGGGATTTCCCGACGCTTCGGCATGTGGCTGGGTACGTGCGTGGGCGCCTCGGGCTGCCCGAACCCAGCGCTGCGGCAGCCGCTACTCCCGGTGGGGTCGCTCCCGTTTCCCTAGCTGCTTCGTTGCCGGCGTCCCTGCCGGCTGATGAGATTCTGGCCAAGGTGACCGGCATCGTTGCGGAGATGACGGG
>JBDTWM010000106.1:0-9728 GCA_040006675.1 Dermatophilaceae bacterium | reverse complement strand
CCGGGAGCGCGGGACGGGGGTGGCGCTCCGGGCGAGCCCGACCCCCAGCCCCATGGCGATCCCCATCAGCGTGATCTCGAGCAGCGCGAGACGTGTGAACGCGCCGGCCATTCCGGCGCCCGAGGTGAGGCCCGCGGCGATGCGGCGCCGCATCATGATTCCGGCAACGCCCAGGAGCATCAGGATGCTGGCCTTGGTGAGCAGCAGCAGCCCGTAGGAGGAGGTGAGCTGGTCGAGCTCGCCGAGTCGCACCGCTCCGTTGAGCAGGCCCGAGATCGCGATCCCGCCGAAGCACCAGGCGGCGAGCACCGAATAGCGACGCACCGTGACGCCGGCCGCCTCCCCGAGCACCGGCCGGAGCATGATCAGGCCCGCGAGCCCGCCGCACCAGACCGCCGCGGCCGCCAGGTGGACGGCCAGGGAGTTGACGGCCGTGTCGTGGGACAGGCTCCCGCCGGAATGCCCAGCGAGCGCGAGCGGCAGGTAGGCGGCGATCGACAGCGCCGCCATCCACACCATCCCGGGCTTGGTACGAACCGTCGCGGCGCCGACGGTCGCCACGAGCGCCACAAGCACACTGATGAGGTATACGCGAAAGAAGTCGACGGACCAGACGAACGCCCCGACCGTCCGGGCGAAGTCGGGGCTGTCGACGCGAATCGCCGTGACGTTGCTGATGATGAGCAGCATTGTCACGGTGCCGGCGAGCACCCAGACCACGCCCGTGCGGGCCGCCCAACGACAGGCCGTCTCGCGTCGGGCCGTCTGGGTCGTATCGGGGATCATCGTGCCGGCGAGCAGCAACAGACCGACGGTGACGGCCCCGAACGCGTCGTGGATCGCGCGCGCCACGGGGATGCCGTCGCGGGCGATGGCGCCCCCGTCGGAGAACGCGACCGGTGGGGTGAAGATGCCGCCGACCGAGCCGGCCACCAGCATGCCCGCCAGGGCGGCGATGACCACGAGCCCCACCGGCAGGACGCGCAGCGCCTGCCGCGTCGCCGGAACGGGTACGTCCGTGGAGGTAGCCATGTCCGACAGCCTAGATATGGTGAAGGCATGCCCATGCATCCGGCCGCACCCGAAGGTCTACACGGTCTTGTCGACGCCTTTGCGGGCACTGCGCAGGCGGTCGTCGATCTGACGTACTCGCTTTCGGAGGAGGACTTCGACCGTCCGACGGCGTGCCCGGGCTGGACGGTGAAGGATCAGGTGGCGCACGTCGCCAGCATGGAGGCCGGCCTGCTGGGTCGACCTGACCCGGTCGTCGAGGTGCCCCCGTACGGTCACATCACGAACGACGTCGGCCGGCGCATGGAGAACGGCGTGGAGCTGCGCCGTGCCCGTCCCGGCAAGGACGTGACCTCGGAACTGCAAAAGATCCTTGCCGGCAGACTCGGCCGACTGCGCGATCCACAGCTGAGCGACGACACCGAGGTGACCAGCCCGTTGACGGGCAAGCCCACCACACTCACGCACGCGCTTCGGATACGAGTGTTCGACGTGTGGTGTCACGAGCAGGACATCCGGGAAGCGCTCGGGCGACCCGGCAACCAGGACTCACCGGCGGCGGCTGTCTCGGTGAGCCAGGTCTTGGACGCGCTTCCGGTCATCGTGGTCAAGCGGCTCGGCCTGGAGCCGGGCAAGGTGCTCATGGTGGAACTGACCGGGCCGATCGTGGCCCGCTCGGGCGTTCGCGTGGAGACGAGCGAGGACGGCAGGCCGGTCGGCAAGCTGATGTTCGCCGGCGCGTCGGACGAGACGGGCCCCATCCCCGCGATCGGGCGCACCACGAGCCTGCAGATGTCGACGGAGGTGTTCACCCGTCGCGCGGCGGGGCGCCGCGCGACAGAGGACTGTGTCTACACGGTGCTCGGCGACAAGGATGTCGCGCGTCGTTTCATGGATCACCTGGCCATCACGCCCTGACCCGCCGTCGACGCCTCGACGGCGGGAAGTTGGCGGCGCCTGCAATCTCATGTCCGACGAGGAGCCCCGTTCAGTCCCTCCCCGGCCGCGCCGATGGGAGGGCATGACCTCGCGTCTCCCACGTCGCATCGCCCGTCGTCGAGCCTGGACCGACACGTTGACCTACAAGATCGTGGCGTTGGCCGGTGCCGCCTCCCTGATGATGCTGCTGTGGGCAGCGACGTTCCTGCAGGTGGCGGTGGCAGTTTCTCAGAGCGGCCGTCCGGAGATCGACGCACACGTGGTCAGCTGCCCAACGGCGGGGGAGCCCTCGGCGCCGTGCGTCGTCCGCGTCACCCAGGACGGTCACGACCTGGAGGTGCCGCTCGTCCACCCAGGCTTCTTCGCTCCTGAGGTCGACGACCACCTGACGGTCGCGCTCGACGTCGACCGCGGCGGCGCGGTAGCGGCCCCCAGCGGGGTGCGTCCGTGGCTCGAAGCGGGGGCGCTGGTCGTCCTCGCCGTGGCGCTGACGCGCTGGACGCTGCGCTGGTGGCACCGCGTACGGCAGCACGTCACGCGCGACAACGCCCCCGCCTCGTCCGGCCGCACGGAAGACGTGAACGAGGACGTGAACGAGGGGTTCGACGGGACATGCTCGGAGTGGACAGCCTCGACCCCACGGCGCTTTGTCCCGCGCTTCTGATCGTCAGCCACCGGTGCGTGCGACCGCCGATGAGTTCGTCGGCGCTCTGTGCCCGCCCTGGCCGCCCCGCGGGTGAGGTCCCGACGACGTAGACGCTCGGACGATCAGGTGGCCCCGAGGGCGACGCCCAGCGCGCGCCAGTCGACGCCGCCCGGGGCGGTCGCTCGGATCGCGGCGAGCAGCCCGAGACGGGCCGCGCGTACGTCCTCCTGCTTCGCCATCACCAGGATCTCGTCGAAGAACCGGTTGATCGGGGCGACCAACGGTGCCGCATCCCGCACGTACGCCCCGAGATCTCCCGCTCCCCGCCACCGCACCCCCTCGAAGCCGACGCGCAATGCCACCTCGGCCGGCTCCGTCAGACGCGACGCGTCGTAGCGCGGCGCCGTGCCCTCTGGAACGATCCGTTCGATCCGCTGGATCGCGGCCACCAGCTCCCGGAACGCGTCGTCGCCGGACAGTGCGTCAAGCGAGGCCAGCCTGCGCGCGGTCCCCCCAGGGCAGCCCGCGCCCGGCGACACGGCCTGGACGAACCCGGCGGAGACGCCGTCGTCGCGCAGTAGCTGCGCGAACCGGGCGACCGTGAAGTCCTGCGCCGCGTCGAGCGCCGCGCCCGACACCTCGACGCCCTGCGCGCGCAGGCGCTCCGCGGCCGCGTCGAGCCCGTCGCGGACACTGAGACCGGTGAACTCCGGGCGGTCGCGCAGGATGCGCACCACGCCGAGCGCCGCGCGGCGCAGCCCGTACGGGTCGGAGGAGCCCGTCGGTTTCGCGCCCAGCGCGAACATGGCTGCGAGCGCATCGAACCGGTCCGCGAGGGCGAGCAGCGCGCCCGGGATGGACGCCGGCAGGGCGTCGGCCTGGGTACGCGGCTGCTCCATCTCGAACAGGGCGCGGGCCACATCCTCGGTCTCGCCCTTGCGCGCCGCGTACTCGCGCGCCACAAACCCCGCGAGCGAACTCATCTCGACGACCATCTGCGTGGCCAGATCGAACTTGGCCAGCTCGCCGGCCCGCTGTGCCGTAGCGCGCTGCCCCGCGTCCAGACCGGCGAACTCGCCGAGCGCCGCCGCCACGTCGGCGATCCGGCGAGCGCGCTGCCCGACCGAACCCAGTCGTTCCTCGAACGTGAGCATCTCCAGGCCAGGTACGAAGCTCTCGACGGTGTCCACCGCCAGGTCCGCGTTCCAGAAGAACAGGGCGTCCTCGTAGCGAGCACGCAACACGGACTCGTTGCCGCGACGGACCTCGTCGTCGTCGCAGAGCCCGTTGGCCATGGTGACGAAGTAAGGCATCAGCGCACCGGAGGCGTCGCGGACCGGCAGGTAGCGCTGGTGCTTGCGCATCACCGTGACCAGAATCTGCTCGGGCAGGTCAAGGTAGCGCTTCTCGAACGCGCCGAGCACCCCGTGCGGGTCCTCGACCAGGTTGGTGATCTCGTCGACGAGCTCCGCCTCCGCGTCGATGTCGATGGACCCGTCGACACCCGCCGCCAACGCGCAGGCCTGCTTGACCACCGCCTCCCGTCGCTGCGCCGTGACCAGGTCGATCGCGCCCGCACCGATCGTGGGGAGCAGGTCGTCGGCGGTGGCGACGTCAGCCCAGCCGAGCAACGCGCCGTCCGCGCGTGTCGCGCTGCGGGCGCCGCCAGTGGTGCGCTGCAGGTAGGTGGCGCGCCCGGCGACCACCTCGGACACGCGGGCCGGCACGACGACGGGGCCCCAGAGTGCGAGCAGCCAGCGGATCGCGCGGCTGAACGACAGCTCCGGGTCGCACCAACGCATGTTCTTCTCGGCGCGCAGCGACGCGACGGTCTCCTCCACGACGCTCGTGAGCACCTCCACGGCCGCGCGGCCGGCACGCTCCACGGCGACGGCGGCGTGCTCCACTCCCCCGATGTCGATCCGGACGACCTGATCGACGGCCACGCCTTGGCCGCGCATGAACCCGGTCAGCGCCTTGGTCGGCTGCCCTTCGGCGTCGAACGCGGCCTGCCACTTCGGGCCCTTGCGGTGTTCGATCACGTCGGGTTCGCGAGCGGCGACCGACGCGACCGTGGCGACGATGCGCCGCGGCGTGCCGTCGACGCAGATCGTGCCGTGTTCCAGGCGGGTGGAGGCCAGCTTGCCCGCCAGCGACGCCCGGACCTGCTCGATCGTCTCCGGCAGCACGTGCGGGGGCAGCTCCTCCACCCCGATCTCCAACGCGAACGTCTGCGGATCCGTCGGCGGCATCGCGCCGCCGATCGAGGGCACGGCCGTCACGTGCGGGGACTCCGCGCGCATCAGCGGCAGTCCCAGCTCCACGCGCCGTTCGATCCACAGCGTGGCGGTGTCACGCATGAGTCGTCTCATGGTCCCAAATGCCTTGGCCCGTTCGGTGGTGGAGACCGCGCCGCGGGAGTCGAGCACATTGAACGCGTGGCTCGACTTGAGGATGAAGTAATGGGCCGGCATCGGCAGTCTGGCCTCGATCATCCGCAACGCCTCAGACACGTACGCTTCGTAGAGGGCCCGGTTGGTCTCGACGTCCGCGTCGTCGAGGTAGTACCGGCTCATCTCGTACTCGGACTGACCGAACGCCTCGCCGTACGTGACGATCCCCCCATCGGCGGCGATCGCGTACACGATGTCCTTGAAGTGGGTGACCCCCTGCACGCCCATGAGGATGCGCTCCATGCCGTACGTCAGCTCCACCGGAATCGGGTCCAGGTTGTGGCCCCCGACCTGCTGGAAGTACGTGAACTGGGTGATCTCCATCCCGTCTAGCCAGACCTCCCAGCCGAGGCCCCACGCGCCGATGGCGGGCTGTTGCCAGTTGTCCTCGACGAATCGCACGTCGTGCGCGGCCAGGTCGATGCCGAGGGCCTCGAGACTGCCCAGGTACTGCTCCTGCGGGTCGCCGGGTTCCGGCTTCAGGATCACCTGGAACTGGGTGTGCGTCTGCAGGCGGTTGGGGTTCTGGCCGTAGCGGGAGTCGTCGGGACGCACGCTCGGCTCGACGTAGGCGACGTCCCACGGTTCCGGACCGAGCACGCGCAGGACGGTGGCCGGATTCATCGTCCCGGCCCCCACCTCGGTGTTGAAGGGCTGCACGGTAAGGCACCCCTTGTCGGTCCAGTAATCGGAGAGCTTGCGCAGGGCGTCTTGCATCGTCAGCACGGGGCCTAGGCTACCGGCGACGACGCGGACTGGGCGGCAGCCGCCCAGCGACAGAGCGGCGACTGGCCGGCGACACGCGTTGCGCCTGAGCAGCCGTCGAACCCCCGCCGACTACCCTCGGGATATGTCAACTTGGCGCGGTTGGTTGGGCGTCCGCTCGCGAGCGGACGCCCCGCAGAGGCGCACCGGGGATCTGCGTCGCCACATCGACGGGATACCCGTCGACCGACTCCCCGAGATCATCGCGGAGGCCCGCCGCGGACAGCGCCGCGCCCTGGCGACCGTCGGCGACGACGTCCTTGCACGACCGTGCGCCGAGGTGGAGGACCCGCGCGCCTCCCGCCTGCGAGCGCTCGTGGACGATCTCTACGCCACGATGGCCGTCTGCGAGGGAATCGGGCTGGCGGCCAACCAGGTCGGCGTGCCCCTGAAGGTCTTCGTCTACGACTGCGAGGACCTGTGGGGGACGCGCTACGTCGGCCACGTCATCAACCCGGTGCTGGAGATCGACCCGAGCGCACCGAGCGACGAGTACGACGACGAGGAGTGCCCGTCGATCCCGGGTCCGGTCGCCGAGGTGGCGCGCGCCGCAGTCGTGCTGGTGCGCGGACTGACCGTCGCCGGTTCGCCCGTCGCGATCGAGGCGACCGGGCGGCTCGCGCGGTGTTTCCAGCACGAAGTCGACCACTTGGAGGGCGCACTCTATCTGGACCGGATCACCCCGCGCGCCCGACTGCGGACCATGAAGTCGATGGCCTCGCGCCACCAGGCCACGCGCGCGGCCTGGGACGACAGGGCCCGCATCCTCGGGCAGCCGATCGCGTCCGACCTGACCGCGTGCGGAGTCAACGTCGCGGCGTCCTGAGGTCCGAGCCGCTCCGCGCGCTGCCGGTCAGGCCTGCGCGAACGCTCCGATCACCGGATCCCACGGCGTGATCTCGGTGGCCGTCACGATCCCGGCCGCGAAGAACGGATCGTCCGCCAACGTCCGCTCCACCTCGGCAACCGACCCCGTCTCGAACAGCAGCAGCGCGCCGGCCGGGGTCACCCCCAGGAACGGGCCGGACGCACGCAGCGACCCGGCCTCGACCAGCCCGCGCAGGTACTCCCGATGCCCTGGCCGCACGGCGTCGATCGCCCCAGCGTCGTCGATGTAGGTGTAACGAACGGCGAAGAACGGCATGCCGCCAGCGTAGGCCGTGTCCTGCGGCGGGACGGGTGGACGCGAGCGGGCGGACCGCTGGACGGGCGGGCGCTACCCCAGGAGGCAGGTCGCCAGATCCTCGTACCGCGGCGCCCGGCCCGGTCCCTGCCCCAGATGGGATGCGATCAGCCGCACCTCCCGCGGGGTCCACCACGGGCCCTCGTACGCATCCAGCAACCGCACCCAGCGCGTCACCGGACCGGGGCGGCGCAGACGGGCGACCGTGACGTGCGGACGGAAGCGCGCCCCATCCACGGACACGCCCGCGGTCGCGAACGCAGTCCGGCATCCGGCCGCCACCCGCTCTGCTTCCTCCCCCAGCGCGGGCGAGCCGTCGTGCACGCGTAGGCCGGCCCACACCACCTTGGCCCGGTCGGGATCGGGGAACGCGCCGCCTCCCGCGATCGACACGGCAGGCAGGTGCCGCAGTGCCACAGCGCTCGCGACGCGCTCGGCGAGATCGTCGAGGAGGTCGTCGGGCACGTCGGGCGCGAACGCGAGGGTCAGATGCCATTGGTAGGGGCGTGACCAGCGAAGGGTCCGATCGACCCGATCCTGTCGAACCGCCAGGAAATCCTGCAGATGCTCGATGGCGTCGTCGGAGGGCACGAGGGCGGCGAACACGCGCATCCGCCCACCCTGTCACGGACGCGCCGGCTGGGCAGCGGCCAGCGCAGCTGTCTCACCGAGCCGTTCCTTTGACCACC
The DNA here is from genome assembly GCA_040006675.1 of Dermatophilaceae bacterium. Classification (GTDB taxonomy): domain Bacteria; phylum Actinomycetota; class Actinomycetes; order Actinomycetales; family Dermatophilaceae; genus Austwickia. Next base: position 2,042 of record JBDTWM010000106.1, on the reverse strand, counting down.
GTGCCGACCTCGTGCGACGCACGGACCTCCGAAGCCCGCCGACCTTCGTCGAGCACCGCGACTGGATCTTCGACCCAGAGGACGCAGACGAGGTGGAGAGGGCGATCAGGACGCGGCGTGCGCCACGTCCACCACAAGACGCGTCAGGCCGTCGTCGGTCAGCACCGACACCTTGAACGGGAGTTCCTCGCGCACCCCGACCCCAAAGCTGCTCATGCCCTCGAAACTGCCCGCCCATGCGACCTGCTTGAACGAGCTGAACCCGGTGACATCTGCCGCCTCGGCCCGATTGCTCGGGATGTACGTAGGCTGCCCGGTCTGGTCGTACGCGGGCGCGCCGACCGTGACCCGCAGGAATGCCGCTCCGCGCAGCGTCACCGGGTTGCCCGCGCCTTCGTCCAGGACCGTAGGTACATAGCGGACCTGATATCCCGGCTTGACCGAGGCGTCCCCGGACAGGTCGATCACGAGCCGGTCGTAGCAGGGCTGCTGCCCGACCCGCAGGCCCGAGACGGTCAGCTTCGACAGCGCAGTGTCCCCGGGGACCGAGGTCGCGAAACCTGACGTGTCGCACGTCGAACTCGTCGCCGACGAGGTCGCGGTGGACCCACTCGACGCGCCAGATGCCGACGTGGTGACGGCGGGCGGGGACGATGCCGACGTGGTGACGGCGGGCGCGGACGATGTCGCCGACCCGGTAGCAGAGGCGTCCCCGGACCCCCCGCTACACGCGGCGAGCGCGAGCGGAAGGCAGGCGAGCACGGCGAGAACTCGCGCTCGGCGCGTCCTCGGCGCCCGCGCCGCGTTGGTTGTCCTGCCCACCTGCCGGCTCATGTCGGCTCCTCTCGTCAGTGCCATTCGTCAGTGCCATTCGTCATTGCCTTCGTCATGGCCATCTGCGACGGCTCGCGGGCCTTCGCATCGACCGACCGTTGCGTGCTCGATCCGGCCCGACAGACTCGCCCCCGCCCCCTGATGTCTAGCATGGTCGTGACCAGGTCTGACGCACAACCGTACTCACGGAAAGGCGGCGCAATCGTGACCTGATCCACGGCCCGCTGCCCCGCCGCGCCAGGCGCCCGCGGGCAACCGTTCGTCGCTGCCAAAACAACGGATCAGGTGACCGAACGAGGGACGTGCCTTACTCTTCCCGCATGAGTTCGACCAGCTCACCCGGCGAGCGCCCCGACGACGCGGCGCCTTCCACCACGAGCGATACCACCCGCGATCGACCCCTCGGGCGTCCGCTCGTCGTCCTGGACCACGTCGACAAACACTTCGGAGACCTGCACGTCCTCAAGGACATCCAGCTGACGGTCCACGAGGGTGAGGTCGTCGTCGTCATCGGCCCCTCCGGCTCCGGCAAGTCCACGCTGTGCCGGACGATCAACCGGCTGGAGACCATCGACTCCGGCACCATCACGGTCGACGGCAACGCGCTGCCTGAGGAGGGCAAGGGCCTCGCGCGGCTGCGCGCCGAGGTGGGCATGGTGTTCCAGTCGTTCAATCTGTTCGCCCACATGACGATCCTCGACAACGTCACACTCGGGCCCATCAAGGTCCGAGGGCTGAAGAAGGCGGCAGCGGAGAAGAAATCCCGCGCGCTGCTGGACCGGGTGGGGGTGAGCGCGCAGGCGGCCAAGTACCCCGCGCAGCTCTCGGGCGGCCAGCAGCAGCGCGTCGCGATCGCCCGGGCCTTGGCCATGGATCCGAAGGTGATGCTCTTCGACGAACCCACCTCAGCTCTCGACCCCGAGATGATCAACGAGGTGCTCGACGTGATGATCCAGCTCGCCCGCTCCGGCATGACGATGGTGGTGGTCACCCACGAGATGGGATTCGCGCGGCGCGCGGGCGACCGGGTGGTCTTCATGGCCGACGGCGAGATCGTGGAGCAGAACACCCCGGAGGGGTTCTTCACGAACGCGCAGTCCCATCGCGCCCAGGACTTCCTCGGCAAGATCCTGACCCACTGATGCGACGCAGCGCCCCGTCGCGAGACGCGGCGGTCCTCACCCGTATCGACTCGCCACCTTCATCAC
>JBDTWM010000105.1:0-9968 GCA_040006675.1 Dermatophilaceae bacterium | reverse complement strand
TGTCACGATGTTCTCTCGGGCATGCCGGATGGATCGGGTGGTGAGCGAATCGTAGATGGGCTCACACTTGAGCAGGTAGGCCACCAGCATCGCGACGGCGCAGGCGCCCAGTGCTGGTGGCAGCATCTCCACACTTCCGGTCATCTCCGCAGCGAGGATCAGCCCAGTGACGGGAGCACGGACGGTCGCTGCGAAGAACGCGGCCATTCCGACGATTGCGAGACCGGTGGGGTTGGAGGCATGCCAGGGAACGGAATCCCCAAGGAGGCCGATCAGGAGGCCGATATCGGTCCCGAGCACGAGCAACGGTGCGAACAACCCGCCAGGTGTCCCTGCGGCGTAAGAAATCACGCCGAGGAGGAATCGAGCGACGAAGAGGACGCACAGCCCTAGGACCGTCCCCTGCCCCTGAAGGAACTGCCGGGTGAGCTCGTCGCCGCTGCCGACCACGTGCGGCGCGTACCAGCCGATGGCGCCGATCAGGGCGCCGATCAGGGCGGCGCGCAGCGTCACCGGCCAGGTGCTCGTGTCGGCCAGGCGCAACCCCAGCATGATCGCCCGGTTGTAGAGGACGCCCAACAGCCCCGCCAGTACTCCGACGACGAGCACCGATGGCCCGTCCCGCAAGCTGGGGGGCGGCAGCGAGCCGATCTGCAAGACCAACTCGTCTCCGAGCATCAGGTGGGCGACGGCGAACCCGGACGCCGAGGCGAACACCGTGGCCAGGGTGATCCGCGGGTCGAAGCGTTTGGCGATCTCCTCCAGGACGAAAACCCCGCCGGCCAGCGGCGCGATGAATGCCGTCGCGAGCCCTGCCCCAGCGCCGGCGGCGATCAAGGCACGGCTGTCCTCGCTGTTGCGGCGGGTCACGCTGCTGACGATGTGCGCGATCATCCCGCCCATCTGGACCGAGGGCCCCTCCCGCCCCAGCGAGAGACCCGAACCGATCGCGAGGACCCCGCCGACGTACTTGACAGGCAGTAGCCGATAGCGGGCCGGTTCGATGCGTCCCGCGACGACACCTTCGATCCGCGGGATACCGCTGCCTTCGGCGTGCGGCTCCACGCGATGCACCAGCCACGCCGCCGCCGCTGTCGCCGTGGCGCAACCTCCCACCACGAGCGCGAAGCCAAGGACAGGATTGTTGTCGTGTCCCCAGCCGGACAGCGTCAGGCGCAGTTCTGCCGCCCGTTCGAGGACCAGGCGAAACGTGGTAGCGACGAAACCCGTCCCGGCCCCAAGGACTGTTGCCGCTGCGGAAAGAACCACGAGATCCTGGCGCCAAGCATCCGCGAGCCTTCTCCTGCGGTGGAGGCGACTGCGTCTGAGGTGGAGGCGACTGCGTCTGAGGTGGCCGTCCACCGCCTGACCCTGTCACCCGGTCATTCACGAGTCAAGGGTCGCGATCGGGGCGCTACCTCGGGAGCTCCTGTGCGCGCAGACGTCAGAGGCGGCATGCGGAGACAACCTCCACGGGGCACCGCGGCCTCACTTGCTCCGGGCGCCTCGCTGCCCCTGCCACTCGTCCGTCACATCTGGACGGTGCCGCTGTCCCCTTCGATCCGATCCCCGGTGATCTTGGTCTTGACGAGGTTCGCGACCTGGGTGATTTTCGTGCCGGGGGTGTCCCAGTACTGGGCGCTCTGCGCCTCGACCCGGATCAGGATGTTGTCCGGATTGTCCGGACCGCCCTCGAGCCAGGAGTCGGTGAAGGCGCTCCACAGCTCGGTCAGCGTCGCCACATCGTCCACCACGCTGGCGGCGCCCGACAGCGACACCCACGTGCTGTCCGTGACGAATGCGACGTTGACCTGCGGACGCGCCTCGATGTTGCGGACCTGGGCGAAGTTGCGCTTGGAGACGAACCAGACGGTGCCGTCGAACTCGACGTCCCGCGTCGTCATGGGGTGGCTGACCAGGCTGCCGTCATTCGCCGTCGTGGTGAGCATCGCGATGCGGATGCCCTTGATCAGCTCCGCGACTTTGGTGCGCTCGTCGATCTGCGCCATGATGCTCCTTCGCTGTGCGGTGAGGTGATACTCGCGCTGGGTTCGTTCCACGTCAGCCTAACCGCCCACCCGGGCCGATCCGCGGCGATGTCGCGGGTCAGTGGTCGTGCGGCGGAGCCGACCTCGTCGTAGACCGGGAACTGGTAGCGACACGATCGACACCCATACCGAGTACGAGACAATGCTCGATGCGCCGCTGAGCCAGTGCCCGCGTCACCCCAGCGAAGGAGTCCCGACGATGAGTGACTGGAGCCAGTTCCTCGTATGGGCCAAGCGGTTTGCCGATGAGGTCGACCTCGACGCCGAAGAGCGACACTACAAGCTCGCCATGGCCGATCGTCTGCGCGAGGCGACCGAGGCGGCCCGAGAGGGCGACTCCGTTTGGATCACTTTGTTTGGCAAGGCCCTTCGGGGGACGAACCTGTTGTCTTGGCAGTTCGTGGACTCGCTGCTCAAGGCCGCCCAGCCTGACCCGTCACAGCTGCGCGACGCCATCCTCGGCCTCGTGGACGCCGCCGACCCGCTCGCCCAGCTCGACGCCTTCGCCGAGGCCGTGCTGGAGTTCCATCCACAAGCAACACCGGGCAACCTTGCCGCCCTCGGCTCCGTCCTCTTGATGGGCAAGGATGCGCCGGATTTCCCGCCCTACCGGCCCGAACCGGTGGGGCAATGGGCGGCTCGGGTGGGTCAGGAGGCTGACACCTCCTCGGCGCGCGAGCGCTACCGAACCCTGCTCGAGCTCTGCGACGGACTCGTGCTGCGAGCAGATGCGGCTCAGCTCCCGGTCCGTGACCGGCTCGACGCCCAAGGCCTGGCCTGGACCGTCCTCAAGGCTGAGCCACCGGTTCGCTGGACGCCGCTGGAGCAGGCTCAGCTCACGGCGTGGCGCCGCGGCGAGGACCCGGCCTCGGCCAGCGTGGAGCGGGGCGTCGGCGTCGCGCCGGCGATGGAGGAGGGGGCCTGGCGCGTCCTGGGTCGGGGGCTGCGCGGCGAGACCTCGGCCATCGACCCGACCCTGCAGACCTGGACGGTCGAGAACGCCCGCGAACTGCACCACCGCATCGAGACCAACCCGCCGGGTGGTGCCAAGTTCATGGACAAGCTCGCGGGTCAGATGGTCGGCGCCAACGACGCGGTCATCGTCCTGCTGGCCGAGCTGCTTTATCTGAGGAACGCTCCCCTCGGGGACATCACGCGGAAAACCAAGGTGGAGCGCAGCGCGAGGGTGCTGTCGTGGGGGAGCGCCGGCCGCTCGCTCCCGCAGTCCCTGGTCGACGCCCTCGACAAAGAAACGGCGTTCACGGGCGGGCAGGGCTACCACGCGCAGACCCCCGCGCACCTGCTGTGGCTGACCCGCTTCGTGGAGCACTGGTTGCAGACCTCCGACGATCAGCGCGCCGAAGCCCTGCGGGATCCCTATGCCTTCCGGGAGATCACGGCGAGCACTCCGGGCGACATGCCCACGATTCGCTACGTCATCGAGTACCTCGCCTGGCCGGGCACCTTCCCGTCCGTCGTGAGCGCGGGCCACCGGACGAAGATCCATGCCGCCCTGATGGTGGACCTCGGCGAGCGCAGCGGCAGCGACGACCGCGCCATCACCTACGATCTGTCGGCTCTGCAGGCGTTCCACCAGCGCAAGGCGAAGGGCAAGGGCGAGCGCTACATCTGGTACAGCTCGCCGTACAAAGAGCGATGGAATCCCGGCGCCGACACGCCTTCGCGGGCGTGGCTCATCCGTCCCGGCGACGGCGGCAGCGCGCTGGTCGAATCGTGGCTCGCCGACCGTTTCGTGTCCCTCTCCGCCAAGATGCTGGGGACCGTTGCTCCCGGCTCGCCCGAACGCCTCGTGGCGCAGGCGGTGAAGGACGGGTACACACACCTCGACGCCTCGCAGCGGGAGGAGACGACAGCGGCGTACCACTCCTTCCTCACGGTGGTGAAGGAGGACGACATCGTGGCGACCATCGAGGGCGGGCGCCTCTTCGCGGGCATCGTCAGCGGACCCGCCCACTACGTCGACGAAACCGGGAGCCGGCTTCGCCGCGATGTGCTCTGGACCGCCACGCCGGTCGAGCAGAGCAGCCTCGCAGCTCCACTGCCGTCGTTGCTCGACCAGCAGGGCACGGTGGTCGACGCGACCGCGGCCTACGAGATCCTCGCCGAGCTGACCAACGCGACCTCGGTCGACGCCGACGAGGACCCAGGCACAGCCGCGTCGGTGGACAAGGCACGTCCAGCGACGGCTCCGGAGCTGCCTGCCGTGACCGAGTCGGTGGCCTCGTCACTGCACATGGACCGAGCGGACCTGCAGGAGATCGTCGATCTGCTGCAACGGCGCCAGCAGGTCGTGCTCTACGGACCGCCCGGGACCGGCAAGACGTACGTCGCGAAGGAACTGGCCCGGCATCTGGTCGGTGACCCGAGCCGGGTGCGGCTGGTGCAGTTCCACCCGTCCTACTCCTACGAGGACTTCTTCGAGGGCTACCGTCCCGTGACCGAGGGTGGCCAGGCGACCTTCGCGCTCAAGGATGGACCGCTGCGGTTGCTCGCCGCCGAGGCGAGAAACCCCGAGAACCGGGAGAACGCCTACATCCTCATCATCGATGAGATGAACCGGGCCAACCTGGCCAAGGTCTTCGGTGAGTTGTACTTCCTGCTGGAGTACCGCAAGGAGACCGTGCGGTTGCAGTACCGGCCCGATGAGGCGTTCTTCCTGCCGCCCAACGTGTTCATCATCGGCACGATGAACACCGCCGACCGGTCGATCGCCCTGGTCGACGCGGCGATCCGGCGCAGGTTCCCGTTCTACGAGATGCACCCGTCGGAGGAACCCGTCAAGAGCGTCCTCGAGCGCTACCTCGCCTCGAACCACATCGCCGACGACCGGGCCGCGCTGCTGACGGAGCTCAACCGTCGGATGGGTCAGGGCGGACGCGACCTGCAGATCGGTCCGTCCTACCTCATGCGACCGGAGATTCGAAGCGACGCGGACCTGGACCTGGTCTGGAAGTACGACATCCTTCCACTGCTCGACGAGCACTTCTACGGGCAGATGGAGCGTCGGACGATTCGCTCCACCTTCGGGATCGAGGCGATACGCGCGGGGGCAGCCAAGGCCTCCAGCGCTGCGGTGGTCGACGGCGGGGGCTCGGGCGAGGTGGCCGACGACGAGACGACCGAGACGACCGAGACGTTCGAGGCGACCATCGACCTCACGGCCGACTCCCCGACTGCTGGCGGCGATGAGCCGGAGTGAACACGCTGCGGTCCGTGACGCTGGACGAGCTCGACGGCGTCGGCGAGCTCGCCGAACTGACGACGGACGAGGCCCGGGCCCTGGTCGCGACCGAGCTGGTTGAGGTCCGACCGGAAGACGGCGACCGTTGGCGGCTGGTCCCGCGCGGGCGAGTCGGCGCCGTGCGGATCGGCGACTTCCAGGTGCAGGTCACGCCCAAGGAGAGGGTCGGCCTGGCCCACCTGCTGTTTCTCCTGGGCTATGCCAAGGACCCGGGCTTCCGGCCGGAGGACGTGTCCGGGCAGCACGACGCCCAGCTGTGGCCCGCGATGGCGTACTCGTTGGCGCAGGCGGTCGAGCGGGCGTTGTCCCGCGGAGTCGTGCAGGGCTACCGCACGACGGACGAGGCGCTGAGGACGATCCGCGGCAGGATCCGCTTCGGCGACCAGATCCGCGCGCGTCCCGGGACGCTCGTGCCGATCGAGGTGACCTATGACGAGTTCGCGGTGGACACCGCCGAGAACCGGATCCTTCGCGCGGCGCTTCGGAGGATGCTCGCCGTGCCGCGACTTGGAAGCGATGTGCGGCGCAGGGTCCTGCACCTGGACGCCCGGCTGGAGGGCGTACACGTCCTTCGCCACGGGGCGCCGGTCCCCGAGTGGTCCCCGTCCCGGCTGAACGAGCGCTATCAGCCGGCTCTGCGCCTGGCGGAGATCGTGCTGCAACACGGAGCCGCCAAACCCGGCAACGCCGGCCTGCAGGTGGCCTCCTTCGTCGTCACCATGTGGAAGGTCTTCGAGGACTTCGTGACCACCGCGTTGACGGAGGCGCTGGCGACTTCGCCCGGCCGGACCCAGGCACAGCTGCCGGCCTTCCTCGCCGGGGCCGGGGACTGGCGCAAGGGCACGATCCCGATGAATGTCGACGTGGCACATCGGGACGCCGAAGGACGGCCTGACATGGTGTTCGACGCGAAGTACAAGGTCGCGTCCGTGACGGGCCTGTACGCGAACGCCGACCACTATCAGATGCTCGCGTACTGCACGGCCCTCGACGTCCCCCGTGCGTGGCTCGTCTACGCCGGTGGAGGTTCCTCCGCCCGGGTACGCAGGATCAAGAACACCTCGGTCGAGGTGGTGGAGTGCCCACTCGACCTGTCCGCCTCCCCGACAGAGATCCTGGCCCGCATCGCGACCATCGCTCGGCTGGCAGCCGGCAAGTCCGCCCTCGACCCGGAGCCACTCCAGGACGAGGCCGCGGAACTGACCCCGGCGCCGGGTGAGGCTGTGGCGTGAGAACCTCCGTCGCCGGAAGGCCTCGACCCCTACCGGTCACCGACGCGCCTACCCCCACTGCACATTTCGGTTTACAAAGAGCCGACAATGGGGCTCAGGCTGGCGTCCGTGCCAGCTGGTGAGCGGCGCTCACGACGATTCGGTCCCGGGAGGGCAGCACGCATCGATAGCGATACGCGCGTCAGCTTCGGCAAGGGTTCTTGCTGATGTCGCCAGGTTGTGTGCAGGCCACAGCCTTCACAACCGTAGATCCAGTCGGTGCGGGTTCCGTCAATCGTCGGAAGTTGCTGCTGAGGAGATCTCCCACGTGTCGTTACGTTGCTTTGTGGCCCGCCGGGAGAAACGAGGTACGACAGATGTTCACATGGCTACGTAGCGCAGGGGTGGCCCTCGGCGCAGCGGCTCTGGCAATCCCGCTTATGGCGGGGAGCGCCACGGCGAACCCGACTCCGGTAGGCACCACGACCGTGAACGTGCAGATCCAGGGCGCAAACGGCGTCCTGGATATCCCTGGTAACGGGTCGGCGTCGGTCTATTACCACGGTTCGTGGCAGAAGATCGACGGGGTGAACGCGAACAACCGCAAGATGGTGCAGGCCACGTTGGAACCGGGCACATACACCTTCGCCGCGACCTACGACGGCACTCGCGACTCGCAGGTCGTGACGGTCGGGGCCAGCGCCAAGACGGTCTACTTCCAGGCCGCGGCGGTGACCTTGGGGTTGCAGAATCATAGCGGCAGCAGTCTCGCCGCCGATTCGGCGTCCTACTACGCGGGCCAGTGGAACACGATGGCGGGTGCGCAAGCCGAGATGCTGCCCGGCACCTACAGCTTCGCGGCGACCTACAACGGGACGCGTCAGCAGCAGAATTTCACCATCGTCAAGCCGAACTCGAACAACCAGGCGAACCGCTACCAGACCGCGGGCTTCCAAACGACGTTGGTGAACGTACAACTGTCGGATAGCAACAAGGCCATTGTCAGTGGGTCCGCGTCCTACTACGCGAACGGCTGGCACGCGATCACCGGCGTGAACCACAACAACCCCAAGATGGTGCAGGCCGAGATGCTGCCCGGCACCTACAGCTTCGCGGCGGTCTACGACAACGTGCGCCAGCAGAAGAACGGCGTGACGATCGGCACAGGCAACGCCAACCACATCCAGTCTGTCTACTTCGGCTTCTAGATCCGACTCATGGCGCGGCCGGTACGGTCGGTACGCCAACCCGAAGTGGATCACGATGAAGACGGCGCGGCCCCCGAAGATCCGGGGGCCGCGCCCGTCGTCCAGGGCGCCGGTTTCGGCTACTGCCCCGCGTGCGAGGTCTTCTTACGTTCGCCTTCGTGAGGATGTGGTCGGCGGTCTTGGTCCGGACAAAGGGCGGGCGCGGTCGCGACAACATGGGATACGCGGCGGTAGCCTACGGACCGCGGAGAACCGTGGGCCGTTCCGTCCACACCCTGCGCGAAGCGCATGGAGGGAGCGCAATGTCGAACAGTGTGTACGTCGCGTCCTCGGAGGGACGATCCGGCAAGGTGGTCTTCGCGCTCGGGGGGTTGAGCGCGGCGCTCGCCATGACGGCCAAGGTGGGAGTTTTCCGTCCGATCGTGCGCGGCGGCTCCGAGGTGGACCGCGTCCTGGAGCTTTTGATGTCCAAGCTCAATGCGGACATGACCTACGACGAGGGGTGGGGTGCCACCTACGAGCAGGTGCACGCCGACTCGGACGCGGCGATGAGCCGCATCATCGACCGCTACTACGCCGTGGCGGACCGCTTCGACTACATGGTGATCGTCGGCTCTGACTTCACCGACGTGGCCTCCCCCACCGAGTTCTCCTTCAACGCGGCGATCGCGGCCAACCTCAAGTCGCCCATGATCATCGTGGTGCCCGGCGACAAGCGCTCGCCCGAGGAGATCCGGGTGGCGGCCGACATGTCGGTCAACGACGCCTGGCGCAACCACGCGTACGTGGCGGCCGTGATCGCCAACCAGGTCGAGGACGACCGGCTCGACGCCGTGCGCTCCCAGCTCAAGGAGCTGCCGGTCAGCCAGCGGGGCTGCCCCACGTACGTCATCCCGAGGGACCCGCTCATGGAGGCGCCGACCGTCCGGGAGTACATGAAGGCGGCGCAGGGGGAGCACATGCTGGGCGACGAGCGGCTCCTGGACAGCGAGGCGATGCAGCTGATCATCGCCGCGATGACGATGCCGCACGTCCTCGATCGGCTCGCGCCAGGAGCGCTCGTAGTCACCCCGAGCGACCGCACGGACGTGTTGCTCGGCGTCCTCATCGCGCACGCCTCGCGCACCTTCCCGCAGCTGGCGGGGGTGATCCTCAACGGCGGCTTCGAGATTCCGCCGCAGATCATCCAGCTCATCGAGGGTCTACGCCTGAAGATCCCGATCATCACCAGCCCGCTCGGCACCCGCGACATCACCACCAACCTGGACAGGGTGCGGGCCAGCCTCACCAAGGACTCCACCCGCAAGATCGACACCGCCCTCCAGCTGGTGTCTGACTACGTCGACGTGCACTTCCTCCTGCGGCGCATCCTGCTCACCAAGTCCGAGATCGTCACCCCGCTGATGTTCGAGCACCTGCTGCTCGACCGGGCACGGACCGCCGACAAGCACATCGTGCTGCCCGAGGGGAACGAGGAACGCATCCTGCGCGCCGCCGACTCCCTGCTGCGCCGCAAGGTCGTCAAGCTCACCCTCCTCGGCAACGTCGACTCGATCCGTCGCAAGGCGAAGCTGCTCGGCCTCGACATCGACGATGCCGACGTCATCGACCCGCAGCGCACCCCGTTGCGCGCCCGCTTCGCGAAGGAGTACGCGGTGCTGCGCGCGCACAAAGGCGTCACCTACGACCAGGCGTACGACACCGTGGCCGACGTGGCCTACTTCGGCACGATGATGGTCCACGCGGGTCTCGCCGACGGCATGGTCTCGGGCGCGGTCAACACGACCGCCCACACGATCCGCCCGGCCCTGGAGATCATCAAGACCGCGCCGGGCACCTCCGTGGTGTCGTCGGTGTTCCTCATGTGCCTCGCCGACAAGGTGCTGACCTACGGGGACTGCGCGGTGAACCCCGACCCGAACCCGGAGCAACTGGCCGACATCGCGATCTCCTCCGCGGAGACCGCGCGTCAGTTCGGGATCCACCCCTGCGTGGCCATGCTCTCCTACAGCACCGGCGAATCCGGGTCCGGCGCCGACGTCGACAAGGTGCGCCTGGCGACCGAACTCGTGCGGCGGCGCGCACCAGATCTCCTGGTCGACGGTCCGCTGCAGTACGACGCCGCCGTCGACCCGACCGTCGCGGCCAGCAAGGCCAAGGACTCCCCCGTCGCCGGTCGCGCGACCGTGCTGATCTTCCCCGACCTCAACACCGGCAACAACACGTACAAGGCGGTGCA
>JBDTWM010000104.1:0-9985 GCA_040006675.1 Dermatophilaceae bacterium | reverse complement strand
GAGACGCGATCAGCACACGAGCGCGGTTCGGGCACCGTGCTGGCGCTGGGGCTCATGGTCGTCCTGTGTGCGGTGCTACTGGCCGGGGTCGCCCTGTGTGGGGCGGTCGTGGCGGCTCATCGTGCCGCCGCTGCTGCCGACTTGGCCGCGCTCGCCGGCGCCCAGACGCTCTCGGGCGGCTCCGACGTCACCCAGGCCTGCGTTCGGGCGGCGACGATCGCGGGGGCCCAGGCCGCGGAGGTGATGGGTTGCCAGGTGAGGGGCGAGGAGGTGGAGGTCAAGGTGTCGGTTCGGGTGCCCTGGGCGCAGGCCCTGATCCGGCAGCCGGCCGTCGCGCGCGCCCGTGCCGGTCCGGCGCCCGTGGTGAGGTGACGGGCACGTCCCGCCGCGTCGGGGCGCGTGAGACCCCGGTGGGCGGTGGGCTGCGGTGGGCGGTGGGCTGCACAGGGAAGCCCTATCTCGACAGGGAAGCCAGACGGCCAACCGCCCTGCTCAGAAGTTCTCCGCAGGCACGCCGTGGGTGGTGGCCAGCACGTCCCCGGTGGCGGCCAGCAAGAGGTCCAGCACCCGAACCGCGCCGGGCTTGGACAGGGGCTCGTTGCCGTTGCCGCACTTCGGGGACTGGACGCAGGCCGGGCACCCGTCCACGCAGCCACACCCGTCCACCGCGTCTCGCGTCGCGGCCAGCCAGTCTCGCGCCGCGGCGAACCCTCGCTCGGCGAAGCCGGCCCCGCCCGGATACCCGTCGTACACCATGATCGTCGGACGTCCCGTGTCCGGGTGTAGCTCCGTCGACACCCCGCCGACATCCCACCGGTCCGCGGTCGCCACCAGCGGCAACAGTCCGATCGCGGCGTGCTCGGCCGCGTGCAGCGCGCCCGCCACGTCTTCGGGCCCCAGACCTACCTCGGCCAACGCCGACTCCAGAGATGATGCGTCCACCGTCCACCACGTCGCGGTCGTCTCCAGCTGGCGCTCCGGCAGCTGGAGAGGATGCTCGCCGAGCACCTCCCCGCCGGGCAACCGGCGCAGGAACGACACCACCTGACGACGGACCAGCACCCTCCCGTACGACCTCGTGACCGGCCCGTTCTCCTCCCGCCGCCGCACGAAGCGGATGTCGAACGCGCTGACCGCCCGCGCCTGCGTGAACCAGCCGGGGTCACCCTCGACCGCCAGCGCCGTCGCGCTGCCCAGATCCAGGCTCGTCACCACGTACGTACGACCCTGGTGCACGTGCACCGCGCCAGGGTGCACGGTCGCGTCCGCCCGCGCGCCGTCGACGGTGCCGATCACGCGACCCGTGTCGGCCTCGACCACCGCGACGGGCTGGTCGGCGCCCCGCAGCGTGAAGTCCGCCGCCGGGTGACGGGCCGACATCCAGTACCAGCCCGACGGCCGGCGCCGCAGCGCCCCCGCAGCCACCAGCGAGTCCAGCAGGAGACGCGTCCCGGGACCGAACAGGTTCGCGTCCTCGGTGCGCAGCGGCAGCTCGGCGGCGGCGGCGGTCAGATGAGGCGCGAGGACGTACGGGTTGTGCGGGTCCAGCACCGCAGCTTCGATGGGCGCCCCCACCACGACCTCCGGATGGTGCACCAGGTACGTGTCCAGGGGGTCCCCCGCCGCGATGAACACCCCCAGCGCCGCGCGACCGGCCCGGCCGGCGCGTCCCACCTGCTGCCACAGCGACGCGCGGCTGCCCGGCCAGCCCGCGACCAGCACCGCGTCCAGCCCGCCGATGTCGATGCCCAGCTCTAATGCGTTCGTCGTGGCCAGCCCCAACAGCTCCCGCCGGCGCAGGGCGCGCTCCAGTGCCCGGCGCTCCTCCGGGAGGTACCCGCCCCGGTACGAGGCCACCCGCCCCATCAGGTCTGGCCGCGTCTCGCCTACGGCGCGTCGGGCCCCCGCCGCCACCGATTCCGCCGCTGCCCTCGAGCGGGCGAACACCACGGTCTGCACGTCCCGCGCCACGAGATCGGCCAGCAGGTCGGCCGCCTCAGCCGTCGCGCTGCGCCGTCGATCCACCCCGTCCTCTCCTCGCACCAGCGGCGGCTCCCAGAAGGCCAGGTGCCGCTCCGGGCGGGGCGAGCCATCCTGGGTCACCGCCAGGGCCGGCACCCCGACGAGGTCCCGCGCGTGCCGCGCGGGCGCGTCCAACGTGGCCGACGCCACCACGAACGCCGGCTCCGTCCCGTACCGCGCGCAGACGCGTCGCAACCGCCGCAGCACGGCAGCGACGTGGGCGCCGAACACCCCTCGGTAGACGTGAGCCTCGTCCACGACCACAAATCGCAACGCTCGCCAGAAGCCGGACCACGCCTCGTGGGCGGGCAACAGGGCGTGGTGCAGCATGTCCGGGTTCGTGAGCACATAGTTCGCATGCGCCCGGATCCAGGCTCGCTCGTCACGGGGGGTGTCTCCGTCGTACGTCGCGGGGCGCACTCCCGGAACGGCCAGCGCGGCGACGTGCGCCAACTGGTCCGCGGCGAGCGCCTTGGTCGGCGCCAGGTAGAGCGCACCGGCGCCGCGACCGGCCAGCGTCCGCTCACTGGCGGCCAGCGCCGACAGCACCGGCATCAGGTAGCCCAACGATTTGCCCGACGCCGTGCCGGTGGCCATCGCCACGGACCGACCCGCCCACAGCTCCTCCGCCGCCAGCAGCTGATGGACCCACGGGTCACCGAGTCCGGCCGCGGCGAGCGCGGCCGCCACCGGGGGCGCAAGCCAGCTCGGCCACGTGCCCGTGCTGGCCTCTCGAGCAGCTGACCGATGCACGTGCAGCAAGGACTCTCGGCGCTGGCCGCAGGCCCACGTCGCGAGCACCTCCGCCGGATCGCGCGCGCTCATCGAGGACACCGTACGGCCCGAGTCTCACCGGCAGCGCGGCCGCCCGCGCCAAGGTCAACGCGGTGGGGTCGCGGGCGACGTACCGACGCGGCTAGGGTGACCGACGACGGCGGAGGGAGAACGGGTGCCAGATCTCGAGGTGACAGTACAGGAGCAAGACGGCATCGCCGTGATCACCCCCGCGGGGGACGTCGACGTCACCAGCGCGTTCCGCCTCCGAGACGCCATCGACCGGGTGCTCGCCTCGGGCCTGTGCTGGTTGGTCGTCGATCTTCGCGAGGTGCCGTTTATGGACTCCACCGGTCTGGGGGTGCTCGTCGGGCGCTTGAAGGTGGTGCGAGCTCGACGGGGCAGCATCCGCATCGTGGTGGCGGCTCCCCGCATGCTGCGCGTGCTGTCGATCACCGGGTTGGACACCGTCTTCCCGCTGCATGAGACGGTGTCCGAGGCGCTCACCTCGTTCCGCGCCGGAACGAACGCCGGGCGATCGGCGGGCGCTTCCTGACCCGGGCGGTGGATGTGCCACGGCTAACCCTACGGCGCTCATCTCGCGGGACCGCCAGACACCTTCTTGCCTGAGTTGGACGGCTGTTCACTTGGTGCTCCCTTTTTGCGTCCGAGTGAAAATGCGTAGTCGTGCGGAACTTGCGATATGTCGCGAGTTGCGCCTAACGTCGTTACTGTGGTCCAGCCGCGCGCCACGTGAGATTCGTCATGGGGGAGCAATCAGGTGCCTCGGAGCCTCTTCGCCGCCGCACACGCCTTGCCCGAGTGGCTGCTTGGACGCCACATCGGCGAAATTGACGCGGCGACCCGCGATGCGCACAGCCAAGAACTCCTCGCGCTGGCGGCCGACTGCGACCAACCCACGGAGCGGCAAAACTACCTCGACCAGGTCGTCCTGCTCAACGGTCCGGTCGCCGAGTCGATCGCGGGACGCTACCGCGCGCGAGGAATCGATTCCGACGATTTGGTGCAGGTGGCCTACCTCGGGCTGGTGAAGGCGACCCAGGGGTATAAGCCGGGCGAGGGCGCCGGCTTCCTCGCCTACGCGGTCCCGACGATCTCGGGAGAGGTCAAGCGGCACTTCCGCGACTTCGGGTGGGTCGTGCGCCCGCCCCGGCGACTGCAGGAGCTGAGGAGCCAGCTGGCGGCGGCGCGAGCTGACCTTCAACAGGAGTACGCGCGTGCCGCCACACCCCAGGAAATCGCTGAGCGCCTCGGCGTGGCCACCTCGGAACTGGCCGAGGCGGAGATGACCGACGGGTGCTACACGACGCTGTCGCTGGATTCGCCGGGACGCCCCGGGGTGGCCGTGCTCGCGGATCTGCTCGTCGACGATCGCGACCGCTATGAGCACGTCGACAACATGGAGTGCCTGCGCCCGGCGCTCCAGCGCTTGAGTGAGCGTGACCGGCGCATCCTGCTGCTGCGGTTCGTTCGGGGATGGACCCAGGATCGGATCGGCGCGGAGATCGGCGTCAGCCAGATGCAGGTGTCACGCCTCCTGACACGCATCTTGAACGACCTGCGCCACAGCATGGAGGTCGAGTCCCTGGCGTCCTGACCGCGCGGTCGGCCGCTTTGCTCGGGTATCGGGTGCGCCAGCAGGCCCGCATAGAGTGGTGGCCTATCGTTGTCACCTTCGACCGCTCGCTGGTGAGGACGACACGCGAAGTGTGTCAGAGACGAGGAAATGTGACGACCAGCGCGTCGGACTTCGCGGATATCGCCCAAGTGCTTCACGCCCAGGAGGACGTTGACCAGACGCTGCATGGCATCGTCGAACTCGCCTGCGCAACAGTGAATTCTGACATGTGCGGGGTCATGGTGGTGCACGGCCGCAACAAGGTGGTGACCGCGGCCGTGACCGACGAACTCGTCCGCCGTGTCGACAACCTGCAGCTGGAGTGCGGCGAGGGCCCCTGCCTCGAAGCGATGGACGACCACACCTCCTTCATCATCGCCGATACCGCGACCGAGACCCGCTGGCCGACCTGGTGTCGCGCGGTCCTGGAGTTGGGGATACGCAGCGTGGTCTCGGTCCGCTTGTTCACTCAGTCGGGCACGATCGGCTCGATCAACATCTACAGCTCGCAACCCCACCACTTCGACACCGACGACGCGGCGGTCGCGGCTGTCTTCGCCGGGCACGCGTCCGTCGCGCTCGCGGCGGCGCAGACGGAGAGCGGTCTGCGCGCGGCCATGGACGGGCGCCACGTCATCGGCCTGGCGCAAGGCATGCTCATGGAGCGTTTCGACCTCTCCACCGATCAGGCGTTCTCGGTGCTGCGCCGCTACTCCCAGGACCGCAACATGAAGCTTCGATCCGTAGCCGCCCACGTGGTGGAGTCCCGCAAGCTCCCTGACCTCGCCGCAGACTCGGCGGGCGGCTTGAGGGATCTGCTCTCGATGGACCTGCTCTAGGGAGATCCGCTCTAGGGGGATCGGCCCCGAGTAGGGAGGTGGCACCGTGAGCGATGCGCCCACCGACCTCCATCGGCGGCTGACACCCCCCGTACCAGCGCCGTTCCCGCCCCCCGGCGCGCGAGCCGACCCGGGCGACCTCGACAACCTACGCGCGGATCTGGAAGCCACCGCGTACACGCCCGACGGCGTCGCGAACTTCCTCGGCGAGCGCGCCGGCGCGGCGCTGCACCGCGAGGAGCCGCTGCCCGCTCGGCGCCGGATCGTGGCGCAGCCCGGGGCGATCGCGACGGTGATCGCGCTGTTGACCCTCGGCGACGCGGTGGATGTCGATCAGGTCGCGCGCGCGTTCCCCAGGACCGGCCCCGACGGGCTGGATCGGCTCGGCCTGCTGGCCTGGCCGGCGGATGGGAGGGGGCGTTCACGCGTCACCTCGAGCTGCGACCTGCGCCCGTACGGGGATGAGACCCACGCCTGGTGGGTGGCGTCCGACCTGGGGGAGCTGGCCACCGAAGCCCCCCTGCACCCAGAGCATGTCCTGGGGGTCGGCGGCGCCTCGGCGACGCTGGCGTCCTGGACGCCGAGGCCGCCCGCGACGCGAGCGCTCGACCTCGGCACCGGGTGCGGCGTCCAGGCGCTCCACTTGCACAGCCACTGCACCCACGTGGTGGCGACCGATATCTCGCCGCGCGCGCTGGAGTTCGCCGCGTTCAACGCGGCCCTGGCCGGGCAGGACTGGGACCTACGTCGCGGTGACCTGCTCGAACCGGTCGCGGGCGAGCGGTTCGACCTCATCGTGAGCAACCCGCCGTTCGTGATCACGCCACGCCGACGCGACGTGCCGCGCTACACCTACCGGGACGGTGGGGAGCGTGGCGACGCTCTGGTCCGCCGGCTGGTCCGAGGCATCGGGGAGCACCTGGCCCCCGGCGGGATCGCCCATTTCCTCGGCAACTGGGAGGTCCAGCGCGGGCAGGACTGGCGCGACGTGTGGAGCGAGTGGCTGGACGGTGCGTGCTCGGGCGGGGACAGACTTGACGCGCTCGTGGTGCAGCGCGAGGTGCAGGACCCGTGCGAATACGCGCAGACATGGGCCCGCGACGGCGGTCACCGCCCCGGGACACCCGCCTACCGGGCGCTGCTCGAGGCCTGGCTCGACGACTTCGAGGTCCGCGGCGTGGAGTCGATCGGCTTCGGCGTGATCACGCTGTCGCGGTCGCCGGCCGGCGTGCCGGGCGTCGACGACGGGCGCGCGCCACGCCCTGGCCGCGTCGACCTCATCGACCACCACGGGCCGGTCGTGGCGCCCATGGGGCCGTGGATCCTCGACGCGGTCCACGCGCGCCGCTGGCTCGCCAAGGCCGGCGCGCCGGGAATTCTCGAGCGACGCTGGGTGTACGCCGACGACGTCACCACTCACACGTACGGCCGACCGGGTGACCCCGACCCGTCCCTGATGACGGTGCGGTCGGGTACCGGTCTGCGGCGCGACGTTCGCCTCGATCAGGTGCTCGCCGCGTTCGCCTCCGTGTGCGACGGCGAGCTGACGGCCCGGGCGGCGCTGCACGCGATCGCCGCCGTCCTGCACCGCCCGGCCGCAGACGTGATCGCGGGGGCGCTGGCCGGCATCGAAGGCCAGATCGCGGACGGGCTTCTGCGCCCGTGGGAGGAGTGAACCGCGGGCGGGGCGAGCGGGAGATGCGACGGTGTATCGACAGCCCGGGCCCCCGACGCGTTACGGTGTGCCCGGGCTGTGCGTAGGGTGTCCGCGGACGGTCCGCAGCAGCAGGCCGTCGGCCTCGGGAGTTTTTGCCTCGCGGACGATCCGTAGCTGTGCAGGCCGGAATCGACCCCAGGACGAGGCGAACCACGTCGACGCAGCGACGAATCCGCTGCACGTGGCCAGGGAGTAGGAAGACAAGTGGCAGGTAGCGCAGGACGCAAGCTCGTCATCGTCGAGTCGCCCAGCAAGGCGACCACGATCGCCGGATACCTCGGCAGCGGGTACGACGTGGCGGCCAGTTCGGGACACATCCGGGATCTGCCCAACCCCTCTGAGCTTCCCGCCGACATGAAGAAGGGCCCGTTCGGGCGGTTCGCGGTCAACGTGGACGCGGGGTTCGAGCCTTATTACGTGGTCGACGCCGACAAGAAGCGCAAGGTGACCGAGCTCAAACGCGCCCTCAAGGAGGCCGACGAGCTCTACCTCGCCACCGATGAGGACCGCGAGGGCGAGGCCATCGCCTGGCACCTGATGCAGGTGCTCAACCCCAAGGTGCCGGTCAAGCGCATGGTGTTCCACGAGATCACCCAGGAGGCCATCCAGCGCGCCGTCCAGCAGACCAGGGATCTCGACACCGACCTGGTGGACGCGCAGGAGACGCGGCGGATCCTCGACCGGTTGTACGGCTACGAGGTGAGCCCTGTCCTGTGGCGCAAGGTCCGCCAGGGCCTGTCCGCCGGTCGTGTGCAGTCGGTCGTCACCCGGCTCGTGGTGGAACGCGAGCGGGAGCGGATGGCGTTCAGGAAGGCCTCGTACTGGGACGTGACTGCCGTCTTGGCCCCGGCGGGGACGCCGGCGCAGGCGTTCTCGGCGCGGCTCACCGCGTTGGATGGTGCGAAGGTGGCGTCCGGGCGCGACTTCGGTGATGACGGCCGGCTCAAGGGCCACGCGCTGCACCTCGACGAGGTGGCCGCGCGCGCTGTCGCGGAGGCGTTGGCGGGCGCCGGGTCGGGCGTGGCCGGGCGGGACGTCGCCGTGAGCGAGGTGGCCGACAAACCGTACACGCGCCGGCCGTCCGCGCCGTTCACGACCTCGACGCTGCAGCAGGAGGCCGGGCGCAAGCTGCGGCTCAACGCTTCGTCGGCCATGCGCGTGGCGCAGCGGCTCTATGAGGGCGGCTACATCACGTACATGCGGACCGACTCGACCACGCTGTCGGAGTCGGCGCTGACCGCGGCGCGGACGCAGGCGCGGGACATGTACGGGGCGGAGTACGTGCCCGAGCAGCCGCGCCGCTACGAGAAGAAGGTCAAGAACGCCCAGGAGGCGCACGAGGCGATCCGGCCCGCGGGCGACCGGTTCCGGACGCCGGCACAGGTTGCGGGGGAGCTGCGCGGTGAGGACTTCGCGCTCTACGAGCTGGTCTGGAAGCGCACGCTGGCCTCGCAGATGGCGGACGCGCGCGGGTCGACCTCGACCGTCAAGGTCGCGGCGCACATCGGCGGTGCGGGCGGATTCGAGACCGCCGAGCTCTCCGCGTCGGGCACCGTGATCACCTTCCGAGGGTTCCTCGCCGCCTACGAGGAGGGCCGCGACGACGATCCCGACGCGCGCGCCGCCGCCCGGGCCGTGATCGCGGACCGCGAGGAAGAGCGTCGCCTGCCCAAGCTCGGCGTCGGGGCTGTGCTCGACGTGGAGTCGGCGCAAGCGGACGGGCACGAGACGAGCCCGCCCGCGCGCTACACGGAGGCATCCCTGGTCAAGGCCATGGAGGAGATGGGGATCGGGAGGCCGTCGACGTACGCCCCGACGCTGCGCACGATCTCCGACCGGGGCTACGTGTCCCGCCGCGGCACCGCGCTGGTGCCGACGTGGCTGGCGTTCGCCGTCACCCAGCTGCTGGAGGCGCACTTCGCCAAGCTCATCGACTACCAGTTCACCGCGAAACTCGAGGAGGACCTGGACGAGATCGCCGCCGGCGACCTGGGCCGGGTGGAATGGCTGAGCCGGTTCTACTTCGGGGACGAGGACATCAGCGACGAAGGACTTCGGGAGCTCGTGGACCACCTCGGTGAGATCGACGCCCGTGAGATCTCGACGATCCCCCTCGGGGAGGGCATGGTCGTGCGGGTCGGGCGGTACGGGCCGTATGTGCAGCAGGCCGAGCAATCCCCACCGCGCGCGAGTGACGCCGTGGTCGAAGGGGCCGGCCCCTCGGAAGGCGCCGCGGCTCTCTCCGCGCCCGTGGCGGAGCCGGCGGAACCCGCTGCGAAGCCGCGCCGGGCCAGCGTGCCGGACGACATCGCGCCCGACGAGATGACGCCGGCCAAGGCCCGGGAGCTGCTGGAGTCCGCCTCTGACGACGGCCGTGAGCTCGGGGCACATCCGGACAGCGGACGCCAGATCGTGGCCAAGGCTGGACGGTACGGGCCGTATGTCACCGAAGTCTTGTCGCCGGAGGATGCGGCCAAGACAGGCCGGGCCAAGATCAAGCCGAAGACCGCGTCGCTGTTCCAGTCGATGTCGCTCGCCACCATCGACCTGGACACGGCGTTGCGGCTGTTCAGCCTGCCGCGGGTCGTCGGCGCCGACGCGGAGGGCACGGAGATCACCGCGCAGAACGGGCGCTACGGACCGTACTTGAAGAAGGGCACGGACTCGCGGTCGCTCGCGACGGAGGAGCAGCTGTTCGACATCACGTTGGAGCAGGCGCTGCAGATCTACGCCCAGCCGAAGACGCGGGGCCGCGCCGCCGCCAAGCCGCCGCTCGCCGAGTTCGGTCCAGACCCCGAGTCGGGCACACCGGTGGTGGTGAAGGAGGGCCGGTTCGGGCCGTACGTCACCGACGGGACCACGAACGCCACGCTGCGTCGCGACGACGAGATCGAGACGCTGACGGCAGACCGGGCGTACGAGCTGCTCGCCGAGAAGCGCGCGAAGGGTCCGACGACCCGCAAGAGCGCCGCCGCGAAGTCCACCGCGAAGAAG
>JBDTWM010000103.1:0-10019 GCA_040006675.1 Dermatophilaceae bacterium | reverse complement strand
AGGAGGAGCCCAGGATGAGCGTGGAGTCAGGTGATCGACAGGTGGTCGCGCACCAGCTGGGGAGCGAGGCCGACGTACGTCGCGGGGGTCAGCGCGAGCAGCCGCTCACGTTCGGCGTCGGGAAGCCCCAGGGAGCGCACGAACGCCCGCAGGTCCTCACCGGTGACGCGACGCCCGCGGGTCAGGTCCTTCAGCCGTTCGTACGGCTTGTCCATGCCGGGCACCCCCCGCGCGGCGAGCGTCCGCATCACCGACTGGATGGGCTCCCCGAGCACCTCCCAGTTGTCGTAGAGGGCGTCGGCCATCACGTCCGGCGCCGCGTCCAGCCCCAGGAGCCCGCGGCGCACGTTGTCGAGCGCGAGCAGGCTGTGCCCGAGGGCGGTGCCGACGTTGCGCTGCATCGAGGAGTCGGTGAGGTCGCGTTGCAGCCGAGAGGTCACCAGCGTGGCGGCGAGCAGATCGAGCAGCGCGGTGCTGACCTCCAGGTTGGCCTCGGCGTTCTCGAAGCGGATCGGGTTGACCTTGTGCGGCATGGTGGACGAGCCGACCGTGCCCTGACCGCGGACCTGCGCGAAGTACCCCCACGAGATGTATGCCCAGATATCCGTGCACGCGTTGTGCAGGATCCGGTTGAACCTCGCCACGTCCGCGTACAACTCCGCCTGCCAGTCGTGCGGCTCGATCTGCGTGGTGAGTGGGTTCCACGTGAGGCCGAGGACCTCGGCGACGAAGGCGCGGCTGAGCTCTGGCCAGTCCGCGCCGGGCACGGCGAGGACGTGTGCCCCGTACGTGCCCGTCGCGCCGTTGATCTTGCCCAGGTACTCCTGCGCGCGGATCCGGCGCAGCTGGCGGGCCAGGCGGTGGGCGAACACCGCCAGCTCCTTGCCGAGCGTGGTCGGGGTGGCCGGCTGCCCGTGGGTGTGAGCGAGCAACGGCACGTCGGCCAGGTTGTGGGCCATCGTCGCGACCTGCTCCACGAGCGAGGTCGCCGTCGGGAGCCAGACCTGCCGTATCGCCCCGGAGATCATCAGCGCGTAGGACAGGTTGTTGACGTCTTCACTCGTACAGCAGAAGTGGATCAGCTCCGCCAGGCCCGGATCGTCCGGAGCGATGTGCGCGAGACGGCGCTTCAGGTAGTACTCGACCGCCTTGACGTCATGCACCGTCTCCCGCTCGATCTCGGCCAGCTCCGCCACGTCCTGGGACCCGAAGTCATCGACGACCGCGCGCAGCGATGCCTGCTCCGGAGCCGTGAGAGCGCGGACCCCCGGGATCACCCCGGCGCTGGTGAGGTGGATCAGCCACTCGACCTCGATGTGCACGCGTTCACGGTTGAGCGCAGCCTCGGACAAGTGGTCGACGAACGGGGCGACGACAGCGCGGTAACGGCCGTCGAGCGCTCCCAGAGCGATGGGGGGTGTGGCGTCGGCGAGTGAACGCATGACGCCATCCAACCAGAGCCGCCACCGACCCGGATGGGCGGTTCAACGCTCGAGGAGCACCGCGGTCACGTAGGCCACCACTCCGTCGACGGCGCCCTCCACCTGCGCCAGACAGGCGTCGAACTCGCGCGCGCCTCCGTAGTACGGGTCGTCGACGTCCAACGTTCCCGCCTCGACGGCGTTGGCGTCGAACTCGCGCAGCAGCCCGATCTCCACATCGGCGCCCGAGCCCGGCGGTCCCGCGTCGTACCCCTCGGTCTGCGCCTCCCGACGCAGCCAGCGCAAGTGCCCCCGGTCCGCGGCGAGCACCAGGTCGTGTCGCGCGAACCACGAGACGTCGTACGAGCGGGCGCGGTGCGATCCTGGCGCGTATCCGCCCTTGACCAGCGCCGTCACTGCCCGACGGTCAGCCGGACCGCCGACGTGCCACGCCCCCGTGCCGGCGCTGTCGACCAGCACATGGCCGTCGTGTAACCCCGCCTGCGCGAAACGCTCGCGCAGCACGACCTCTCCCATCGGGGAGCGGCAGATGTTGCCTGAGCACACGACGCAGATGCGGTACGGATCATTCACCGGGCAGCCGTACCGGATTGCGCGCGCTCGGCCATGTCGGCCACGTTGATCGCCAGCTCCAGGAACACCCGTGCGAGCGCGATCTTCAGCAGCGCGTCGAAGATCGCCGCCACCACCCCGAGGAAGGTGGCGCCGGCCCCGGGACCGAACGACCCGGCTCCCGCCAAGGACACCAGGACGTAGAGCACCTGGAAGACGCCCCATGCCACGACCAGCCAGAACAGCACCGGCGCGATCGCGTGCGTGGCCTTGCGCGCGAACGTGAAATCGAACATCGCGGCCAGCCCGTCGCGGCGCCCGGACTTCCGAGGCGGCGTCGGCCCGTACGCACCCGGGCTGTACGAGCCCGGGTTATACGTGCCCGGGTTGCCCGGGTTGCCCGGGTTGTACGTCCCGGCCCTGAAGCCTTCCAGGGAGGGGGGCGGCGCCACCGGCATCGGCCCCGACTGGGGGTAGCCCTGCGGGGGAGGCGGGTAACCGCCGTGGTCGTAGGACTCCTCGAAAGCGCCCGGCCCCTGGGGTTGCTCGTACGCGCGCTGGCCGGGGCCCTGCCCGTAGCCGGCGTGCTCGTATGACCCTTGCGGGTAGGTGCCCTGCGCATACGGCGTCTGCTCGCGCGTCTGCTCGTAGGGGCCCCGCGCGGAGGAGCCCGGCCCGGGCGCCGGCGGAGGCTGGGGGGCGCCGAAGTCATCCGGCGGGTCGCCCGGACCGTCGGCCGACGCATTGTCGTCGTGCGCGCCGAGGCCGAGCCGCAGCGGACCGGTGTCGTACTGGTGCGGCGCGCCCCAGCCGCCGGAGTCGCCCTGTTCGTAGCTGGCCTGCAACTGCTCGCCCCAGGCGGGGGCGGCGTCCTCGGTGGCGCCCGGCGCGTCGTCGCGGCCGTTGGGCTCGCCGGGTCGGTCGAACTCGTCGAGCCCGTCGGGGTAACCGTCGCCCGCAGGCGGGGGCGTGGTGCTGGCCATGGTCGGGGGCCTCCGTGTCGTCGTGCGTTGTGCCCCAGTCTCCCACGAAAGGGTGGTGTTCTCGTGTTTCCTGCGGGTCGGCGCGCGAGGCGGCGCTCACCGGTTCGCGCCGGACCGCCGTCCTGCGCACCCCGGAGCCGGCGAGCGACCGGGGCTCTCGCTAACGCCGCGATCCCACTGTGCGAAACTGTGCCAGTATCCCTGGGGGACAATAGTGTTCGGCTGGCATGGGCGACGCATCGCTCGCGCCTGGAGTTTGCGGGGACTCGTCTGCCGCACCGTGCGAAAGGAGCCCGCCGTGCCGGTACCGGACCGTCGCGGGCCCCCGCGGCGCGACATAGTGGCGCAGCCCGCGCCGCCTGGACTGCGCGCCTGGACCCGCGCTGCTCTGGCAGCGGCGCTCGCCGTCACCGGCGCCGGCCACGCGGTCACGGCCCGGCACGCAATAGCGGTCGTCACCTCGTCGGGAGTGCCCGGCGCCGCCGGTGCCGGCACGTCGGCGGGCGCGGCCTCGTTCGTGGTGGCGGCGCAGCGGATGGCGGCGGGCGGCGTCCCGTCCGATCAGGCCCTCGACGGCGCGAGCCGCACAGTGCTCTCCTCAGCCGCGCTGTCCTCTCAGCCGCTGTCTTGGAGCGCGGGGGCGTGTCACCCGACCGTACGGACGGAGGTCGACCGGTTGCGCCGAGCGGGGTCGACCGTGACGGCGGTGTGCGCCCGCGTCCAGGTCCCGCTGGACTGGGACAACCCGTCCCTCGGGTCGGTCACCACGCAGGTCACCCGTATCCCCCGCGAGAAGAAGGCCGGCGACGCTCGTCCGACACGGGTGCTGCTCGTCAACCCCGGCGGCCCGGGCGCGCCCGCCGGTCCGTACGCCGTCGATTTCGCCGAGGTCGAGTCGCAGCTTCGCCCCTTGTACGACGTGGTCGGCGTCGACCCTCGGGGCTCGGGGGGGTCGACCCCGCTCGACTGCCCGGTGGCGCGCGACTCCCTCACCGACTACCGCAACCCGACGACCCAGGCCGTCTTGGCGCAACAGCGAGCGGCTCAGCAGACGGTCAGCGGCTGCGTCACGCGAGCGGGGTGGTACCTTCCGCACATTTCGACGCGGCAGATGGTTTCCGATCACGAGTACGTTCGAGACCGGCTGGGCGTCGACGTCGTCGACTGGATGGGCATCTCGGCGGGGACGTGGCTCGCGGCGCAGTATGCGCAGCGCTATCCGACGCGTACCGGCCGGGTCGTCCTCGACTCGTCGGTCAGCCTGACCCAGCCGTGGGACGCGAGTTTCGCGTTGCAGCCGAACGGCTTCCAGCGGCGGTTCGAGCAGCAGTTCCTCCCGTGGGCGGCGCGCCACCCCGAGTACGGGCTCGGAGCGTCGCCCGCGCAGGTGAAGACCTCGTACGAGCAGGTGCGCTCGGCTTCGGCCCGCGGACGCTACACCGGGGTGTGGCCCCGCGACGTCGACGAGCTGATCGTGCGGAATCTGTATTCCGATAGCGGCTTCCCGCAGCTCGCCGCCGAGCTGGCGGGGCTGTTGGACACGGTCGGCGGGATCATCGCGCCGCCGGGATCCCCTACGGTGCGCCGTGGCTCGGTGGCATCCATCGCGTCGGCGGTCCGGGCGGCGACCCCGCACGACGGCTCCGCGCGCCCGGTGGACACGGCGACGAAAGCGGGGGACCTCATGGGCGCCCGGCATTCAGGGCGTCAGGTCGACGACGCTGCTGCGGAGAGTACGGTCTTCATGGCGGTGCAGTGCAACGACACCCCCAGCCCGCGCGACGAACCGAGCCAGGTGACCCAGGGGATGCGGCTCGGCGCCGCCTATCCGCTGGTCGGGTGGACCTGGGTGGCGAGCTGGTGCACGTACTGGCCGTACGCGCCGACGTCGCAGCCCGTCCCGATCGGCGCCGGCGCCGCGTCGATGCTGATGGTGCAGGACGAACTGGACCCAGCCACACCCTGGGAGGGCGCGGTGCGCTCAGAGCGGCTGATCGGCTCGATCCGCCTGCTGACCGTCGACAACGCGGGCGGCCACGGCGCGTTTGCTCGGGATAATGAATGCGTCGAGACATCGGTGGGCGGGTACCTGCTCACCGGCCTCCTGCCCGCAGCCGGCGCGCTGTGTCCCGCGACGCCCCTGCCGGGCGACGAACACGTGTACGAGGTGGGGATGCGCGCGCCACTGACCCGTGCTGGCGCCGCTCCCGTCGTGGCATCGCGCACCCCCGCCCAGGCCATCGCTCGGCAGCGCGCCGACGAGAAGGCGCTGACGCCCGGGCGATGACATCAGCGGGGTCGTGAGATCAGCGGGTCGTGAGATCAGCGGGGCTGGGGCGAGCTGTACGGCTCCTCGGGCCCGAGCCGCAGGATCTGGTCGGCGCCGTATAGGCCCTCGGGGCGGTGGCTGACCAGAACGACCGTGCGGCCACGCGTCGCGTGCCGCAGGTCGCGCAGCACCGCGAGAGCCGTCGGGTGATCCAGATGGGCGACGGGCTCGTCGAGCAGCACCACCGCGCGGCCGCTCAGCACGGCTCGGGCGATCGCGAGCCGCGAGCGCTCCCCGCCGGACACGCCCCGTCCTTCGGCGCCCAGGGTCGTGTCCAGCCCGTCCGACAGCCCGTCGAACCACGTGCCCAGCCCCGCCTGACGCAGCGCTTCCTCGATCTTCTCGTCCGCGCAGCCGGGTCGGGACAAGCGGAGGTTTTCTCGCAGCGTGGATGCGAAGATGTGCGGCTCGTCGTCGACGACCGCCATCCGTGAGCGCACCTCCTCCAGCGGCAGGTGGCACACGTCGTGACCGTCGTGTTCGTACCGTCCCGCGCGCGGGTCGAGGTGCCGCGCCAGCACGGCCAGCAGCGTCGACTTGCCGGAGCCGTTCGCGCCGACCACACCGACGAACTGCCCCGGTGCCACCTCGACGTCGAACGGTCCCACGTCGGCGCGCGTCCCGTCCCAGGTGGCGCGTACCCCGCGCAGCGAGATCACCGGCGGCGTGCACGGGCCGGCGTCCAACGACTCGGGATCGGCCGGTGGAGGTGTGGGCACGGGGTCGGGCATCGCGGGGTCGGGCATCGCGGGGTCGGCCACCGCGGGGGGCTGGTCGAGCAGGCCGCCCAGCCGTCGCGTCGCGCCCTGAGCCCGGGAGAGGGCGTCGACCGCGTCGGGCACCCCGGAGACGACCTCGCCCAGGGCCACCGGGGTCAGGACGAGGAACGCTGCGAACGGGGTCGGCAGGCCGACGGAGATCCACGGCGAGACGACCGCGGCCATCAGCACGGCGTGCGCCACGGTGACCAGGGGCATCCCCGCGACGCCGACGGCGCGCGCGGACGACTGACGCCCGATCGTCCGCGCCAGCTCCGCGTGCGCGTCGTCCAGCCACGTGAGGGCCTGCTCCTGCGCGCCGACCGCGGCCAGGTCGAGCGCGTTGCCGGACAGCAGCGCACAGATTCTGCTGATGCGGGCGCGGGCGGCGACGTGGGCGGCCTGCGCGCGCCGCTCCAGGGCGTAGTTCACGAACCCGACGACCAGGGCCCACAGCACCGCCGAGCCCGTCACGAGCGCCGCGGGCAGCAAGAGCACCCCGTCGGCCACGACGGCGAGCAGGCCGGTCACGGCGAGCGCGACGAGCGGGGTCACCACGCGCACCTGGGCTGACGCGATGTCGTCCAGGTCGTCGACGACGCCCGCGAGCACGTCGCCCCTCGAGCGGCGGCCGAGTCTGGCGGGTGTGAGAGGGATCAGGCGTTCGTACGTGCGGGCGCGTTCCTCCGCGAGGTAGGACAGGGCCGCGTCATGGCTGCGCACCCGCTCCACGTACCGCAGGGCGGGCCGGGCGATCCCGAACGCTCGCACCAGCACGATCGCGACCAGAAGGGTGAGGATCGGCGGTTCGAACGAGGCGGCCACGATGAGCCAGCCCGACGTGGTGGTCAACGCCACCCCGCAGGCCATCGCGAGCCCGCCGACGAGTGCGGCGGGCAGGGTGCCGGGGATGAGCCGCACCGTGGGCGTCATGCCGCCACGGTCGGCAGCTCGACGTGGGCGTGCGGCAGTCGGCGCAAGGTGTCCCGGTGCGTGACCGCGACGACCGCCCGGTCGCGGGATAACCGGTACAGAAGGGAGGTGACGAGGGACTCGCTCCGGGGGTCCAGGTGCGCGGTCGGCTCGTCGAAGAGCAGGAGCGGCGCTGGAGACAGCACCGCCCGCGCGATGGCGACGCGGGCCCGTTGGCCTGCGGACAGGCCGAAGCCGTCGTCGCCGAGCATCGTGTCCACCCCGTCCGGCAGGGAGCGGACCAGGTCCGTCAGGCCGACGACGGCGAGCACCTGGTGCAGGCGCCCCTCGCCCGGCGCTCGGTCACCTGGCGGCACGACCCCGAGCAGGAGGTTGTCGCGCAGGCTGAGGGGCGCCAGGAACGGCCGCTGCGTCACGAGGTGCGCCGGCGGTGCCTCCACCTGCCCGCTCGTGGGCTGCCGCAGCCCGGCGACGATCTCCAACAGGGTCGTCTTGCCGGCCCCCGTGGGACCGGTGACGATGGTCAGGCCGGGGGAGGACAGGTCGAGGGTGACCTGGTCGAGGACGAGGGGGAGGCCTTCGCCGTAGGAATAGCGGACCTCCCGCACGCGGACCGGCGAGCCGTCCCGGCGCCCGACCGGCCGCGCGGCATCCGAGCGTTGCCCACCGAGCTCGCCGGCCATGTCGCGCAACGCGGCGGCGCCATCGGCGGCGGCGTGAAACTCGGCGCCGACGCGGCGGATGGGCCAGTACGCCTCGGGGGCCAAGAGGATCAGCGGCAGGGCGGGCCACAGCTCCATGCGCCCCTGCGCGAGCGCGATGCCCGTCCACACCGTCACGAGCGCCACGGAGATCGTCGCCAGCAGCTCCAGCGCCGCGGAGCTGAGGAACGCCAGCCGCAGCGTCGCCACGGTCGCCTCCCGATGCTGGTGACTCACGTCGCGGATCGTCGAGGTCTGGGCGCGGGCCCGGCCGTACGAGACGAGCGTCGGCAGCCCCCGCATCACGTCCAGGAAATGCCCTGACACGCGGGACAGCGTGCGCCATCGACGGGCGGTCGCCTCATTCGTGGCCGAGCCGATCAGCGCCGCGAACACCGGCAGCAGCGGGACCGTGAGCACCGGGATCAAGCCCGCCACCGGGTCCAGCGCGATCATCGCGACGATCGCCGCGACCGGCAGGACGGCCGCGTTGGCCAGAGCAGGCAGGTAGCGCGCGACGTAGGGCTCCACGCTGGTCGCGCCCTGCGTCGCGAGGGTGAGCAGACGCCCCGAATCGTCCCTGGCCGCCGCATCCTGCCGGAGCAGCTTCGTCAGCAGACGGCGCCGCAACGCGGCCGAGACACGCACTCCAGCCCGCGCCGCCACCATCTCGGCGGCGCCGGACGCGGCAGCGCGCGCCGCGAACGCGGCGACGCACCACGTCGCGGGCGCTCCCCAGGCGCGGTTCTCGACGACGGACACGAGCACCCAGGCCAACGCGAACGCCTGACCTATCGCCGCCAGCCCCTGCGCGGCCCCGCAGACGACAAGGACCGCGATGTCGCGTCTCGCCTCCGGGACGAGGCGCGCGAGCGTGGGATCCATCGGCTTCATCAGCGCGGCTCCAAGGGTCCCGGGGCCGCCCTCGGGTGGGCTGCCTCGGGTGTCAGTCGTGTCACGGGATTGCTAGGGAGAGCTGAATTCTGTTGTCACAGTAAACGATTCAGGAGCTTAAGCAGCGCGGCAGCACGTACTCCGCCGATCCGATGGTCAGTAATGCGCTGCCGCGGGGATGTGTTCCTTCGTCAGGCGGCGACGGAACACCCAGTACGACCACGCCTGGTACGCCAGCACGATCGGCATGAAGACCACGGCCGCCCCGGTCATGATCCTCAACGTGCACTCCGAACTCGACGCGTTCGTCACGCTCAGCCCGAACTGACCCGGGTTCGAGTTCGGAAGCACATCCGGAAACAGTGCCGTGAACAGAGTCGCCACCACCAGCGCGATGCAGACGAACGTCCCCGTGAACCCCCACCCGTCGCGACCGGCGCGGGTCGCCCGCAGCGCCGCGAACAGCGCGCCGTGCGTCAGGAACAGGCCCAGCGTCGTCAGCCCACCGAGAAGGGTGAGCGGGTTGAGCAGCGTGAACAGGTTGCGGTGTATTCCATCGTCCGCTCGTCGAGCGGCATGCCGTTGACGATGTTCGCGAATGCGACGCCCCACAACAGCGCCGGCAGGAACGAGCCCACGATGATCGCGACGTCCCAGCCGCGCCGCCACGCGTCGGTGTCGCCCTTGCCGCGATACTCCAGGCCGAGCGCCCCGATGATCAGACCGACCAGGATCAGCAGCAGCGGGAGGTAGAAGCCCGCGAACAGGGACGCGTACCAGTGCGGGAACGCCGCGAACATGCGGGGGGCCAAGGTCATCCGTTTCGAGCGGCGCGCGTCACGTCGCCAGGCGGCCGCCGGCTCAGGCCAGGCGCTCGAACGTCACCAAGAAGATATCGCCCTCCATCTCGGCGGCCGTCGCCTCGTACTGGCCTGGCAGCCGCTCGTTCAGCAGCTCCGCGATCGGCGTGGGGTCGCCGGGGGTGACCACAGTGACCGCCTCGCCGGGGGGCAGGCCCATCAGGACACCGAAGATCGCGCTCTGCCGGATCCTCGAGTCGAGGGTGCGTGCGTCCAGCAGCGGCGTCGTCTGAGTGCCGTGGTCGCAGCCGCCTCCCTCGTCGCCTCCGCCGCAGCCGCCGTGCCCGTTGCACCCTTCCGGGGACTGGCCGTGCTCGTCGACGCAATGCCCGTCCGCGTCCTTGCCCGTCGCGGGTCCTGCTGTAGCCCCGGACGCGTCAGTCGTTTCACGGGCACCCGTTGTCCCACGGGTGTCGGTCGCCTCCACCGTCTCGCTCATGCGTCCTGCCTTCTTCGTATGCCACGGGTCACCGCGGTCGTGAGGTTGTGATGTCCGCCTCGAGTATCGCCCGACGGGCGCCGCGGGATCCGTCAGGTCCGTGACCGCCGCGACCGCCGCGACCGCCG
>JBDTWM010000102.1:0-10282 GCA_040006675.1 Dermatophilaceae bacterium | reverse complement strand
TGCCCTCCTCGCGCCACGCCTCCACGAGCCGCTTGGCGAGGTATCTGGCGGCGGCGACGAGGAAGGCACCGGAGCCGCAGGCGATGTCGGCAACCTTGAGATCGAGGATCTCCGTCGACGGCTTGAGGCGCCATCGCGTGCTGTCCGAGGTCTGGTGGGGTCCGGGTGCGTAAACAATCGGTTCGAGAGCGTAGTGGACGACCTCTTCGGCGAGCGCCCGCGGCGTGTAGTGCGCGCCCGCGTTGCGCCGAGAGGGCGTCTCGGTGACGACCAGGCCACCGGGAACGATGACGACGGGACGGTTGCGCAGGTCCCTGCGGATCGCGCCGATCCACGGCCGAAGCCTGTCGCGCAGGTCTGCGTCGCCCGTCACCGCCAGCAGGGCGCGCTCGCCATCTTCGAGGGTGTCTCCTGCGCCGAAGGCCTTGGTCAGGGCGGCGGGGGTCGGAGGTTTGGCGGCCGGCTGGTCGGCCTTGGCCCACGCGATCACCGCGGCTGCGGTCGCTGCGTCGGAGCCGTGCTCGTCGTACAGATCATCGAGGGTGTCGAGCGGGATCTCGGGCTCGTTCCCGTCGCCGCCGACGAGACCGAGCATGACCTCGTCACTGCGACGGCAGGTGTAGCCGAGCAAACCCTCGTAGATGTAGCCGATCTGCTCGACGTCGATGTCGCGGAAGGACACCCGGCGCGCGTCCTGGCCCCTGACCTTCGCCGTCTGGACGGCGTCCAGGACGGTGAGCATGACCCGGTCGCTCACCTGGAGAGCCAACGTGCCACGCGTTGTCGTCGCGGTGAGGAACTCAAATCGGCGGGGGTCGAAGAGCGAGCCGCCGTAGGCGGGCAGCCGCATGTCCTCGAAGGAGGCACCGGCGTACAGCGCCTGCGATGTCGCGAGGAGCCGATGCCACGTGAGGTGGGTGCCGTCGAGGGCCTCTTCGCCCTCGTCGCGGGCCCGGGCGCCCAGCGCGTCGAGCTGGCCGGACAGTCCGTATCCCGCCTCGAAGAGCTGGCCCTGCGGCAGCAGTCCGCGCTCCTCGGCGAAGAGGAGGAAGACGACGCGCATGAGGACGGTGACGACGGCCGAGTAGATCTGGTCGCCGTCGTCGGGCAGGGGGTCGGCGTCGCCGCGGCCCCGAGCCGCGGCGGCACTCTCGGCAAAGGCCTGCGCGACGAGCTCGACGGCCTTGCGCACCTGGATGCCGAGTGACTCCGTGATTTCCTCGGCAGCAAGCACCGATGCCGCGAAGAGTGCCGGCAGGCGTTCCGCCTCCGCGCCTCCGAGCAGATGCGCCACGTCGAGGAGCGCCACGACGGCGTCTCGGACGGGGCCGTCCTCGATCCAGGTCTGGGCATCGACGACCCCGGAGGCGGCCATCGTCTCCTGGGTGGCGTGGACAAGGCCCCACCACCGGCCGTCGGTGACGACACCGATGGGGATGCTGCTCGCACGGAGCATCAGCTCCATCCGGTCGATCGGTGAGCTGGCCCACGCGTCAGCGGCCAGGTCCCGCATCGCGTCGACGGGGTCGATGACCCAGACGAGCGCGCCGACTCGATCACCGGTTCTCAGGACCCCCGTCGGCCGGGCGGCGACGGCATGGTCCGGCGAGGTCACCGAGGCGCTGTCGGCGACGAGGTCGCCCGGCTGCCACAGGTCCCCCCATCCGAGGACGTCGCGGAGGACCACCTCGACCCACCGGTCGCGGGCCGCGCGGTAGTCCACAACGGCCGAGGAGTCGTCGCGGTGGACATGCCAGCGGTCCCACGACCGGTCGAAGGCCGGTTTGGCCGCCGCGAGGGCCGCCTTGGCGTCGGCGTCGATGGCGGGCATGCCCTGCGGCCACACCCGCAGCAGGGGCGGCAGGGCGAGGAAGGGGCCTTCGGTGTCGACCGAGGCAAGCCATTGCCGGTGCTGGTCGCGACCGGACCGGACCGGAGGGCGCGTGCCGACCTGGCGTGGCCGAGCCATCAGCGAGCACCTCCCATCTCGGCGGCGTCCTGCGGCGTCACCGCGAAGACGACCGCGGCGGCCGACACGTAGGGCTGGACGTCGGCGTACCGCTCCCGCAGGGATTGCACCTCGCGGTTCTCCTCGTCGCCGAGCGTGCTGAGCCGCACCTCCATCCGGGCGATGTCGCGGCGGCGCTGGTCACGTTGGTCGTCGGGCAGATCGAGCATGAACTCGCGCTCGTCCTCGGCGTCCCGCAGGGCCCGGAGCGAGTCGCCCAGGTTGGTGCGGAAGGCGGCGAAGACCTGCCGGGCCCGGTCGATGTCGGCGTCTCGGCGGTCGTCGAGCTTGTCGGTGACCGCCTTCTGCCGACGCTCGGCGCGTCGGCCCATGGCCTCCGTCAGGCGTGCATGCATCCGCGAGCCGTCGGCGTTCCAGCGTTGCGTCAGCTGGACGCGAACCGGGGCGCTGGCCAGCTGCAGCCCTGTGCCGTCGAGGGCTCGATCGAGGAGGTCGTTGACCTTGTCTTCGGCCATGGCGTTGCCTTTGATCCGGATGCCGGTGAGGAAGATTTCCTCGTGCAGCCGCAGGCCACCTCGCCCGACGAGGACCAGGCGGGACACTGCGGCGACGCAGGAGTAGTCGAGGTCGGGGACGACGACGGCCGTCACCCGGTGCACGCGTGAGTCGGAGCCGAAGAGGCTGTTGCGCAGGATGCGGGCCGATTTCTGCAACAGGGCGTGGCCGAGGTGGATGTGCACGATGTCCGTGCGGTCCTTCGCGGCCTGGTCGTCGAAGGTGATCGGCCGCAGGACACCTGGGCTCAGCCGGGTGTCCAGACCCTCGAGCGCCTTGTGCCATCCGCTGCCGAGGCCCGGAATCTCGAGGACCTCGGCGTCGGTGTCCTCGTCACCCCGCTCGCGCAGGAGCGGCTGCCCGGAGAGCGCCAAGGCGGTGTCGACCACACGACGGCTGCTCGCGGCCGTGAGGTGCATGGCCTCCTTGCGGGTGCTGTAGGTCCGGGCCAGCTCGGTGAGCTGGGCATTGAGCTCCTGCTCCCCGGCCAGGGACTTGTTGACAGCCGCTGCCCCCTTCGTGGGCGTGCGCGGCGCGGGCGCGATCGGTGTGCCGCCGAAGTGGCTCTGGATCTCGGCATCGATGACCGGGTTGACCGAGCCGAGGTCGGCCGCGACGGTGCTGACCTTCTCGGCGATCCTGCGCAGGAAGTCGACGTCCGCGGCGTACGTGCTCGTCGTGTCTGTCGCGGCGAGGTAGTAGATCTGAGGGGCGAACCGCTGGCCGTAGCGGTCGATCCGGCCGATCCGCTGCTCGAGCCGAGAGGGGTTGAAGGGCACATCGACGTTGATGAGGCGGTGGCAGTGGGTCTGGAGGTCGATCCCTTCGCCGGCCGCGTCCGTCGCGACGAGGACGCGCACCGGATCCTGGGTCGGCGGAGCGGTGAAGCGTGCCCGGATCTGCTCTCGGTCCTCGGTCGGTGTGGAGCCCTGAATGGTCGCGACGACGTCGCCGTATCCGTGCTGCTGGAGGACCCCGACGATCCACGCGAGGGTCGCCGCGTACTCGGTGAAGATGACGACACGCTCGTTGGACCACGTCCGGCCGTCGGGGCGACAGACCGCATCGAGGGTCGTCATCAGGGCGCGCAGGCGGGAGTCGGGTTTGTGCGCATAGCCGTCGCCCCACGCGACGAGGCGCCCGATGTCGCGGGTGTCCCCCGCCGTCAGGGGGTCGGTGGCCTTGGTCTGGCGGAGTGCGTCGAACTCGGGGTGCTCGGTCGCGCCCTCCTCCTCGTCGGACTGCTCGCTGCCGATGACCTCGACGTAGTAGTCGTCAGGCATCTCCAGCTGGATACCGGTCGCCCTCGCCTGCTCATAGAGAGCCAGTGTCTGCGCGAACGCCCACGGGCTCGACAGAAACCGCTTCTTGAGCAGGAGCGCGACGATGTCGTTGGCTCGACGACGACCGTTGGCCCGGGCCGAGCGGTCGAGGATCCGGACGAGCTGGTCGAACGCTTGCACCTCGTCATCGGTGGGGGTGAACGGGATCGTCATGATCTGGCGGGGCTGAAAGGCCTTGTCCTTGATGTCGGTCTTGAGCCTGCGGACGGTCACGGCTTTGAGCGCGCTCTCGTCGACCGTGGCGCCCCGGGAGAAGCGGCGGTTGTCGATCATTTCGAGGAGCGCGGTGAACGACTCCGAGTGACCGTTATGGGGCGTGGCGCTGAGGAACAGGCGATGTTCGCACTTCTCGGCCAGAGCCCTGGTCGCCATCGTCCGCTGGCTGTCGACCGCGTAACCACGCCCACCACCCACGGCGCTGGGGCTGGACGGAGCGACGTGGTGAGCCTCATCGACGACGAGGACGTCGAAGGCGAAACGGCGGGCCGAGTGGTGGCGACCGACCCCGTCGTAGATGTCCCGGAGCAGACGTTGCGCAGGTGGAGTGGGGAGCCACGCCATGCTGACGATGACGCGCGGGAACAGTCGGAACGGGTTGGCCGCAAGGCCGTGGGAGCGCCGGACCTCGGCCCGGCGCTCACTGTTGACGATGACGAAGTCGAGGCCGAACTTCTCCCGCATCTCGTCCTGCCACTTCAGCGCCAAACTCGGCGGGCAGACGATGATGACGGTGCGGGCGCGATGGCGTAACAGGAGTTCCTGGATGACCAAGCCGGCCTCGATGGTCTTGCCGAGGCCGACGTCGTCGGCGAGGAGGAGGTTGGTGCGGGGGGCTTGGAGGGCGCGACGAAGCGGTTCGAGCTGGTAGGCCTCCACGTTGGCCCCGCTGCGGAACGGCGCTTGGTAGGAGTTGGCATCGGCGCTGGTCACCGCTCCCCAGCGGACCGCATCGACGAACGCCCCCAACGTGTTGGGGTCGTCGAACGCCTCTGGGCTGATCGTCGTGGGCAGGCCCTGGTCGGGTACGACCGTGTGCCCCACCTCGAGCTCCCACACCACGCTGAGCTCCTCGCCCAGGCGATCCTCGTCGAGGGACTGCAACGTGACGACATGCTGGGTGCGCGCCTGGCTCTCGTCAGCCGGACTGCGTGGCAGGCCTTGACCTTTGACGTCGGCAACCGCCCACGTCGCGCCACGCACTTCCACGACGCGGCCGGGCTG
Source organism: Dermatophilaceae bacterium (assembly GCA_040006675.1). Classification (GTDB taxonomy): domain Bacteria; phylum Actinomycetota; class Actinomycetes; order Actinomycetales; family Dermatophilaceae; genus Austwickia. Next base: position 5,194 of record JBDTWM010000102.1, on the reverse strand, counting down.
CGGGACCTCAGGTAGGCACGCCTGTCGGTGGTCGCTGCGAGTATCGGGATCGGTCACAGTCATCCCTGCGCCCCCCTCCAGTTCGGTGCGTCGTTGTTGTGAGTACCCAACCATCTCAGGCTTGCTCGGCGCGACCATCTTGTGGTGGTTTCGATTCCAAAGGAGACTGTGACATGGAGTTGCGAGAATCGCAAGTTACCGTCATGCTGGTTCCTATGGACACGCCGGCCGGCCGCATCCGGGACCTCATCGCGGAGAGCGGCCTCAGCCAAGGCAGCTTCGCCACCGAAGTGGGGCTCGACCCCTCGAAGATGTCCAAGTCATTGGCAGGCACCCGCCGCTTCTCGTCGCTGGATCTGGCGAGGATCGCGGAGCGTGCGAAGGTCACCGTCGATTGGCTCATGACCGGCGAAGAGACACCGCTGACCATGGCTGCCCGGGCGGCTGCGGGTAGTTCGTCGCAAAGAGCTATCGCCGAGGCGGAGCGACTGTGCGAGTTGCGCGCGACCGCCGCTCGCCTGGGCTGGGAGCAGCCTTGGCGACCCGTGCCTTTGCGGTCCGGACGGACCCAAGCGTCCGCGCAGGGGGAAGCGCTCGCGGAGGAGGCCTTGGCGCGAGTCGAGTCGCTCGGTGTGGACGCTACGGCCCGGGACCTGGCCGAGGTTGTCGAGGCCGCCTTCGGCGTCGACGTATCGATCGTCGCTCTTGGCGACAATTTCGACGGTCTGGCGGTGTCTACGCCAGAGGCGAAACTCATTGTCGCGGCGGTGACCACGGTGGCCTTCCGCCAACGGTTCACCATCGCGCACGAGCTGGGCCACGTTCTCTTCGGCGACGACCAGGGCGTCCACGCCGACCCGAATGTCTACGCACCGGCTCGCGGCGACCAGAGCGAGGTGCGGGCCAACGCGTTCGCCTCGGCGTTCCTCATGCCGGAGTCGCGACTCCGGGCACGGGTCCAGCCCGGCTTCGATGACGCCGCGTTTGGAGCCTTGGCCCTGGAGCTCAAGGTGTCTCCGTCCGCGCTGGCCATCCGGCTCGAACGGCTGAACTTCATCGATGCCATGGCCAGCGAGCGATGGAAGTCGATGTCGGCCGCTCAGGCGGCGCGCGCCTCCGGCGATGCGACGTTGATGGCCCGCGCCACGGCATACGCAACCGAACGACGCCACCCCGGACTGCTATCGCGCGACCTGTTGGCGGCCTATCTCGACGGCAAGACCACGCTGCGCCCATACGCGTCACTGCTCGGAGTCGACACCGCGACCTTGCGGGCCGATTTGGAGCGCAGCGACGACGCGGAGCGCTGACCTGTGCCTTCGTGGATCTTCCCTGACAACACCGTTCTGTGTAACTTCGCCGCCATCGGTCGCGCTGACCTGCTCCACGCTTTTCTCGGCGACCGGGGACGATGGGCTGAGGCCGTGGCCGCCGAAGCGCAGAAGTCCGCCGACTACCTGCCAGACCTGTTCAGCCTCATCAAGGGGGCGTGGCTCGGTGAACCGATCGAACTCACCGATCCGGCGCACATCCGACGCATCGAGGTGATTCGGCGGGATGTCTTTGGGGGCCGGTCGAGCGAGCCGCTCAAGCACCTCGGCGAGGCCCAGACGTGCTTCCTCATCCGCGAAGTCGACGAGTGGCGGGGATCCACCTGGATCAGCGACGACCGCGACGCGCTGGACTTCGCGATGTTCCAGCAGATACCGACCATGGAGACCATCGATATCGTGCGATGGCTCGTCGCCAGCTACGACATCACCGGCGCTGACGGTATGACGCTCCTGAAGGCCATGTCCGACGCCGACCGAGCCCTGCGTCTGCCGAAGAGTCCGGGTGATCTGGGGGGTTAGGACGGTCAACCGATACGGTCGTGGTGGGACACTGCTTCGGCCGCTTCCGGGCGGACACCGGCCAGCTCGGGCTGGTGACGGGCCAGCGGTTCGCGCCGGTGGGGCAACTTCAGCAACAGCGCGGCCGAGCGGGCCAGGATCGCCAGGTCCATCCGCCAGCAGGCCCGATCGAGATATTCCTCATCGAGGGCAACCTGCCGATACCGGTCCAGATAGCCATGCTCGATCAGCTCCAGCTGCGCCAGACAGGTGAACCCCGGCCGGATCCGGTGTCGCCGCCCGCCGCCATCGGCAGCTGCGACGTGCACGGCGGCCAGCGGCCGTGGGCCGACCAGGCTCATCTCCCCGGTGAGCAGATGCCAGACCTGAGGAAGTTCGTCAACCTTCAAGCGTCGCAGGATCCTGCCGTATGGGGTGATCCTTCCCTCCTCCTGGTAGGCGCGCCCGAATGAGGGCGCGCCGGTCATCGTCCGCAGCTTGAGCAGCCGGAACGGCACGCCGTCACGGCCGACCCGCTCCTGCCGTAACAGCACCGGCCGGCCCTGCACCACCGCACCGAACGCCGCGGCGAGCCCGACGAGCAGTGCGGCGGGCAGGGCGAGGAGCACGCCCGCAGCGAAATCGGCGGCCCGCTTGGTCCCCCAGTACAGGCACTGCCGATCTCGGGGCTCAGGCGCCGAAGAACCGGCCGACGACACGGTCGAACTCCTCTCCGCGTGCGTACTTGTCCACGTACAAGGCGCCCGTGCCGCACCCGGGTGAGAAGACCAGGGTGGCGTCGCGCGCCATACCCCCACCTGCTGCCTCACTCACCGCAGCGGCCAGGTCGGCGGCCTGGCGAACCCGCACCACGCCGACGGCGGCGAACTCTGCCTCCAGGTGGGGTGCCATCGGGCCTATCGTGAGCACCTGCACGACGGCGGGATTGCCGGCGACCGCCTCCGCCAGCTCGGCGAACTCACCTGGCCGGTAGAGCTGCCGGTCTCCCCCACAGACCAGCACGCTCGGGTCCGCCAGGCTGCGCACCAACGCCGCGGTCGCGGCCGGCACGCACGAGGCGGCGTCGTTGACGACCCAGGTCTCGCCGACACGACGCCGGGCGTGCCGATACCGAGGCACGGAGCGGCCCAGGTCGGCCGCTCGTGAGGTCACCACCTCGGGAGGGACACCGGCGAGAAGGGCGGCCGCTGCGGCCGCGATCACGTTCTGCCGGGTCAGCGCGGGGCTGGCACCCAGGCCCGGCAGCTCACACGCTGTCCCCCCGGGACCGAGCAGCGTGTCGCCATCCAGCCGCCACTGGCCACCGTTGCCAAAAGACGCCCCGCGTGAGCACGCCTGGGCGGCGTCGGGCCACTGCCGCGGCAACCCGGCCGGGAAGAGGAACCGGTCGCACGCGGAGGCTATCGAGTACTTCGTCTGCCGGTACGCCTCAAAGCTGCCGTGATCGACCTCGTGGTTGAGCGCAATCCCCGTCAGCACACCGACGTCCAGCGTGCGGCGCCAGCCGTTGTGCAGGTGCCGGTTGGACAGCTCGAAGGCCAGCACCTGGTCCGCCGGCCGGTGCGCCAGGACGTCGAGATCGGTCTCCGACTCACGATCGTTGCCGCCGAAGATCCCGCCGGTGAGCACGGCGGCAATAGCGGCCGTGGTGGTCTTGCCGACGGTGCCGGTGACCCCGATGACCGGGCCGTCCCACAGGTCGAAGCAGGCGTCCGGCCAGGTCACGAACCGATCCCGGACCCTGCGCAGCGGGTCGTTGGCGCGGTGCAGAAACCACGCCACGGGGGTGAGCACGGCGGCAGCGTGTTCGATGCCGGTCAGGTAGTCCCGCCCGGTGCGAAGTCCTCCGGTGCACTGCGACAGGGCCGCCCAGGAGCGGGCTCGCAGCTGCGGGGCCTGGAGCTTGTGGGCCTGCTCGAACGCGGCCCGGAACTCTGGCGCAAGGTCGTGCACCACGATGTCGTCCCGGCCCTGCTCCACCAGGTAGCGCACCATCGAGGCCACCTCCAGCCCGGCGGCACCGACGGCATGGACCGGCCCGGGCGGCAACTGGTCGATCCGCAGCCCATCCTGTCGTCCCGCCCCGGCCCGGCTCAGCACAACCCCTCCATCCAGGCGGCGTCAAACGTGTGGTGCACGCGCGGACCGGCCTTGCCGCTCACCGTTGTGGGCATCCCGGCGCGGGCCAGGAACCGGTCGTAGTCGACCGCCAGGAAGTGGATCACCGGTGGCGGGATCAGGCCCAGGTCGATCAGCTGCTGGTGCAACGGAAACCGCCTGGCGAAATCGCGGGTGAAGTCTTCGGGCCTGGGGCCTTCGACCACCACGATGAGGGCGTTGTCCGGGTTGAAGGCGAGCCACCGCGCCACGCCAGCCGGCGCGAGCAGGTCATCCAGGTCGTGCGCGGAAAACAGCTCACCGTAATTGAGCACCTCGTCGCAGCGGCCGACCACGCGCTCGATGCTCCACCGTTCGCGGCCGCCGCAGGTGACCCGACGCAACCCCTGCACCACGTCATACGTCACCAACCGGATCACCGGGAAGCTGGTTCGCTTGATCGAGCTCACCGCCAGGACGCACCGATCATCGCCGGGACCGCTGGCGAGGTCGGGTTGGCCGTCGAGAGCGCCGGGCGGGACGGCCTCGGGATAGATCCCGTCGAGGAAGTGCAGTAGTCCGCAGTCTGTGCAGGTGGCGGCGTTGGTACCCACCTCTGTGGAGCCGTAGGTGTCCATCACGGCATCTGGGGGAAGGCCGAACTGCTGCTGTATGGCGCTGCGGGCCGCCTCGGACAACACCTCGCCGTTGGTGATGACCCGGCGGACCGACGGCAGCTCGGCGCCGACCTGGCGCAACTGCGCGACCAGCCGCCACAGGATCGTCGGTGAGCAGTAGAGCACGTGAGGATCGAGCCCGACCACCCGTTCGATCTGCAGGTCGAGGGCGGACAGCCCGGCGTCATACACCGCCATGCCCAGGCCGGTGAGCAGGATCCGCACCGAGTCGGCGTTGTGCCCGACAGCGACCGAGACGAAGCCGCGCTCGCAACCGGTGAGCCAGTCGTGCAGGAGCTCCCGCTTCTCCGCCACGTACCATTCGTCCTCTGCGGCGGTCCACCCGATCGGCTTTGGGAATCCGGAGGTGCCCGTGGAGTAGAAGACTCGCGCCTGCGCCGGCTGCCGCCCATACCAGGGTCGGGCCCGGGCCAGGTCAAGGAAGGGTAGTTCGGCCAGGTCGATGACCCCGTCGGGCACCAGATCGGGGAAGTGCGCCCGGGCATGGTCCAGCACCTGGTCGCCCTCGACGGGAGTCAGCGCAGCCCGCGCCACGCCGGCGTGAAG
>JBDTWM010000101.1:0-10630 GCA_040006675.1 Dermatophilaceae bacterium | reverse complement strand
GGACCTCGTCGCCGAGCGCGTCGTCGATGACCGCGCCGAAGATGATGTTGGCCTCTGGATGGGCCGCCTCCTGCACCAGCCGCGCCGCTTCGTTGATCTCGAACAAGCCGAGGTCGCTACCGCCTTGGACAGACAGAAGGACCCCGTGGGCGCCGTCGATACTCGCCTCGAGCAGCGGGCTGGAGATCGCGAACTCAGCCGCCTGGACCGCGCGGTCATCGCCGCGGGCCGACCCGATGCCCATCAGCGCGGAGCCCGCGCCCTGCATGACCGACTTGACGTCGGCGAAGTCGAGGTTGATCAGGCCGGGCGTGGTGATGAGGTCAGTGATCCCCTGCACTCCAGAGAGCAAGACCTGGTCGGCGCTGCGGAATGCGTCGAGCATGCTGACCTGCCGGTCGCTGATCGACAGAAGCCGGTCGTTCGGGATGACGATCAGAGTGTCAACCTCTTCACGAAGACTGCCGATGCCGGACTCGGCCTGGTTGGCGCGGCGGCGGCCTTCGAAGGTGAATGGACGCGTGACCACACCGATCGTGAGCGCCCCGATACCCTTGGCGATGCGAGCGACCACGGGTGCACCGCCGGTGCCGGTACCGCCCCCCTCGCCGGCGGTGACAAAGACCATGTCGGCGCCCTTGAGAGCCTCCTCAATCTCCTCGGTGTGATCATCTGTGGCGCGGCGGCCCACCTCGGGGTCAGCGCCGGCACCCAGGCCGCGCGTCAGCTCGCGACCCACGTCCAGCTTCAGGTCCGCGTCGCTCATGAGCAGCGCTTGGGCGTCGGTGTTGATCGCGATGAACTCGACGCCCTTGAGGCCGACCTCGATCATCCGGTTGATCGCGTTGACGCCTCCACCGCCGATGCCGACGACCTTGATCACGGCCAGGTAGTTCTGGGGTGCTGCCACGGTGGGAGCCTCATTCCTCGATCGACGGTGCCCGTGCTGGTGGTCCGCGCGTGGGTCCGGATGCCCTGCAACGCATTCCCCCGCCGACGTGAGGCAAGGGGGTGGCGCGGGACTAACTCACGTTCGGCTCAAAGTTCGGCACCATCGTACGACACATGCGGAGGCCTTCAAGTCGCTACAACCACTGTGAGATTCGCCCTCACCCTTGACGTGAGGGTTAACCCGCCTTACGCATGGTGACCACTGGGGCATCGGGTGCGCTCACGTTGACCGTGCCCACGCCCTCGCGATGCACCAGGGCCGCCACGACGGCGGCCTTCACCTTGCCGTCGCTCGGGCCGCCCCACAGGATGAGCACATCGTCCAGCCGGAATCGGACGTCCTCCGGCGAGGCGACGTAAACGTCTGTCGCGCTGTCCCGCTGACCCGCGTCGAGAGCGGTCAGGACAGCCACGGCGGACGCCACTTCCGCCGGGTCGTCGGCGCGCGCCAACGTCACCGTGGGGATACCGTCCGGGACCTTGTCCACGGACGCATACCTGCGGCCTTCAGCGTCGACAAGCTCAAAGGTACCTTGGGGGTTTGCTGTGGCCGCGATGGGTGTCCGGAGCGTGACGGAGACGACCAGGGCGTCGGGCCATCGTCGAGCGATGTCCACGCGCGACACAGCCCGCATGGCAGCGATCTCGTCACGCAGTCCCGCGGTATCAACCTTGACAAGAGGGTCACTCATCCGAGAATCCGCTGCGCGCTGAACCTCGCTCTTGTACGGCTCATCGACCCCCGTCACTGTGACCGTCCGGACGCGCAGCCATGGGCTGGCGAGCAGGAGCCACCCTGCACCGGTCGCGAGGATGGCGAACGCGAGCACGACGCCCACGAAACGGCGGAGCCGCGTGCGCCGCCGGGCAGCAGCGTCACCGTGGTGGGACCGAGCCGGATCCTCGGCCCGCCGCTGCGACCGCGGGACACGGGCAGCACGTCGCCTTCTCTCGCGAGGCGCCGGCTCACGGCCGCGGTCAGCGACGCGGCCGGAGTCGCGAGCCGTCACGCGGGTCACGCGCGCTCCCCCAGGAGCGTCAACACCACGGGGCCGACCTGTGTGACGTCCCCGGCGCCGACGGTCAGGAGCAAGTCCCCGGGTCGGGCCAGCGTGGCGAGGCGGGGCGCCACGGCGTCGTCGACGGGCTCGAAGTGGACCTCCGCCCGCGGGTCGGCTCGCCGCACGGCGTCGACCACGAGTTGTCCGCTCACGCCCGGCATCGGGTCCTCCCGCGCGGCGTACACGTCCATCACGAGCGTCACATCCGCCGGGGCCAGGGCACGCCCGAACTCGTCGGCGAAGTCGCGGGTACGCGAGTACAGGTGCGGCTGGAAACAGACGATCAACCGTCCGGGCGGCGCGAGCCGCGCGGCTGTCGTGACCACGGCCGCGACCTTGCCGGGGTTGTGGGCGTAGTCGTCCACCACCCGCACGCCTCCGGCCTGTCCCTTGGCCTCGAAGCGGCGCAGCGCCCCGCGGTACGTGGCAAGCCCCGCCAAAGCCGCCTCCGGCGCCAGGCCCAGTCCCGCGGTCGCCGCGAGGTACGCCGCAGCCGCGTTGTCGATGTTGTGCCGCCCTGGCGCCGGCACCTCCAAGCCGTGCGCGCCGTCCGCCCCCACCAGACGCGCCCGACCGTGCAGACCGGACAACTCGATGTCGGCGATCCGCAGGTCGGCATGGGGCGCTGAACCATACGTGACCACCCGTCCCCCCGCCGCACGCGACCGCGCCGCCAGCCGGATCGCCCCCGGGTCGTCCGCGCAGGTCACCAGGAGTCCACCGGAGGTGATCGTGCCGACGAAGGCGGCGTACGCGTCCTGGACTGCCTCGAACGTGCCGTAGAAGTCGAGGTGATCCGGCTGCACGTTGGTGACGATCGCCACCGACGGGTGGTAGACGAGGAAGCTGCCGTCGCTCTCGTCGGCCTCCACGACGAACGCCTCGCCGCTTCCCCACGCCGCGTTCGTGCCCGTGGAGACGAGGTCACCGCCGATGGCGTACGACGGGTCCGCGCCCGCTGCGCGCAGCGTCTCGGCCAGCATCGACGTGGTCGTGGTCTTGCCGTTGGCGCCGGCCACCGCCACCCCGCGACGCCCCGCCATCAAGGCGGCCAGAGCCTGGGAGCGGTGCAGGATCCGACATCCCGCCGCCCGGGCCGCGACGAGTTCGACGTTGTCGTCGCGGATGGCCGAGGACACCACGACCGTGTCGACGCCCGCGACGTGGTGCGCCGCGTGACCGACCCACACCTGCACGCCGCTCGCGGCGAGGGCCTCAAGCGTCTCGGAATCCTTGGCGTCGGAGCCGGAGGTGGGCACGCCCGCGCCGATCAGCAGGCGCGCCACGGCCGACATGCCGGCGCCGCCGACGGCCAGGAGGTGCACGCGGCCCAGTTCGGCCGCGGTGGGCAGCGGCGCGGACAGGTCGAACCGTGTCCTCCAGGAGGGTGCGTTCACTCTCGCTCCCTTCTGACCGCCGCCGGACCCGCGCACGCCGCGACGACCAGATCCGCCAAGTGTTCGTCGGCGTCCCGCTGCCCGACCGACGCCGCCCCTCGGGCCATGTCCGCCAGCGCCGCGCCGTCCCGCACCAAGGGCAGCAGCGCGTCGCGCACCCACGCGGGCGTGACGTCCTCGTCGCGCACCAGGAGACAGCCTCCTGCCTTGTGCATCGCTACCGCGTTGAACCGCTGTTCGCCGTTGCCGATGGGCAGCGGCACGAACACCGCGGGCAGACCCACCGCCGCGACCTCGCACACGGTGTTGGCCCCCGAGCGCGCCACCACGAGGTCCGCCGCCGCGTACGCCAGCTCCATCCGGTCGGCGTACGGCACCACCACGTACGGCACCTGCTCCGCTGCCCCCTGGACCGGGAAGTCCTTGCCGAGGCCCGTCACGTGCAGCACCTGCACGCCCGCGCCCGTGAGCGACGCTACGGCCCCGCGGAACGCCGCGTTGAGCCGCGCAGCCCCCAAAGACCCCCCGGTCACGAGGAGCGTCGGCAGGTCGGGGCGGAGCCCGAAGAACGCCCGGGCCTCCTCGCGCATCGCCGCCCGGTCCAGCCGAGCCACCTCGGCACGCAGCGGCATGCCGAGGCAGCGCGCGTGCGCGAGCGCGGTGTCGGGGAAGGTGGTGGCCACGTACGAGGTGAGGCGGGCGCCCAGGCGGTTGGCGAGGCCCGGCCGGGCGTTCTGCTCATGCACCACCAGGGGTATCCGGCGGCGCCGTCCCGCGAGATAGGCCGGGGTGGACACGTACCCCCCAAAACCCACCACCACGTCGGCAGCCACGTCGTCGATGATCGCGCCCGCCCCCTGGACCGCGCCCCGCAGGGCGGCGGGAAGTCGCAGCAGCGCGCCGGACGGCCGGCGGGGGAACGCCACCTTGGGCACGACCCGGAGCGGATAGCCGCGTTCGGGAACCAGCCGCTGTTCGAGGCCGGCGGCGGTGCCGAGCACCGTGATGCGCACGCCTGGGTCGCGACGGCGCAGGCAGTCGGCGAGCGCGAGCAGGGGCGAGACGTGACCGGCCGAGCCGCCGCCGGCCAGCAGGACGGATGACGGAGCCCCGCCCGCGGCGGCCGGCCCGCTCATCGCCGGCCCTTCCGCGCCGCGCCGATCGCCGCCAGCGACCGACCGACCCTGCCGGGACGCGCGGACAAGGCCCGCTGACACGCCGGTTCGGTGCGCGCGAACGAGATGACCATCCCGAGGGCGAACAGCGTCGTGACAAGGGCCGATCCACCGGCCGACACGAGCGGAAGCGGCACGCCGATCACCGGCAGAAGGCCGATGACGGCTCCGATGTTGACGACGGACTGCACGACGATCCAACCCATCACGCCCGCGGTCGCAAGGCGCTGGAACATGTCGTCGGACTGCCAGATGACCCGGTAACAGGCGAACGCGAGCAGGCAGACGAGCAGCAAGATCGTCAGGGTCCCTCCGATGCCCAGCTCCTCGCCGATCACGGCGAAGATGAAGTCGTTGTGCCGCTCGGGGAGCCACCCCCACTTCTCCAGGCTGGCGCCAAGGCCGCGCCCGCCGAGTCCGCCGTCGGCGAGCGCGAACTCACCGTGCGCCGTCTGCCAGCACACGTCGCGGATCCGGCCGATGTCGTCGGTGTTGTCGCCGCCGCAGGACAGCCACCCCGAGATGCGTTCGCGACGGTTGCTGCTGATCGCGGCCATCGCCAGCACCAGGGCGGCGCCGGCTCCGGCCGCCGCTCCGAGCACCCTTGCGCGGATCCCCGACGTCCACAGGACGGCCCCGACGACCCCCAGCAGCACGAAGGTGGTCCCGAGGTCGCCGCCCTTGAGCACCAGGCCGATCACCACGAGCGCGACGGGGACGACGTACGGGATGACGGCGTGCCGCCAGTCGACGAGCAGGTGACGCTTCTGGGTGAGGATCGTGGCGCCGTACAGGACCAGGGCGAGCTTGCCGAACTCGCTGGGCTGCAGCTGTAACCCGCCGAGACGCAACCAGTTGAGGTTGCCGTTCACGCGCACCCCGAGCCCGGGCACGAAGACCAGCAGTTGCAGGAAGGTGGCGAGAACCAGGGTGGGTACGGCGAGGCGCCGCCAGATGTCCACCGGCAGCCGACTCGCGACGATGGCCCCGGCGATCCCGAGCACGGCGAACTTCGCCTGGTTCATGCCGATCTGGAAGGAATCGCCCGTCTCCTGATAGGACACGACGCTGGAGGCCGACAGCACCATGACCAGACCGATCAGCAGCAGGGCGCCGGTCACGCCGATCAACAGGTAATACGTGCTCAGCGGTGAATCCAGCCGTGCCAGCAGGGGATGCGGTTCTGGGGAGCTGCCCCCCTCCCCGACCTTCACGGCCGTCGCGGCGCTCCCGCGTCCGTCGGCCCCGGCCGCCGGCCGCCGCCCTCTCCTGATGGCCACGTCCCCTCCCTCACTCGTGCGGTCGCTGTCGTCCGGTCGCTGTCGCGCCGCCCTGTCCGTCGGGAGCGTCGTTGCGCGGCTCACGTGGCGGCGCCGCCTCCCCGCAGTCGACGTCGGACAGCGGCGGCGAACTCGTTGCCGCGGACCTTGTAGTCGACGAACATGTCGAGCGAGGCCGCGGCCGGAGCCAGCAGGACCACATCGCCTGATCGCGCGAGGCGCGCGGCGTGCGCGACCACGTCGTCCATCACCCCAGTGTCGGTCCTCGCGATGTCCACGACGGGCACCTGCGGCGCGTGTCGGGCCAGGGCGTCGGCGATCTGTGAGCGGTCGACCCCGAGGAGCACCACCCCGCGCAGTCGGGCGGCTGCCCCCGCGACGAGGTCGTCGACCTGGGAGCCCTTGAGCTGGCCGCCGGCGATCCACACGACGTGCTCGAACGCCGCCAGCGAGGCGGCGGCCGCGTGCGGGTTCGTGGCCTTGCTGTCGTCCACCCAGGTGATGCCGTCCCCGGTGGCGACCTCGGCGATGCGGTGGGCGTCGGGGCGGAAGGCGCGCAGTCCGTCCCGGACGGCGACCGGCGGCACTCCGCAGGCCCGCGCGAGCGCCGCGGCCGCGAGGCCGTTGGCGATGTCGTGCGGGGCTGGGTCGCGGCTGCCTGTGCGCAGGTCAGCGATCGTCCCCAGCTCGGCCGCGCTCGTCTGGCGCTCGGCCACGAACGCCCGGTCCGCCAGCACGTCACCGACCAGGCCGACCATCCCGACGCCGGGCACCCCGCTCGTGAAACCGATCGCCCGGCAGCCGTCTGCCACCTCCGCGTCCCGGACCATCTGCTCGGTGCGGGGGTCGTCCACGTTGTAGACGCAGGCGATCTGCGTGTTCTCGTAGATCCGCGCCTTGTCGGCCGCGTACGCCTCCAACGACCCGTGCCAGTCCGTGTGGTCGGGGGCGACGTTGAGGCATGCGGAGGCGAGCGGCGCGAGGGAGCGCTGCCAATGCAGCTGGAAACTCGACAACTCGACAGCGATGATGTCGTAGCCGGCCGGGTCCAGGACCGCCTCCATGATCGGTGTGCCGACGTTGCCGGCGGCGATGGCCCGCTTGCCGGCCGCGTGAAGGATCGAGGCGAGCATGCGTACGGTCGTGGTCTTGCCGTTCGTGCCGGTCAACGTCACCCACGGCGCTGCCCCCGACGCCGTCCGCATCCGCCAGGCCAGCTCGACCTCGCCCCAGATCGGGATGCCGGCGGCGGCCGCGGACGTGAGCACGCCCTGGTCAGGGCGCCACCCCGGCGACGTGACGACGAGGTCGACCGGGCCCGGTCGCCCGCCCCGTCCCGGCAGCTGCGACGGCACCGTCACCACCTGCTCGGGTCCGAGCCGCACGTCGACGTCGAGCACGCGCAGGATCTGGGCGCGCTCGTTCAGCGCCTGACCGGACGTCGCGGCGTCGACCACGGTCACGTACGCCCCACGCTCGGCGAGCGCGTCCGCGGCGGCGAACCCGCTGATCCCGAGGCCGGTGACGAGGATCCGCAGCCCAGACCAGTCCGCTTCGCGGGAGGTCAGGCCGGGGCGCGGCTGATACGACGCCGCGGCTGCGCTCATAGCGCTCCCCCCACGATCCACTCGGCGTAGAACATGCCCAGTGCGAGGGCGGCGCAGACGCCGGCGATGATCCAGAACCGGATGACGATCGTGACCTCGTTCCAGCCCTTCAGTTCGAAATGATGCTGCAGGGGCGCCATCCGGAACACGCGCTTGCCACCGCTCAGCTTGAAGTAGCCGACCTGGATGATCACCGACAACGTGATGATGACGAACAGGCCCCCCATCGGAACCATCAGCAGTTCGGTCCGCGTCAGGACGGCGAGTCCGGCGAGCGCGCCGCCGAGCGCCAGGGACCCCGTGTCACCCATGAAGATCTTCGCCGGGGAGGCGTTCCACCACAGGAACCCGAAGGTCGCGCCCGCGAGCGCCGCGGCGCAGATCGCCAAGTCGTACGGGTTCGGCGTGTCGTAGCACTTGGCGGCGGCGTCAAATGTCGAGACGACCGTGTGGCAGTTCTGGTTGGACTGCCAGATCCCGATGAGGACATACCCGCCGAACACCATGGTGCACGCCCCCGTGGCGAGCCCGTCGAGACCGTCGGTCAGGTTCACCCCGTTGCTCGCGCCGGCGACGATGAGATTCACCCAGACCACGACCAGGACCAGCCCGACGACCGGCCCGAGCGCGAAGAAGTCCAACCAGGAGATGTCGCGCACGAACGAGATGGCCGTGGAGGCCAGTCGGACGCCGTAGTGATCCTTCATCGTCACGGCCGCGACCGCGAAGACGGACCCCACCAGCAGCTGCCCCCCGAGCTTCTGCGCGCTGCGCAACCCGAGACTGCGCTGCTTGCGGATCTTGATGTAGTCGTCGAGCCAGCCGACGAACCCGAGCCCGGTCATGAGCCCGAGCACCAGCAGACCACTCGCCGTCACCGCCGTCAGCGTCGCCAGGTGCGCGCCGAGGTAGCCGAGAATCGTCGCGAAGATCATCACGGCCCCGCCCATCGTGGGCGTGCCGCGCTTCGTCTTATGGCTGTCGGGACCGTCGTCGCGGATGAACTGCCCGTATCGGCGCTTGACGAGGAACCGGACGTAGAGCGGCGTGCAGAGCAGCGCGACCACCAGGGCGATCGCCGACGCCGCGACAACCGATTTCACGACCCGCCTCCCTGCGACCGCGCCGCCACCAACCGGTCGCCGAGGTGCCGCAATCCGCTTCCGTGACTGGACTTCAGCAGGACGATGTCACCGGGCGCGAGCTCGGCGGTGAGTAGTTCGTAGGCTGCGTCGAGGTCCGGTGCGCGCCGACCCCGCGGGCCGAATCCGTCGGCGGCCGGCGCGGCGCCCGCCCCGACCGCGAGGATCTCGTCGACGCCAAGGGACGCCGCCTGCTCCCCTGCGGCGCGGTGCGCCGCCTGCGCGCCCTCGCCCAGCTCGAGCATCTCGCCGATCACCGCCCAGGTCCGCCGACCCGCTCCCATGGCGGCCAGGGTCCGCAACGCGGCCGCGAGGGAGTCGGGGTTGGCGTTGTACGCGTCGTTGAGCACGGTCACCCCATCGGGGCGATCGTGCCGCTCGAGGCGCCATCGGCTCGCCCGGTCGGCGCGGGACAGCGCTGAGGCCACCACCGCGACGCTCATCCCCATCTCGCGGGCGACGGCCGCCACGGCGAGCGCGTTGTCGACCATGTGTTCGCCGAGAACCCGAAGGTGCGCGGGCGCGGCGCCCTCGGGCGTGACCAGCGTGAACGCGGCGGTCCCATCGCTGTCCAGCCGGACGTCGCGCGCGCTGACCTCGGGCGGGCCGTCCCCATCGGCGGGCGCGGCGCGGCCGGTGCGCACGACGCGTGCGCGCGTACGGGTGGCCATGGCGGCGACCAGCGGATCCTCGGCGTTCAACACGGCGAGACCGTCGACCGGCAGGGCTTGCACGAGTTCGCTCTTGGCGAACGCGATGGCCTCTTTCGACCCGAACTCCCCCACATGCGCGGTGCCGACGTTGAGCACCACGCCGACGCTCGGGTGGGTCATGTCCGCGAGGTAGCGGATCTGCCCGACACCGCGGGTGCCCATCTCCAGGATGAGGTAGGCCGTGTCCGGGCGCGCGCGGCATACCGTGATGGGCACGCCGACCTCGGAGTTGAGCGACCCTTCGGTCGCCACGGTGGGCCCGTGCTCGGCGAGCACAGCCGCCATCAGATCTTTGGTGGACGTCTTGCCGGAGGATCCCGTGATCCCGACGACGCGCAGACCCGGGATGCTGGCGATCACGTGCGCGGCGAGCGCCGCGAACGACTCCTGCACGTCGTCGACCAGCACGTACGGCAGCCCCGTGACCTCCTTCGTCACGAGCGCCGCCGCCGCGCCGCGGCGGGCCGCGTCGCCCACGAAGGCGTGCCCGTCGGCCTGCTCGCCGATCCGGGCCACGTACAGCGACCCGCGCTGCGCCTGCCGACTGTCGGTGACGACAGAACCGTCGACGACCACGTCACTCGGATCCGTCGCCGACGTGCCGCCGCGGCCGCCGACGCGCCCGTCCGTGACCTGCGCGATACGTTCGAGGGTGAGGGGGATCACTCGTCGGCCTTCCTGCCAGTGTCGGTCCACGTCTCCGGCGCAGCCCAGGCAGCCCTCACCAGGTCGCGGTCCACCAACGGCCGGAACTCGCCGGCGATCTCCTGGTGGCTCTCGTGGCCCCGCCCGAGCACGGCGACGACGTCGCCGGGGCCGGTACGGCGCAGCGCCTCAGCGATCGCCGCGGATCTCCCAGCGATCTCGACGACGTCGCCGCCGGCGTGCCGGGCACCGGCCGCCAGGTCGGCGCGGATCGCGGCTGGGTCTTCGTCGCGGGGATTGTCGTCCGTGACCACCACCAGATCGGCCGCCCGCGCCGCGGCGGCGCCCATCAGCGGACGCTTCGTACGATCGCGGGCACCGCCCGCCCCGATCACCGCCACAACGCGTCCCGAGGCTGTGGTGCGCAACGCCTCCAAGGTGGCACGCACCGCCTCGGGGGTGTGCGCGAAGTCGACGTACACCCAGGGAGGCTCCCGCCCGGCAACGACGGAGCGCAGTTCGACGCGTTCCATGCGACCGGGAACGGACGCGCCCGCGCCGATGGCGCGCTCGACGTCGGCGGGTTGCACACCCGTCGCCAGCACCGCAAGGGCGGCCAACGCCGTGTTGACCCGGTTGTAGTCACCGGGCAGGGACGA
>JBDTWM010000100.1:0-10667 GCA_040006675.1 Dermatophilaceae bacterium | reverse complement strand
GTGCGGACGACGTCGGGGGCCGGAACGGCGGCCTCGGCGCCGAGACCTGGGCCGAAGAGCATCCCGAGGGACAGGGAGATGGAGGCGATGGCGATACGGGGGCGCGGTGACATGGGGTCTCCTTGGAAGACGGGAAGAAGCCGGTGTGGGCAGGCGGGCGGCAACCGTAGGGGCTTGCCATGGAGCAAGAGCGGGCCGGTGCCTGCGGGCGAGATGGGTAACGGAGGGTGTCAGCGTTGCCTCAGGGAATGCGCGATCTCACAACCCCCATCGGCCCGAGTGTCTGCGTCACAACTCGGCAATGTTAAAGAGTTAGTAAAGTTTCCGTCTGGTTTCGTGCTTCTTCGCGCGCGCCTCGCGGGGTCATCGACCCTCGGCTCCGGTGCTCCAGCCGGGTTCGGTGCCCCAGCCCGTTCCGGGTGCTATCCGGTCAGCGCACCGCGCCGGGCAGGCCGACTGACTCCGGAGCGTGCAACCGCGCCATCGTCCGCAGGATGTCCTTCGGGACGCGGCGCGGCGTGAGAAGCGAGCCCACGATGGTCACAGCGAACGAGATGGGCACGGTCCACGCCGCCGGCTGCTCCAGCAGTGACGTCGTCCACCCGCTCGTGGGGAGCCCGGCGACGACCACGACGATCGCCCCGGTCGCGAGGATTGCGCCCGTGCTCATGCCGAGGATGATGCCGACTGCGGTAAGGCGCCGCCACCACACGCCGAGGACGAGGAGGGGGCAGAACGTCGAGGCGGTCAGTGCGAACGCCAGCCCGACGGTTGTGGCCAGTCCGAGGCGTTGCACGCTGACCAGGAGCACGCAGGGAACGCCCGTCGCGATCAGCGTCGCGACGCGAAAGCTGCCCACGCCGTCCGGGTCGCCCCCGCTGATTCGGGCGCGCAGCGGCCTGACCACGTCCTGCCCGAGGGCCCCCGCGACGGAGACCGTCAGTCCGGAGGCGGTGGACAGGAACGCAGCGAAGGCGCCGGCAGCCACGATGGTCGTCAGCACGTCTCCGAGCGAGCCGGTCGCGATCGCGCCGGGCAGGCGCAGCACCACCGAGTCGGGGCTGGCCCCGGCCGGAACGTCGAGGTAGACGCGCGCGAGAGCGCCGTACACGGGCGGGAACACGTAGAAAGCGCCCAGCAGACCGATGACGATCATGGTGGTGCGGCGGGCGGTGCGTCCGTCCGGGTTGGTGTAGTAGCGCACCACGACGTGCGGCAGGCCCATCGTTCCCAGCGCGAGGGCGATCAGGGTGCTGTACGAACCGTAGATCGCCTGCGCGGGCGAGCGCGCCTCGCCGTGAGCGCCGATGGAGCCGGGGCCGGGGACGGTTCCCGCGGGCGCCAGCTCGTGCGCTGCGGGGAGGGGTTGTCCGTCGCGCATCCACAGCACGATCAGAACGACGGCGGGCACGGCGATCGCGATGAGCTTCACCCAGTACTGCAGGCCTTGCACGAAGGTCAGCGAGCGCATTCCGCCGGCCAACACATTGATCGCCACCACGACCGTCACGAGCACGCCTCCGACCCACAGCGGTGCGCCCGTGAGAGCGAACAGGGCCAGGCCGGCCCCTTGCAGCTGCGGCAACAGGTACAGCCACCCGATGAGGCAGACCAGGGCAGTGCACAGGGCGCGCAGCCGGCGGCTTCCCAGGCGGATGTCCGCGAAGTCCGGCAGCGTGTACGCGCCTGAACGCCGCAACGGGGCGGCTACCAGGACCAGCACCACGACGAACCCGAGCGTGTACCCCACGGGGTACCACAGCATGTCGAGGCCAAGCGTGTACACCAGGCCCGCGATCCCGAGAAACGAGGCAGCACTCAGGTACTCGCCGCCGATGGCCGCCGCGTTCCAGCGCGACGAGACGCTGCGGCTCGCCACGTAGAAGTCGCTGGTCGTGCGCGACAGCCTCAGCCCGAGGCCCCCGACCAGGACGGTCAGCACGCAAACGGCGATGATCGCGGCGAGGGGGAGCGCGCTGGTCACCGGCGCCAGCCCCCCCGTCGGCAGGGCGCGCCCGCGGTCCGTCGGTCGCGTCCGGCGGGATTCAGCGGGGACCCACGATCTGGTCGAAGTCGTTCTCGACACGCTCGGTGGCCTGCGTGTATGAGCGAGCCACGACCAGCAGGAACGGATAGAGCATCACGCCCACCAGCACCCACGGCAGCGGCAGCGGACCGATGCGCAGCTCCTGAGTCATGGGGACCAGGGTGAGCGCGGCCGGGAGAAATCCGACGGCCGTGAACACGCCGCCGAGCACCACCAGCGACAGCCGCAGTTGCGCGCGCATCAACGAGTTGAGGTAGACCTCCCCGAGCTGGGTCTGCTCGTCGATCTCGTGGGCCAGTGGGCGTGCCGGGCCGCGTCGGCGCGCCTGGCTGCGCGGCGAGGTCACCCGGACCCGGCGGATCGCGTTGTCCCCGCGTCCACGGCCCGTCCCGTCGCCCCCGCGCCCACGGGAGGAACCGCTGCCGCGGGCCTGGGAGGGGGTCATCCGGTCAGGTTAGCCGGGCTCTTGCCCCGGTAGACGGAGCAGGCGCTCCCGCAGCTCGCGCGTGTGGCGCCGACTCACCTGCAACTCGATGTCGTCGAGGACGACGACGCAACGTCCGCGCTCGGTGCGGACCTGGGTGACCGCGGGCAGGGAGACGAGGGTGCTGCGGTGGATACGGACGAATCCGTAGGGCGCCCAGCGCTCCTCCAGCGTCGTCAGCGACACCCGGATGAGGTGGCTCGCCGCGCGCGTGTGCAGCCGGGCGTAGTCGCCCTGAGCCTGCACGTAGATGAGGTCGCTGCGCTGCACGAACGTGGTGACGCCGCCCAGCTCGACCGGAATCGTCTCGTCCTCTTCGGCGGCCGGCGCCACCGGCTTCCCCGTCGTGGATCGCGCCGCTACCACCCTGCGTACCGCCTCGGCGAGACGCTCCTCCCGGATCGGCTTCACCAGGTAGTCGGCAGCCGAGACCTCGAACGCGTCGACGGCGTGCTGTTCGTACGCCGTCACGAACACCACCTGCGGGCGGTCGGCGAATCGCCCGAGGACGCGTGCCAGTTCGAGCCCGTCGAGCCCTGGCATGCTGATGTCGCAGAACACGACGTCGGCTGGGGCCGCGTGAAGGGCCCGCAGCGCGTCGGCACCGCTCGTGGCGGTCCGTACGTCGGAGACGCGGTTGTCCTGCCCGAGCAACCAGGACAGCTCGTTGAGTGCGGGGACCTCGTCGTCCACCACGAGGACCGCAAGGCCGTCCCCGGATCCGGGGGGTTGCGCATCCACAGTCATGCGACGAGCGTACTCGCCGGTGCGCTCAACGGTCTTGCGTGCGGCGTGAGTACTTGGGCACACGGAACGAGACGCGCGTGCCCGCGCCGATGGCGGTCTCCACGACCAGGCCGTAGTCATCACCGTACGTCTGCCGAATCCGCGCGTCCACGTTCGCGAGTCCCACGTGGTCGCCCCGCTCCCCGGCGAGCATCGCGCGGATCTCTTCCGGATCGGCGCCCACTCCGTCGTCGTCGATGAGGATCTCGGCGTCCGGCCCCCGGTCGCGGGCCGTGATCGAGATGTGCCCGACGCCGGGGTTGGACTCGATCCCGTGCTTCACCGCGTTCTCCACGAGTGGCTGGATCGTCAGGGTCGGTACCTGGACGGCGAGCACCTCAGGGGCGATGACGAGGCTCACGACCATCCGATCGCCGAATCTGGCCTCCTCCAACGCCAGGTAGCGCTCGATGTTGCCCAATTCCTCCGAGAGGCTCGCCATCGGACCGCTGGCGCGCAAGGCGTACCGCGTGAAGTCCGCGAACTCCAGGAGCAGCTCGCGCGCCCGACTGGGGTCGGTGCGTACGAAGCTCGCGATCGCTGCGAGGGAGTTGTAGATGAAGTGTGGGCTGATTTGGGCGCGCAGCGCCCGCAGTTCGGCCTCCATGACCCGCTCGCGCTCGACCGCCAGCTCGGCGAGGTCGAGCTGGGTGGAGATCCAGTCGGCGACGGCCTCGGTGGCGCGGACGAGGTCTGCGGAGACCGTGGGGCCGTACGAGGCGAGCACGGCAACCGTCCGTTCGTCGGTCACCACCGGCGCGAGGATGGCGTTGCGGATGGGGCAGTCGATCTTGGTGCAGGTCAGGTCCTTCTCATCGAGGCGGACCGTCGCGCCGCGCTCCAGGACCGCCTGGGACTGCTCCAGGACCTGCTCCTTGTGGTGCTCGCCGACACCCTCCCAGGCCAGCACGCCGCCCGGGTCGCACAGTGAGACGGCGGCGACCTGCAGCAGCGGGCGCAAGTCCTTCGCGGCGCGGGCCGCCGCCTTGGGGGTGAGCCCGTCGCGCAGGTGACGCGCCGCCTCGGACGCGGCGTGCAACGCGCGATAGGTCGCCACGGACTCCGGGGAGCTGAACCGGCCCCGGTGACGGATTCCGACGGTGATCGCCGCGGCGACCAGCGCGGCCACGATCACCACGATCAGGGCTGGCGCCCATGCGGGCAGGTCCTGGAGCAGTTCCTCGAGTCGTGCCCGAGACGGGATGGGCGGGGTCAAGGCCGACGCGACCCCGGCGAGGGTTGGCGGCGGCGGGATGCTCACGACGGAACTCTAGGCTTCGGAGCATGGACAGGCGCAATGGCACGGGCGGCGACACGGATCCGACGCTGGCGGCGATCGCCGCCTGGCCCGCCGTCGAGCCGTGGGTGGATCGCGTGCGGGAGGCCACGACCGCGCTGCGCTGGCACTCGGCGCTGCGACGGCGGATCCCCGAGGCGGCCGCGGAGTCGCGCGTGTGGGGGGCGCAGGCCTCTGCCGAGCTCGACGGTGCCCGCTCCGACGTGGCGCATGTACGGGACCTGCTGTGCGGGGGGCTGGCGACCAACGGCGAGCGCGACACGGCCCGCCCGCCCGATCCGGTGGAGGCGACCGTCCGCGCTGCCGCGCGAGTGACCGCTGAGACGGAATATGTGCGGCCGATGCTGCGCCGCAGTCCGGCGCAGGCACTCGCGCGGTTGCACGTCGCGGCCGCCTCACAACTGGTGGCCGACGAGGCGGTGGGACGGCCGCGACGCGCAGGTGAGACGTGCGGGGAGTTCGCGGATCTCGGGCCGGCGCCGGATCCGACGATGGTGGTGGCGCGACTGTCGGGGGTCTACGCGGTGTTGGCGGACACGTCGGCGCCCGCGTTCGTTGCGGCGGCGCTGGCGCACGCGGAGATCGTGCACGTGCGGCCATTCGTCCGGGGTAACGGGCTGGTGGCGCGCGCGCTGGAGCGCGCCCTGCTGGTGGAAAGCGGCCTGGACCCGACCGGGGTGTGCGTGCCGGAGGGCGGCCACCTCGAGGTTGGCGCGACGGCCTATCTCGGGTCGCTGGTGGCGTACGCGGGCGGCACGCGCGCCGGGCTGGAACTGTGGCTTGAGCATTGCGGCCGCGCGTGGTGCGAAGCGGCGGCCCTGGGCGCGTCCATCGCGGACGCGGTCCGTGCCGGGAAACTGGATCCGAATCGCTGACGAACACCGGCGGGGCGGGTCCTTGGGGCGCGTCCGCGCGGAGGACGACGTCGCAGGCCGTCACCGCAGAATTAGGGGCTCGTCTTCCGTGGGAAAGCCGCACCGCGAGAGTCCCGCACCTGTGCCCGCCGGCGGTTCCTGAGATATGACGTCCGGCATGCGAAACGCCTCTTCCCTCGACCGGTGGAAGAGGAGTATACGTGAACCACGACGGTTCTTTCGTCGGCAGATGGGAGCGGCGAGTACCCACACGCAGGCAGTCCACTGGTGGACCTCTCCCCGGGGCACATCCCCGGAACGGAGTGAGGTGCATGCTTGGTAACTCGCTCGTCTCGCGTCGTGCGGTGGCATCCTCACGCGGGGGTGCCACCGAGACGTGTGTGGCGTGGCCCCGTGATCCCGGCGTGGGGCACGGTGGTTCGCGTGGGCGAGACGTCGACGGTGCGGTCGGATCGGTGCGGTGCGGCAGTCGTTTCGATGCTGTGACGCAGCGCCTCGAAGTTTGCTTAACACCCGTCCTAGAGGCACACTAAGACTTAGCGCTCCCTTCGGGTTGAGCGCGGCGCACCAGCTCCTCCCCCCCGGAGTTCGGCGCGTTAGCGGCCCCCGTTGTCCCCCCAACGGGGGCCGCACCCATTTCCGCACACGGATCCGGGACGCTCCGTAGATGAGCCTCACGGAAAGCTCGCTTTCGCCTCACGAGAGCCTCACGGTATTCGGTGATGATTCTGGTGGTCCCGGCTGATGCGCCGGCGATCGTGGCGGGCGTCCACACCCTGTCGGCGCCGGCGCATCATCCACAGGTCGAGCAGGCGGCACCTCCGGGTCGGGTCGGGTCGATCGACGCTGGACCTATGAGATCAGTGAGCAGCGCGACCGCTCGTCCTCGCGTCCTCGCCATCCTCGGGGCCTCCGGCGGCGTCGGGGCATCCTGCCTGGTAGCGGCGGTCGCCACCCGGGCGAGTGCCCGAGGGCAAAGCGTCCTCGCCGTCGACGGGGAGGGCTCGCTCGGCAGGCTCGATGTGCTGTTCGACCGAGAGAGCGTGCCCGGCGTGCGATGGCCCGACGTGGCCGAGGCCCGCGGACGGGTGGACGGCCGAGCGCTTCTGGCGCAGCTGCCCACGTCCGCCGACGGGGTGCACGTGCTCTCCGGCCGCGAACCTGGCTCGCCTCCGGCTGGCCGACCGCTCGGCGCCCGCGACCCAGACGGTGCGCCGGCCGAAGGCGCCGGTCCCGGCCCGGACGCCGTGGCGGCGGTGCTCTCGGCGCTAGCTTCCCCCGACGTCGGGCTCGACGTGATCGTCCTCGACCTGTGTCGACGCGTCGACGCGTCGGCGCTGTTCGCGCACCAATGCCAGGACCTCGCGGTGCTCGTGGGTTGCGGGGTGCCCGCGCTCGCCCGCGCCGGCGACGCCGTACGCCGTGCGGATGACCTCGTCCCGCAGGGTTGCCGCGTGTGGATCGCACAAAGATGCCCCCGCACACGCGGCGACCTCGGCGACATCGTCTCTGAGGCGCTCGGCGTCCCGCTGCTCACCATCGTGGGCGACGATCCGGACCTCGACCAGCGCTTGTCCCGGGGCCTCGCGCCGGGTTCTGGGCGTGGGCCCCTCGCCACGGCGGCCGACCGTGTCCTGCGACGCCTCGACGAGCAGGAGACGCCGTGACCGGCAGCGACGACGGTGCTTGGAGCGCCCGAGATGACTACGACGCGCAGGTGCGCGCGTGGTCGCAGGCCGGCAGGGCCCCCACGGCAGACCGGGTGGCCCAGCTGGTGGCGGGCCGCGCCGCTGTCCTGGGCGATGAGGGGGCGGCGAACGCACGCCGGACCCTGGCCGCCCGGGTGCTCGGCGCCGGACCGCTGGAACCGCTGCTCACGCTCCCCGGCGTCACGGACGTGCTGGTCAACGGCCCGGACGGGGTATGGGTAGACGACGGCAACGGGCTGCGTCGCGTCGCCTGCGACGTCGGCGGACCGGAGGACGTGCGTCGCCTCGCCGTCCGGCTCGTGGGCCTCACGGGGCGCCGGCTGGACGACGCCTCTCCCTACGTGGACGGGCGCCTGCCCGGCGGGGTGCGGCTGCACGCCATCCTGCCGCCCCTCGTCGCGAGCGGTGCACACATCAGCCTGCGCGTCCCGCACCGCACGGCCCCACGCCTCGACGAGCTCGCAGCTGGCGGGTCGATGCCGCCGGCATGGGTCGCGGTCCTGCGCGCGATGGTTCGGTCGCGATGCTCGTACGTCGTCACCGGAGGCACCGGCAGTGGCAAGACCACCTTGCTCGCGGCGTTGCTCGGCGAGGTCGGCCACGACGAGCGCGTCGTGATCGTCGAGGACGTCCGCGAACTGGCCGTCGTACACCCGCACGCGGTGCGCCTGGAGGCTCGCGCCCCCAACGTGGAGGGACGCGGCGGTATCGACATGGTCGCGCTGGTCCGCCAATCGTTGCGGATGCGTCCCGACCGGCTGGTGGTCGGAGAGGTGCGCGGCGGGGAGGTCCGTGAGCTGCTCACCGCGCTCAACACCGGCCACGAGGGCGGCGCCGGCACCCTGCACGCGAACGCGGTCAACGACGTCGTGGTGCGGTTCGAGGCCCTCGGGGCGCTGGCCGGGCTCTCGCCTGAGGCGACCCGCGCGCAACTCACAAGCGCCGTCGAGGTGGTGGTCCACCTGCGGCGGGCGCGCGAAGGCCGACGCGTCGAGGCGATCGCGGTGCTGGAGCGCCTCAACACCGGGTTGCGCGCGGTGCCGGCCCTGGGGCGCGGGATCCCCGACGGGACGGCGCCGGGATGGGGGCGCCTGGCCGAGCGGCTTCGCCTCACCGGACCCCTGAGCACGTCGAAGGACGCCCCGTGAGGCCCCTGGTGGTCGGGGTTCTCGTGGCTGCCGTGCTGCTGGTCTGGTGGGAGCCGTCCGCCCGCGAGACGCCCCCCTCCCGACCCCGGACTCTGCGCGGCGGGTCCGGCCGACAGGCGCGAGGGCAGGACGGGGCCCCGGGCCGCGATGGGAGAGGCCCCGCGGGTCGGCCGCGTTGGCCGTTGCGAGATCGTCGACGTCCAGGCGGTGCGCGGCGCCAGGACGAGCTCATCTCCGCCGTCGACGCGCTGGCTGCTGCGTTGGAGGCGGGATTGCCCGCCCCGCTGGCTGTCGACGTGGCGGTACGTGCGTCCTCGGAGCCTGAGGTAGGTGAATTCCTCAGGAGGTTGGTCGAGGCGCCCGACGAGGCGCTCCCACCCGTACCGTCGGCCACGCCGCCCTCGGCGGCCCCGCCCTCGGTCACCCCGCCCTCGGCAACCCCGATGCGCCCTGTCGAGTCTGGGGCCGAGCTGCTGACGCGCTCCTGGCGCCTGTGCCACGACGTCGGCGCGCCGCTCGCCGACGCGACGCGGACCGTCGCGGCGCTGCTGCGCACCGAACGGGCCCGGACCCGCGCCGTCGCCGCGGCCCTTGCCGAAGCCCGCGCCACGGTGCGGATCCTCGTGGGGCTTCCGCTGTTCGGCCCCGCGCTGGCCGCCGGCATCGGGGTGATGCCCGCTGACCTGTACGCCACGCCCGCTGCTGTCGCCTCCGGCGTCGCGGGCCTGGCATTGCTTGTCGTCGGTCGCTGGTGGATGGCGCGCTTGGTCCGGCGGATCGACGCCACTCCCCAGCTCAGCGCGGCGACCCCCAATGGGTGACCTGCGAGCCCTGCTCGCGGCTGTGCTGGTCGCGACGGCCGTGCTGGCATGGACCTCCGGTCGTCGGCGCGACGCGCTCACGGCACGGTCGGGGGACCGGCTCGCACGGGGGAGTCTGCGTCGCCTCGGCCGCGAACCGCCCCTCTGCGTGGCCACCACCTTGGACGTCGCCGTGGCCGGCGACCTCCTCGCGCTGGCTCTGGACTCCGGAGCGGGGGTCGATGAGTGCCTCGAAGCCGTCGCGAAGCGCAGCGGCGGCTTGACGTCAGCACACCTGGCAACGGTGGCCGCGGGGCGACGCTGGGGCCTGCCCGACGAGACGGCGTGGGCCTTGGTCGACCCCGCGTGGGTCGGCGTCGCCCGAGCGCTCCACCTGGCGTCCCTGGCCGGCGTGCCGCCAGGTCGGCTGCTGACGGCGGCCGCGGCCGACCTGCGCGCCGCCGAGCAGCATCGCGTGGAGCTGGCCATCGCTCGCCTGCGCGTCGCCGTCGTCCTTCCCCTGGGAGCATGTTTCTTGCCTGCCTTCGTCCTGACGACGATCCTCCCGGTGATCCTGGCACTGGCCAGCCGCTCCCTGACGCCCTGACGCCCTGACGCCCTGACGAATGGTGCCGTGCGCCCACCCGCCTGGGGGTGCATTGGCGGGTCGTGGTCGCGCCTCTGGACGGCTCACGAGCGTCGGCCTGCGACGTGGTCGCCATGAGGCCCTATCCACACCGTCACCAGCTGCGCGGCTCATCCACAGGTGGTAGGGGCACGCCTAGGCAGGTGGCACGGGGTTTTGGAATCTGGGTGCAGCCCGTCGGGTCGGACGTGACCCGGCGCATCACAAGGAGGTCCCATGTCCGCGATCTGTCGTCTGCTCATGGTGGCGAGCGCCGCCCTCGTCGCTGCTCTCGGCGCGACGCGACCCCGCCGACGTCTGAGCGATCACCGCGGTGAGACCCATGAGTCGGGGATGACCACGGCCGAGTACGCGATCGGCACCATCGCCGCGTGCACCTTCGCCACCCTGCTCATCGCCGTGGTGCGTTCGCCCGAGATCCGCACGGCCCTGGTGTCGATCATCACCAGGGCCCTGGCCCTCGGGCAATGAGCCGCGCCGGGACCGTCCGGCCCACGCGTCGCGAGCGAGGGCGGACACGGTCGGCAGGGATGGTGACGGCTGAGACCGCCATGGTGCTTCCCGTTCTGGTGCTGATCGCGGCCATCGGGCTCGCGGTCCTCGGGCACGGCATCGATCAGGTCCGCTGTGTCGACGCCGCGCGAGCCGGCGCTCGGGCCGCGGCCCGAGGCGATGCGGACCAATCGGTCGTCGCGCTCGCCCGAGTCGGCGCTCCCGACGGGTCGAGGGTGAGCGTGTCGGCGATCGGCTCGCAGGTGACGGTCGAGGTCGCGGCACCAGGGCGCGCCTCGTGGCTTCCGGGGCTGGCCGGTCCGTCCGCCCGGGCGGTCGCGGACCGGGAGGCCGCACATGCCCCGTGAGGCGATGCTCCGCGA
>JBDTWM010000099.1:0-10679 GCA_040006675.1 Dermatophilaceae bacterium | reverse complement strand
TGCCCGCCGTGAGCACGTGGCCGTGGTTCTCGCCACACCCCGCTCGCGGACGCAGCTAGCGGGCCTGGCCCATGCGGGACGGCGTGTAGGGTCGATGGCGACCGTGACCAGGAAGGCTGCCGTGACCGACGCTCCCTCGAACGTTTCGCTCGAGACCGTCCCGAACCGCGACCGCGCAGGTCGCCACGACGCATCGGCCGACGTCGTCGTCGTCGGAGCCGGGCCCGGGGGGTCGGCCACCGCCGCCTATCTCGCCGGCGCGGGCCTGGATGTCCTGCTGTTGGAGAAGGCGCACTTCCCCCGCGACAAGGTCTGTGGCGACGGCCTCACACCGCGCGCGGTGCGCGAACTCGCGCAGCTCGGCGTCCCGACCCGCGAGGAGGACGGCTGGATCCGCAACAAGGGTCTCCGGATCGTCGGGGGCGGACGCCGCTTTGAGCTCGATTGGCCGGACACGGATCATTTCCCGCCCTACGGGATGGTCCGGCCGCGCATGATGCTCGACCACCTCTTGGCCGAACACGCGGTCTCTCGGGGCGCACGACTCGTGCAGGGCATGGCGGTGACGGGGAGCATCCGCGCCGGGGGCGGCCGGGGGACCGGTCGCATCGAGGGCGTCACGGCGAAGGTCCACGACAGCGACGGCCGGGCCACCGGCGAGATCCGCACCTTCCGCGCCCCGATCGTTGTCGCCGCCGACGGCAACTCCAGCCGCTTGTCCCTGTCGATGGGCCGCGCCAAGCGCACCGACCGTCCGATGGGCGTCGCCGTGCGCACGTATTACGACTCTCCGACCCGCACGCACGACGACTACATGGAATCGTGGTTGGAGTTGTGGGTGCCGGAGGATCCGCAGGCGGCGAGCGACCCGGCGGCCCACGATGATCCGAGCGTGAAGAAGATCCTCTTGCCTGGGTACGGCTGGATCTTTGCCTGCGGCGACGGCACGGTCAACGTCGGGCTCGGGATGCTCAGCACCTCCCCGGCATTCGGCAAGGTCGACTACCGCGACGTGATGCGCCGTTGGGTGGCCACTTTGCCCGCTGAGTGGACGTTCAGCCCCGACACGATGACCGGGCCGATCCGGGGTGACGCGCTGCCGATGGCTCTCAACCGCCGCCCCTTGTCGGCCGACGGGCTGCTGCTCGTCGGCGACGCGGCCGGCATGGTGAACCCCTTCAACGGGGAGGGCATCGACTACGCCCTGGAGGCCGGGCGACTCGCGGCCGAGGTCATCGTCCAGGCCCGGACGCGCGCCGACGACGCGTCTCGCGATCGTGTTCTGGCCAGCTACAACGCGGTCATCTCCGACCGCCTCGGCGGCTACTACGCGCTGGGCCGCGGGTTCGCCGCGCTCATCGGCCGACCCGAGGTGATGAAGCGGTGCGTGAAGTACGGGTTGCCGATCACCCCGCTCATGCGCGTGCTGATGAAGGGTATGGCCAACTTGGCCGAGCCGAAGGGCTCGCGACTGGATGACCGCCTCATAAATGCCCTGTCCCGTCTCGCACCTTCGGTGTGAACAGGGATGGGATTCACTAGGATGGCCACGTGGGTCGAGGCTTCGACGTCTTGTCGGAGGCGCGGCGGCATCACCTCACGTCTTGCGTGGGGGTGCCATGCCGTCGTGTCGCCCGGAGCTCTCAGCCCTCGACTCACCCGGATCGACGCTTCAGGCCCGTCCAGGTTCCCGATCACGCCAGCTGGCGTGATCGGAGCCCGACCGGGCGCGACCGCCGTACAAGCCACCGAAAGGGGAGCGCGTCACGATGAGCAGCCCCTACCTGCCGATCCTGTTCTTCTTCGCGTGCGGCATCGGGTTCGCCCTCGCGTCGGTGCTCCTCTTCGCCTACGTCGGCCCCCGGCACTACAACAAGGTGAAGCTGGACGCGTACGAGTGCGGCATCCAGCCATCCCCGCAGGCCGACGCAGGTGGCCGGATCCCGGTGAAGTTCTATACGACTGCGATGCTGTTCATCATCTTCGACGTCGAGTCGATCTTTCTGTTCCCCTTCGCGGTCGCGTTCGACAAGCTCGGGCTGTTCGCCCTCATCGAGATGACGCTCTTCGTGTTGACGGTGTTCATCGCCTACGGCTACGTGTGGCGTCGCGGCGGATTGGAGTGGGACTGACATGATCGACACCGAGAAGTACCCCCAGGGGGTTTACGCGACCAAGGTGAGCCAGGCGATCGGCTTCCTGCTGAAGACGTCGATCTGGCCGGCCACCTTCGGCCTGGCGTGTTGCGCGATCGAGATGATGGCGTCGGGTACGCCGGACTACGACATCGCCAGGTTCGGCTCCGAGCGCTTCGCGGCCACTCCGCGCCAGGCCGACTGCATGATCGTCGCCGGGCGCGTGAGCCAGAAGTTCGCGCCCGTCCTGCGCCAGGTGTACGACCAGATGACCGAGCCCAAGTGGGTCATCTCGATGGGCGTGTGCGCATCCTCGGGCGGGATGTTCAACAACTACGCGATCGTGCAGGGCGTCGATCACATCGTGCCGGTCGACGTCTACTTGCCAGGCTGTCCACCCAGACCCGAGATGCTGCTCAACGCCCTGATCACGCTGCACCACCAGATGATCGCCACCCCCATCGGGCTGAACCGTCAGAAGGCCGCCCGCGCGGCCGAGGAAGCCGCCCTCAACGCCACCCCGCTGATCGAGCAGAAAGGCCTGCTGGCATGAGCGATGGCACCGCCAAAGGCCCTGTCGAGGACCCCGGGGCAAGGCTGCCCACCCCGGCGAACGCGCCGGAGGTGCGTGGCGAGCGGCACGGCATGTTCGGGGCGACGGCGGGCGCCGACACCACCGGATACGGGGGACTCGTCGCGCCCATCCTGTTCCCGGGCGCCGCGGAGCGCCCCTACGGTCGCTACTTCGACGACGTGGCCGACACCCTCGAATCTGCCTTGGTCGCGCAAGGCACCGAGTTCTCCTCCGCGGTCGCCAAGGTCGTCGTGGACCGCGGCGAGATGACGCTGGACATCCCGCGCGAGGCGCTTCCGCTCGTGGCACGGACTCTCCGCGATCACCCGGACCTGCGGTTCGAGCTGTGCGTGGGCGTCAACGGCGTCCACTACCCGGAGGAGTTCGGGCGTGAGCTGCACGCGGTTTACCACCTCCTGTCCCTGACCCACGGCAACCGGCGGGTGCGCCTTGAGGTGACCTGCCCCGACGCCGACCCGCACATCCCGAGCATCGTGGAGACGTACCCTTCGATCACCTGGCACGAGCGTGAGACGTGGGACTTCTTCGGGATCATCTTTGACGGCCATCCCGCCCTCACCCGGATCCTGATGCCGGATGACTGGCCTGGCCACCCACAACGCAAGGACTACCCACTCGGCGGCATTCCGGTGGAGTTCAAGGGCGCCACCATCGCACCGCCCGACCAGCGGAGGTCGTACAACTGATGTCCACGAGCGAGAACACCCGCGAGGGCTTCCGGGCGACGCCGGGAGCCGGCGAGTCCGAACCCGGTCGGGACTTCTCCCCCGAAGGCGGCGACTGGGACCGGTTGACGCAGGAGGCCGTGGAGCACTCCGACGAGCGCATCGTCGTCAACCTCGGGCCGCAGCACCCGTCCACCCACGGCGTGCTCCGGCTGATCCTGGAGCTGGACGGGGAGACGGTCACCGAGGCGCGCGTGGGCATCGGCTACCTCCATACGGGCATCGAGAAGACCATGGAGTTCCGCACCTGGGTGCAGGGCACGACCTTGTGCACCCGGATGGACTACCTGACGCCGATGTTCCAAGAGACCGCGTACTGCCTGGCCATCGAGAAGCTGCTGGGCATCACGGACGATATCCCGAGCCGCGCGAGCGAGATCCGCGTCTTGATGATGGAGCTGACCCGCCTGTCCAGCCACCTGGTCTGCCTCGGGACGGGCGGTATGGAGCTCGGCGCGACCACGGTGATGACGGTCGGCTTCCGGGAGCGCGAGCGCGTGCTGCGCTTCATCGAGGCCACCACCGGACTGCGGATGAACAACGCCTACATCCGCCCGGGCGGGGTGGCGCAGGATCTGCCGCAGGGATGGGAGTCGATCTTCGACAAGGAGATCCCGCTCCTGCGCCGGGGGATTCGCGAGCTCGAGGATCTGACGGTGGACAACCCGATCATCAAGGGCCGGATGTGCGATGTGGGCTATCTCGACCTGACCGGGTGCATCGCGCTGGGTATCACGGGGCCGATGCTGAAGTCCGCGGGTATGCCGTACGACCAGCGCAAGGTGGAGCCGTACTGCGGCTATGAGACGTACGACTTTGAGGTGCCCACCTGGGATTCCTCCGACTCCTACGCGCGGATGCGTGTGCGCTTCCTGGAGATGTGGGAGTCGCTGCGGATCATCGAGCAGGGCATCACGCGGCTCAAGGCCTCGCACGGTTCGCCGGTCATGGTGGCCGACCGGAAGATCGCCTGGCCGGCCCAGCTGTCCGTCGGCGCCGACGGCCAGGGCAACTCGCTGGAGCACATCAGGGAGATCATGGGGACCTCGATGGAGGCCCTGATCCACCACTTCAAGCTGGTGACGGAGGGGTTCCGGGTCCCCGCGGGGCAGGTCTACCAAGCGGTGGAGTCCCCGAAGGGTGAGCTCGGTTGCTACATCGTCTCCGACGGCGGCACCCGCCCGTACCGGGCACACTTCCGAGACCCCGCGTTCAACAACCTGCAGGCGGTCGCGGCGCTGGTCGAGGGCGCTCCGCTCGCCGACACGATCGTGTCTGTCGCCTCGATCGACCCGGTCATGGGAGGGGTGGACCGCTGATGTCCCACGGGGAACAGCCGAACTACGGTACCCACCCGGCGGTGGTCGCGGGGCCGTACGACGAGGAGGTGCTCGCCAAGCTGCGCGTGGACGCCGCGACGGTCATCGCGCGCTATCCGCAGAAGCGCTCGGCCCTCGGCCCCCTGCTGCACCTGGTGCAAAGCGTCGACGGGTACGTGTCCACGCGGGGCATCGAGTTCTGCGCGAAGACCATCGGGCTGACGGCGGCCGAGGTCAGCGGCGTGGCCACGTTCTACACGCAGTACAAGCGGCACCCCAACGGCGAGTACACGATCGGCGTCTGTACCAACACGCTGTGCGCGATCATGGGCGGCGATGCGATCTGGGACGCGGTGAGCGCACACCTCGGGCTCGGGACCGACGAGACGACTCCGGACGGCAAGGTCACCCTGGAGCGGGTCGAGTGCAACGCGGGCTGCGACTATGCCCCCGTCGTGATGGCCAACTGGGAGTTCTTCGACAACGCCACGCCGGAGTCGGTGATCGGGATGGTCGACGCGCTGAGGGCCGGTCAGGCGCTCACGCCGACGCGCGGAGCCAACACGGTCGCCACGTTCAAGGAGGTCAGCCGCGTGCTGGCGGGCTTCTACGACGGCCGCGGCGCCGAAGGTGACACCGCTGGCCCGGCGACGCTGCGCGGGCTTCGCTACGCGAGGGAACGCGGGTGGGAGGCGCCCAAGGACGCCCAGGCGCAGCTGCCCGGGCACGCGGGCGCCGCTGACGGGAAAGGCTTGTGATGAGTACGCACCTGACACCGGTCCTGTCCGCCTTCTGGGACGCGCCACAATCCTTCACGCTGGAGACCTACCTCCAGCACGACGGGTATCAGGCCCTGCGCAAGGTCATCGCTCAGGACCGAGCCGACCTCGTGCAGCAGGCAAAGGGCTCCGGACTGCGCGGCCGCGGCGGAGCCGGCTTCCCGACGGGGATGAAGTGGAGCTTCCTGCCCCAGGACGACGGCCAGCCCCGCTATCTCGTGGTCAACGCCGACGAGTCGGAGCCCGGGACGTGCAAGGACGTCCCGCTGATGATGAACGCCCCGCATCTGCTGATCGAGGGCATGGTCATCTCCAGTTACGCCATCAACTGCCATCACGCGTTCATCTACCTGCGCGGCGAGGTCGTCCACGTCTACCGGCGGCTGCTCTACGCAGTGCAGGAGGCGTACGAGGCGGGTTACCTCGGCAAGGACATCCTGGGCAGCGGGTTCGATCTCGACATCACGGTGCACGCAGGCGCGGGAGCCTACATCTGCGGCGAGGAGACCGCGCTGCTCGACTCGCTCGAGGGGCGACGCGGCCAGCCGCGGCTGCGGCCACCGTTCCCGGCGGTCGCGGGCCTTTACGCCCGCCCGACCGCGGTCAACAACGTGGAGACGATCGCGCAGGTTGCGCCGATCTTCCTCAACGGCGCGGACTGGTTCACCTCGATGGGCACCGAACGGTCGAAGGGCGTCGGCTTCTTCAGCCTGTCCGGTCACGTGGAGAACCCGGGCCAGTTCGAGGCGCCGTACGGGATCACCATGCGCGAGCTGCTGGAGATGGCCGGCGGCGTCCGTGCCGGCCACCGGTTGAAGTTTTGGACGCCGGGCGGCAGCTCGACCCCGATCTTCACCGATGAGCACCTGGACGTGCCGCTCGACTACGAGGCCGTCGCGGCCGCCGGATCGATGCTGGGCACCCGCGCCCTGCAGGTTTTCGACGAGACGGTCTCGGTCGTGCGGGCCGTGTCGCGATGGATCGACTTCTACGCGCACGAGTCGTGCGGCAAGTGCACCCCGTGCCGTGAGGGCAACTGGTGGATGCGCCAGGTGCTGCAGCGCCTGGTGGACGGCCAGGGCAAGGAGGGAGACGTCGACAAGCTCCTCGATGTGGCAAGCCAGATCCTCGGCCGCTCGTTCTGTCCCCTCGGTGACGCGTCGGCGATGCCGGTCCAGTCCGGGATCAAGCACTTCCGGGAGGAGTTCGAGACGGGGTACCACACGCCCGCGCACGTCCTCTTCCCGCCGGAGGCCTCCCACCTGTTCGCGAAGGAGAGCGTGTCGCGATGACCGTCCCCACCAGCCCGACCTCGGGCGCCAACAGCGTCGACGACGGGGGCAACGCGCAGATGCCGCCCCCCGTGGAGATGGTCACGCTGACGATCGACGGCGTCCCGGTGAGCGTCCCGAAGGGGTCCCTGGTCATCCGGGCAGCAGAGCAGCTCGGTGTCGAGATTCCGCGGTTTTGCGATCACCCGCTGCTCGACCCTGTCGGCGCGTGCCGCCAGTGCCTCGTCGAGGTCTGGACGGCCGGGCCGGACAACTCCTTGCGGCCGATGCCGAAACCGCAGGTGGCCTGCACCACGATGGTCAGCGAGGGCATGGCCGTCGCGACGCAGCAGACGTCCCCGGTGGCCGACAAGGCCCAGAAGGGGATGCTGGAGTTCCTGCTGATCAACCACCCGCTGGACTGCCCGGTCTGTGACAAGGGCGGGGAGTGCCCACTGCAGAACCAATCGCTGTCGCACGGAACCGCCACCAGCCGCTTCGACGACGTCAAACGCACGTTCGCCAAACCCGTCAACATCTCAGCCCAGGTG
The DNA here is from genome assembly GCA_040006675.1 of Dermatophilaceae bacterium. GTDB lineage: Bacteria > Actinomycetota > Actinomycetes > Actinomycetales > Dermatophilaceae > Austwickia. Next base: position 3,304 of record JBDTWM010000099.1, on the reverse strand, counting down.
CTGCTAGACCGCGAACGCTGCGTGCTCTGCCAGCGGTGCACGCGGTTCTCCGATCAGATCGCGGGCGACCCCTTCATCGCCCTCGTCGAGCGCGGCGCCATGCAACAGATCGGCGTCTACCAGGACGAGCCGTTCGAGAGCTACTTCTCCGGCAACACGGTGCAGATCTGCCCGGTGGGTGCGCTCACCAGCGCGACCTACCGGTTCCGCGCCCGCCCGTTCGACCTGGTGTCCACGCCCAGCGCGTGCGAGCACTGCGCGAGCGGCTGCGCCCTGCGGGTGGACCATCGACGCGGCACGGTGTTGCGCCGCATGGCGATCGACGTCCCCGAGGTGAACGAGGAGTGGAACTGCGACAAGGGCCGGTGGGCGTTCACCTACGCCACCCGTCCCGACCGCTTGTCCACCCCGCTCATCCGCGAAAACGGTGAACTGCGCCCGGCCAGCTGGCCCGAGGCGCTCGCCGTCGCCGCCGACGGGTTACGGGCCGCAGCCGGCGGCGTCGGAGTGCTCACCGGAGGCCGGATCTCGGTCGAGGACGCGTACGCGTACAGCAAGTTCGCGCGGACCGTGCTCGGGACGAACGACATCGACTTCCGCGCTCGGCCGCACTCCACCGAGGAGGCGCAGTTCCTGGGCGCCCACGTCGTCGGAACCGGACCGAGCGCCGGCGTGACGTACTCGGCGTTGGAGACCGCGAGCGCGGTCCTCCTCGTCGGTCTGGAGCCCGAGGAGGAGTCGCCGATGGTGTTCCTCCGCCTGCGCAAGACGTGGCGCAAACGCAAGACGGTGATCTATTCGATCGCCCCGCTCGCGAGCCGCGGCCTGACCAAGATGGGCGGGGCGCTCATCCAGGCGGCCCCGGGCACCGAGACCGAGGTACTGCACGCCCTGCGCGAGAAGCGTTCGGAGCTCGAGGGTCCCGCGTCGGTACTCGTCGAGGGCGCGGTCATCCTGGTGGGTGAGCGCCTCGCCGCCGTGCCGGGCGCGCTGTCCGCCGTCGCGATGCTCGCGCGCACCTCCGGGGCGAAGCTGGCATGGATCCCGCGGCGCGCCGGCGAGCGTGGCGCGCTGGAGGCCGGCTGCCTGCCGGAGCTGCTGCCCGGCGGTCGCCCGGTCCGGGATGAGGCCGCGCGCACCGAGCTCGCGGGTCTGTGGGGCGTGGACTCCCTGTCGGCCAAGCCCGGCCGGGACGGCGCGGCGATCATCGCGGGTGCAGCGATCGGCGAGCTCGGGGCTCTGGTCGTGGGTGGCGTCGACGTCGGTGACCTGCGCGAGCAGGGACGCGTCCGGGACGCCCTGCAGCGAGCGTTCCTCGTGTCCCTCGAGATGAGGGAGTCCGACGTGACTGCGGCGGCCGACGTCGTCCTGCCGGTCGCCTCGGTCGCCGAGAAGGCCGGGGCGTTCCTGAACTGGGAGGGCCGCCTCCTGACGTTCACCGAGGCCTTGGCCACATCCGCGATGAGCGATGCCCGCGTCCTCGATCTGCTGGCCGCGGAGATGGGCGAATACCTCGGCACCCGCACGATCGAGCAGATCCGCGATGAGCTGTCGGAGCTGGGGCCGTGGACGGGGCGCAAGGTCACTCCGCCGACGGGTGACTCGCGGGCCGTCCCGCGGCTCGGCCCCGGCCAGGCCGTCCTCGCCACCTGGCATCACCTGCTCGACGCCGGTCGGCTCCAGGACGGGGAGCCGTATCTTGCGGCTACGGGCCCCGCGATCGCCGCGCGGCTGTCTGCCGCGACCGCCCAGGCGCTGGATGTCGAGGACGGCTCGGCGGTCACCGTGTCCACCGCGAGCGGATCGATCACCGTGCCGGTGCGGATTACGCCCATGGCGGACCACGTCGTGTGGTTGCCCACAAACTCCGGCCCCTCCCGGGTGCGCGCCGTCCTCGCGGCCGACGCCGGGGATGTCGTCACCGTCACGAAGGGTGGTGCCGCATGACCGCGCTCGTCGTGCTGCCGGCCAACATCGAGGCCCCCGATTTCAGCGGGACCCCCTGGTGGCTTTCGCTGATCAAGGCACTCCTGATCTTCGTCTACCTGATGCTGCAGGTGGTCGTCGTGATCTGGTTCGAGCGCCGGGTCATCGGTTTCATGCAGCAGCGTCCCGGCCCCAACCGGTTCGGACCGTGGGGCATCTTTCAGGAGATCGCGGACGCCTTCAAGCTGATCTGGAAGGAGATGACGATCCCGCGACAGGCCGACAAAGTGATGTATCTGCTCGCGCCGATCATTTCCGGCGCGGTCGCGTTCATCTCGTTCGGCATCATCCCGCTCGGCGGGATGGTGTACGTGTTCGGCTACCACACCCCCTTGCAGCTCACCGACACCCCGGTGTCCGTGCTGCTCGTGCTGGCTGCGGCGGGCGTCGGCGCGTACGGGATCCTGCTGGCCGGCTGGTCATCCGGTTCGACGTACCCCCTACTCGGCGCCCTGCGCGCCACCGCCCAGGTGATCAGCTACGAGATCGCGATGGGCTTGTCGCTGGTGGCCGTGTTCCTCTATTCCCAGTCGATGACGAGCTGGCAGATCGTGGCCGCGCAGGACCGGGTCTGGTTCGCCTTCCCCCTGATCGTGAGCTTCGTGATCTACGTGATCACCATGGTCGGCGAGACCAACCGACTACCCTTCGACCTGGCCGAGGGCGAGGGCGAGCTGGTGGCCGGGTTCCACACGGAGTACTCGGGCATGCGGTTCGGCATGTTCTTCCTCGGCGAATACGTGAACATGTTCACTGTCGCCGCGCTCGCCGCGACGATGTTCCTCGGCGGATACCAGGCGCCCTTCGGCCTGCACTACATCATGGACGGGCAGTTCAGCGCGGGCTGGTGGGGCCTGCTCTGGTTCACCGCCAAGCTGTGGGTTTTCATGTGGTTCTTCGTGTGGCTGCGTGGGACCCTGCCACGGACCCGTTACGACCAGTTCATGAAGTTCGGCTGGAAATTCCTGATCCCGGTGACCCTGTTCTGGGTCATGGCTGCCGCGTTCATTCGCGGCGCCTCCGCCGGCTTCCTCGGCGACACGATGATCTTCGGTCGCGTCCCGCTGGCCCCCGCCATCGTGATCCTCGCGATCATCGCCTGCGCGTGGCTGGCCATGAGCATCTGGGATCGTGCCATGGACGCCAAGGACCAGGCCACCTTCGTACCGGCCGAGGTGGACCCGTTCGCCGGGGGGTACCCGGTGCCACCCCTGCCCGGTCAACGTCTGCGTGAGCCCGCGGCCAGCGGGTCGCGCCGGAGCACGTCTGCCGGCACCGCCGTGAGGCACGAGGAGGTCGACCAGTGAGCGATCAGGAA
>JBDTWM010000098.1:0-10897 GCA_040006675.1 Dermatophilaceae bacterium | reverse complement strand
GACGCCGACGTGGACGCCTCGATCGGAGGAGTGTCGGATGACGACCCGGGGGCGTGCGATCCCGGCTAGATTCAAGCCGTGCGAGTCGACATCATCTCCAAGGAATACCCACCGAACGTGTACGGCGGAGCGGGCGTCCACGTCACCGAACTGGCCAAGGCGCTGAGAGCGCGCGGTGACATCGACGTCCAGGTGCGGGCGTTCGGGGTGCCGGTCAACGAGACCGGCACGACGGGCTACCCCGACCTGGTGGAGCTGACAGGGGCGAACGCCGCACTGCAGACGCTCGGTGTCGACCTGACGATCGCGCAAGACTGCGGCGGGGCGGACCTGGTGCACTCGCATACGTGGTACGCGAACATGGGCGGCCACATCGCCTCACTTCTGCGTGGGATCCCGCACGTCATCTCGGCACACTCACTGGAGCCGCTGCGACCGTGGAAGGCCGAGCAGCTCGGCGGTGGGTACCGGGTCAGCTCCTGGGTGGAGAAGACAGCCTACGAGGCGGCCGCCGCCGTCATCGCGGTCAGTGCGGGCATGCGGGAGGACATTCTCCGGTGCTATCCGAGCATCGCGCCGGAGGACGTTCGGGTCGTGCATAACGGGATCGACTCGACGATGTGGCAGGCCGACCACTCCGACGCAGGCAAGGACATCTGCCGCAGGCACGGCGTTGATCCCGATGCCCGCTCCGTCATCTTCGTGGGTCGCCAGACGCGGCAGAAGGGCCTGCCGTACATGCTGCGGGCCGCCCGAGAGCTGCCTGATGACGTGCAGCTCGTGCTCTGCGCGGGCGCGCCGGACACTCCAGAGATCGGCCGCGAGATCGCGGGACTCATCGACGAGCTGAAGACCACGCGCGGCGGCGTCGTCTATATCCCCGAGATGCTGCCCCGCGCGGAGGTGATCGCGCTGGAGAGCAACGCCACCGTCTTCGCGTGCCCGTCGATCTACGAACCTCTCGGCATCGTGAACCTCGAGGCCATGGCGTGTGAGGTCGCTGTCGTGGCGACGCGAACGGGTGGCATCCCGGAGGTCGTGGTCGACGGCGAGACCGGTTGGCTGATTGACATCGAGCAGGTCAAGGACGGCACCGGCACCCCGCTCGACGAGGCGGCGTGGGTCGCCGACCTCGCGGCGGCGATGAACGAGGCCGTCTCCGACCCCGAGCGAGCCCGCAGGTTCGGCCTGGCCGGCCGCGCTCGCGCGATGGAGCGGTTCTCATGGTCGTCGATCGGCGACAAGACCCTGGAGGTCTACCGCTCGATTCTCTGAGCTCGACAGGATCCTCCTCGCGGCAGTCAGTCGCGCGTGTCGTCGCGCCAGCCTGCCAGGTGCAGTGCCGCCACACAGGTCGCCTCCGCCAGCGCGGCGTCGGCCTCCCGTCGCAGCGACCGCAGCCGTTCGGCGCGAACGAGCGTGTCCGCCATCGACGCGTCCTGCTGCAGGTACTCCAAGCCGAACCCCGCGATCTCCCCGAGGGTGCCCGCCTGCGCGATGACGCGGCGAGCCCGGGACGTCAGACCGTCCGGCAGGCCCCACCGGCCCGCCACGAGAGTCGCCTCCGCGATCGCCCGCAGGCTCGCGCAGGTTGACGGCGGCACGTCCAGCTGCTCGAGCGTGTGCAGCGCGTCCACCAGCGTCTGCCGAAGGCGACGGTCGACCTCTCGCAGATCAAGCGCGTCCACGGCGTGGACGGGCACCGGTTCACCGTCGTACGCTGCCCAGCGCACCACGCCCACCCGGTCCTCGGAGCGGTCCAGATCGTCCTCGTCGGGAGGGCCGAACTCGCCCACGGTCGGCACCAGCACGTCGCCCAGCCCAGGCACGAACACGCACTCGCCGGACTCCGTCGCCGCAGCGAGAACCTCCCGCCCGCGGGGGATCAGCCCCGGAGCGCCCGGGTGGGGCAGGGCGACCAGCACGGCCCGCTCGCCGAGATCTGCCCACGTGGACAACCGCTCGATCCGGCCTGCCACGAACTCCAGGTCGGCCATGGCCGCCTCGAGCGCATCGCCGAGCGGCACCTGCCCCGCGAATGCCGCCGTGGCCCACAGGGCTAGGCGCACGCTCACCGGCAGCTCAGACACCAGGACATCGTAGGGGCCTCCCACTCAGCGAGCGTCGCGTGCCCTAGGGTCGAGGAGTGAGCTGGCAGGTACAAGCATGAGTGACGTCCTCGACTTCGCGGGCGTCGGCGTGGCGCGAGGCACCTCGATCCTGCTCGACGACGTCACCTGGCAGGTCGAGGAGGGGGAGCGCTGGGTCGTCCTCGGCCCGAACGGCGCCGGCAAGACCACCCTCCTGCAGCTCGCGGCCGCGCGCATGCATCCGACCCGCGGCACCGCCAGCGTGCTGGGGGAGCGCCTCGGGCGCGTCGACGTCTTCGAGCTGCGGCCGCGGATCGGCCTCGCGAGTGCGGCGCTGGCCGAGCGGATCCCCGGCGGTGAGCTGGTCCGCGACGTCGTGCTCACCGCGTCGTACGGTGTGGTGGGTCGATGGCGCGAATCATACGAGCGGATGGACGTCAGCCGCGCCCGACGCCTGCTGAACGCGCTCGGCGCGGAGCACCTGTCGGAGCGCACCTACGGGACACTGTCCGAGGGAGAGTGCAAGCGCGTCCTCATCGCCCGGGCGCTCATGACCGATCCGGAGCTGATTCTCCTCGACGAACCCGCGGCCGGCCTGGACCTCGCCGGCCGGGAGGACCTGGTCAACCGGCTCGGTCAGATCGCGGCCGACCTCGACGCGCCGGCCCTCGTGCTGGTCACGCACCACGTCGAGGAGATCCCGCCGGGCATCACCGACGTCCTGCTGCTGCGCGAAGGACGCGTGATCGCTGCGGGCCCGATCGAGCGCACCCTCACCGGGCAGAACCTCTCCGTGACCTTCGGCCTGCCGCTCCTGCTCGAACGTCACGGGGAGCGGTGGTCGGCTCGCGCGCGCCCTGCGGGCGACACCGCAGCGGCGGACCCCAGCGCGGGGGCGAACAGGGCCACCCCCGCCCGGGCTACGACCGCCGGGGAACTCGCTGGATGGCCGGATCGTCCCTAGAGATAGGGGCGGGCCGGATCCGTGACGACGCGGGCCCGTGATCCGCAGCACGACCTCAGACCGCAACACGAGCGGACCACCACAGCGAAAGGGGGATCAGATGGACTGGTTGCAGGACAACGCGTGGGCCGCATGGCTCGGACTGGCATTGGTGCTGGGCGTGGTCGAGGCGGCCACCGTCGACTTCATCTTCCTGATGCTGGCCGGCGGAGCCCTCGCCGGTGTCGCCGCCTCCGCCCTAGGCGCCCCGTTCCCCGTGCAGGTCATCACCGCCGCGATCGCCTCCGTGGCGTTCCTCGTGGTCGTGCGCCCTATCGCCAAGCGACGACTCGACGACTCGACCCGCTCGCGGTCCTTGCTCGTCGGACCGCAGGCCTATATCGGACGCGAAGCCCAGGTCCTGCATGAGGTCACCCGCATTGACGGCCGCGTACGCATTGCCGGCGAGGACTGGTCGGCACGGCTGGTCGATGGCGCCCTACCCGTCGCGGTCGGCGACCACGTCGAGGTCGTCGCCATCGAGGGTGCCACAGTCGTGGTCGCCCCCCATCGTGCCGTGCAAGACGGACCCGCCCCCCGCACTGAGTGAGGAAGAACCGTGGAATACGTCTCTCTCGTCCTGCTCCTGCTGCTGATCATGTTCGTGGTCACGGTCGTCAGCCGGGCCGTACGGATCGTGCCGCAGCAGACCGCGTTGATCATCGAGCGCCTCGGGCGTTATCACAGCACGCTCCTGGGTGGTATCCACCTGTTGGTGCCCTTCGTGGACAAGGTGCGCGCCAGCCTCGACCTACGCGAACAGGTCGTCTCATTCCCGCCGCAACCGGTGATCACCTCCGACAACCTGGTCGTCAATATCGACACGGTCATCTACTACGCCGTGACCGACGCCAAGTCGGCCGTGTACGAGATCGCGCACTACATCCAGGGCATCGAACAGCTGACCGTCACCACGCTACGCAACGTCATCGGCTCGATGGATCTGGAGCAGACCCTGACCAGCCGTGACCAGATCAACGGCCAGCTGCGCGGCGTCCTCGACGAGGCGACCGGCCGATGGGGTATCCGTGTCGCGCGCGTCGAGCTCAAGGCGATCGACCCGCCGCACAGCGTGCAGGACTCGATGGAGAAGCAGATGCGCGCCGAACGCGACCGGCGCGCCACGATCCTCACGGCCCAGGGTGTCAAGGCCTCCGCGATCCTCACCGCCGAGGGCGACAAGCAGTCTCAGATCCTGCGCGCGGAGGGGTCGGCTCAGGCCCGCATCCTTGAGGCGCAGGGACAGGCCCGCGCGATCACGCAGGTGTTCGAGGCGATCCACCGGGGCAAGCCCGACCAGAAGCTCCTCGCGTACCAGTACCTGCAGGTCCTCCCCCAGCTCGCCCGCGGCGACGCGAACAAGATGTGGATCGTGCCGAGCGAACTGACCGACGCACTACGCGGCATCAGCACGGCCCTCGGTGGGGACCGTACGCCGCCGGCTGATGATTCCACCGACTGGGTGCCCGGCCCCCCGCAGCAGAACCCGACGGCAGCCGAGACGCCTCTCTTCGCTGAGACCATCCTCAAGGACCCGCGGGAGGCGCTCGAGGAGGCCCGCTCCGAAGCGGCCAGGTCCGCCGCTGAGGTCGAGGACGCGGCCCGGGCGACTCGCCCCCGGGGGAGGCGGGACGACAGCCTGCCTCAGGGCTGAGCTTTCTCCCCGATCGGTCGAGATACGCCCGCCCCGATACGGTGTGCGGATGCCTCTCGTCGACGCCGGCGCCATCCTCCTCGCAGGGATGGCGGCGGGCACCATCAATACGGTCGTCGGCTCCGGGACTTTGGTGACGTTCCCGACCTTGCTGGTCCTCGGCTACCCGCCGCTTGTCGCCAATATGAGTAACAACGTGGGGCTGCTACCGGGTGGGCTTGCGGGCGCGTACGGTTACCGCCGCGAACTGGCCGGGCACGGGAGGTTGGTTCGTCGCTTACTGCCGTGGGCCTTCGCTGGTGGCTTGATCGGCGCGCTCATGCTGCTCGTTCTTCCGCCCGCGGTGTTTTCGGCCGTGGTCCCGGCACTCGTGCTGTTCGGCCTGGTCCTGGTCGCGGTCGGGCCCCGCCTCCAGGCGTGGGTCTCCGGTCGCGTCGCCCGTACGGCGGAGCCGGCCCAGGCCGTCCCGTCGGCATCGGCCCAGGGCGACGAGGAACCGGGACGCATCCCGAGTCGCCACGTGACCGTGCCGGCTGCCGTCTTCTTCACCGGCGTTTACGGCGGCTACTTCGGGGCGGCGCAGGGGGTCATCCTCGTCGGGCTGCTCAGCGTGCTCCTCACCGTGGGGCTGCAAAGTATCAACGCGGTGAAGAATGCCCTCGTCCCCTGTGTCAATCTGATCGCGGCGGTGCTGTTCATGACCTTGCGCTGGTCACAGATCGACTGGCTGGTGGTGCTGCTGATCGGCATCGGCAGCGCCGTGGGCGGTCTCATCGGCAGCCATATCGGTCGGCGCCTGCCCCCACCGGTGCTGCGCGGGACGATCCTGGCGGTGGGCCTGTTCGCGCTGGCCCGGCTGACCTTCTACAGCTGAGGCGGGACGATTGCTCATCGAGGTGGACGACCCGTCGGACCCCCGGCTGGAGGACTACCTCCGGCTGACGGACATGGTGCTGCGCACGAGGGTCGAGCCGGAGCGCGGGCTCTACCTCGCCGAGAGCGAGAAGGTCATCCGGCGGGCCCTCGCCGCGGGGCACCGACCTCGCTCGTACCTACTCGCCCCCCGCTGGCTGGATGATCTCGACGACCTCATCGCCGCAGCCGACGCGGACGGAGTGCCCGTGTACGTCGGTGAGCACCCGGTGATCTCCGCGCTCACCGGGTTCCACCTGCACCGTGGAGCGTTGGCGTCGATGCATCGCCCCGAGCTGCTGACCCCCGAGCACGTGCTGACCGGAGCACGGCGGGTCATCGTGCTGGAGGACATTGTCGACCACACCAACGTGGGTGCACTCTTTCGCAGTGTCGCCGCCCTCGGGATGGACGGGGTGCTTATCACCCCACGCTGCGCGGACCCGCTCTACCGGCGCAGCGTCCGGGTCTCGATGGGCGCGGTCTTTCAGGTGCCGTGGGCGCGGATCGACTCCTGGCCCGGCGGCATCGAAAAACTGAGAGCGGCTGGTTTCGCGGTCGTCGCGCTCACGCTGCACGCCCAGGCGATCGGGCTGGATGAGTTCGCGGCGGAGGCGCCGGAACGTCTCGCCCTCGTGCTCGGCACGGAGGGTGACGGGCTTGCCGGGCGAACCGTGGCCGCCTGCGACCACGTGGTCCGCATCCCGATGGCAGGTGGTGTCGATTCGCTCAACGTGGCCGCCGCCGGGGCGGTCGCCGCGTGGGCGCTCAGGACGCCGCGTACATCCCGGTGACGATGCCTCGGCCGATCACATGGGACAGCATGAGGAAGCTCGCCTTCGCCGGGGCAGTGTCCGGTTCCACGTCCAGCCGCTCCACGTCGAGAGCCGTCACCGCGAACATGTAGCGGTGCGCACGGTCCCCGGGGGGCGGCGCGGCCCCGCCGAAGTCACGAGTGCCGAAGTCGTTGCCAAGGTGGGAGGCTCCCTCAGGCAGGGCGGTGCCCGGCGCTGCTCCGGCCCCCTCGGCGAGCTCGGTGACGGAGCCTGGCACGTTTACGACGAACCAGTGCCAGAATCCCGACGGGGTCGGTGCGTCCGGGTCGTAGCAGCTCACCGCATAACTCTTGGTCCCGGCGGGGGCGCCCGACCAGCGAAGCCGTGGCGAGGTGTTGCCCGCCGCATACACCTGCGCGTCGGGCAACATGGCGCCGTCGGCGAAGTCGGCCACGACGCCGAAGGAGGGCACTTGCGGGAGCTGGGCGTACGGGTCTGGGGGAGTGGGTCGGTCGAGATTCATGCGCAAACCCTATCGAGGACCACCGACGGCGGCTCTCGAACGAGACGCTCAAGGCACGACCCCTCCGAGCACGAGCGAGCTCCTCGCGTGGATTCGCGCTCGCGCCGACCGAAGGGTGTCGCCACGGTCGCGTCGGCTACGTTGTCGCCATGGAGCCCGTCTACACCCCTATCATCGCGCTGGCGCGCGGCCTGTTTGCCGCGCAGGGGCTGCGTTTGCGCATCAGCGGGGCCGAGAACATCCCGTGGGCCGGTGGGGCCGTGATGGTGATCAACCACACGGGCTACCTGGACTTCACGTACGCGGGACTACCTGCGCACCAACGCGGCCGGGTCGTGCGGTTCATGTGCAAGGAGGCGATCTTCCGGCACCCGGTCGCGGGCCCGATCATGCGCGGCATGCGGCACATTCCCGTCGATCGCGAGGCCGGGGCCGCATCTTTTCGGGCCGCTCTCACGGCGCTACGGGGAGGGGAGATCGTCGGCGTTTTCCCGGAAGCCACGATCAGTCGTAGCTTCGAACTCAAAGAGTTCAAGACGGGGGCGGTGCGGATGGCGCAGGCGGCCCGGGTCCCGGTGTTGCCGGTCGTGATCTGGGGCAGCCAGCGCGTGTGGACGAAAGGCAAGCCGAAGCGACTCGGCCGGACGGGGACGCCGATCGCGATCCGGGTGGGCGAGCTGATGCCGGTGCCGCGCGGCGTGGACCTCGACGGGTTCAACGACGAGGTGAAGGCTCGTATGCGCGAGATGCTCGACATCGAACAGGCCGAGTACCCGCGGCTGAGCGGTGCGGACCTGCAGTTCCTGCCGCAGCGGCTCGGAGGAACCGCGCCGACCTTGGAGGAGGCGAGCGCCCTCGACGCGCAGGAGGTGCGGGATCGTCGTCTCGCCAAAGGCCTGAACGTGAACGATCTTGTGGACGTCGACCCGAGCGACCCCGCCGCCACACCCGGCGGCGAGGTGCCGCGCCCCACCGGCGGGTAGCTTCATTCACAGGCGACCAGTTCTCCCATTTACTTAGGTAAGCCTTACCTCGGAGTGTAGCGTGGAAGCGTGCCGATCACGACCACGCCTCTTCCGGGCCATCCTCCTGCAGGCGGGTGCGCTGCTACCATGGAAAATCCTGTGACCAGCAAGGATGCGCCCATCCCCGAGGTGCTCGTCACGTGCGACGTGGCTAGCGCGCGGCGTGGGGTGCCCTTGGTGCTCAACGAGGTTCGCACTGAGGAGTCGGTACGCAGGCGTCTCGCGCAGCTGGGTTTGCGGCCTGGTGCCGACATCCAGGTGTTGCGCGTGACGGCCGGAGGAGGACGCATCGTCGCCGTGGCCGGGTCTCGTATCGCGCTGGACCGGGCGACGGCCACGTGTCTGCTGGCGCAGGAACGGACCACCACATGAAGGCGGGGGGTCGGATGGAGACTCCTCCGCAGGCGCACGCGGGCGAGGAGGCCGACGGCCACCTCGGCGCTGCGGGATCGACCGCGACGAGGGACGGGTCGGCCTTGGCTGCCGCGCGTCTGGCCGCCCCTCGCCTGGAGGCGCCCTGTTGTGCCGACGGAGCGAGCGTCACCGCCGGTGCGGGCAGCCCCGTGATCGCGCTTGCCGGCGCCCCCAACGCCGGCAAGTCGACGCTGTTCAACGCGATGACCGGCTCTCGGCGCGCGGTGGGCAACTGGCCGGGGACCACGGTGGAGGTGGGCTCCGGCGTGTGGCCGGCCCGGGCCGGACTCGACCGGGCCGCCACCGTTCTGGACCTCCCAGGCGCGTACAGCCTCGATCCGGCCTCACCGGACGAGGCGCTGACCCGCGGCCTGCTCGTCGATGTGCCCCCTGCCGAGCGACCCGACGCCGTCCTGGTCGTCGTGGACGCCGCCCACCTGGCGCGCAGCCTGCACCTGGTCGCCCAGCTGCGCGAGTACCCGTACCGGGTGGTGATCGCCCTCACGATGCTCGACGTGGCCGCCCGCCGTGGCGTCCACGTGGACGCCACGGCGCTGTCGGCCGCGACCGGCTGTCCCGTTGTCGAACTTGACCCGCGGCGTCGGCGCGGCCACGTCGAGTTCGCCGCGGCCACGGCGGCCGCTCTGCGGGCCCCAGAATTGCCGCACCGCGAGATCGACGTTGATGCGTCCGACGAACTGGCTCTCGACGACGAGCGGTTCGCGTGGATCGAAGCGGCTGTCGCCGCAGCGACGAAGCGCACCGGTGAGGCCCGGGTGGACTGGTCGGATCGGATCGACCGCTGGGCCACCCACCGTGTCTGGGGCCCGATCATCTTCCTCGCTGCGATGTGGTGCGTGTTCCAGATCACGACGACGGTCGCCGCCCCGTTGCAGGAGGGCCTCGATGCTTTCTTCACCGGACCGGTCACCGCGGCGGCGACCGCTGCTCTCACCGCGGTGGGGCTCGCCCAGACCCCGATCGCCGGCCTGGTGACCAACGGCCTCATCGCGGGCGTCGGGATGCTCCTGACGTTCCTCCCGCTCATGGCGATCATGTTCCTGCTGCTGGCGGTGCTAGAAGACTCCGGCTACATGGCCAGGGCCGCGGTGGTCACCGATCGACTGATGCGTCGCCTGGGGCTGCCGGGCAAGGCGTTTCTCCCGCTGGTCGTGGGGTTCGGGTGCAACGTGCCCGCGATCGCCGCGACGCGGATCCTCGGCCACGCGCGACAACGGATTCTCGTGGCTCTGCTCGTGCCGTTCACGTCGTGCAGCGCCCGCCTCACCGTGTACGTGCTGTTGGCCGGCATCTTCTTCCCCGCCCACGCAGGCACGGTCGTCTTCGCGATGTATCTGACGTCGATCGTCCTGGTGGTCCTCGTCGGCCTGGCCCTGCGCACGACGTTGTGGCGGACCATGGGCCAGGAAGCGCTGATCATCGACCTGCCGCCATACCAGCGGCCCACCGCGCGCCTGTCGCTGTCGGTCATGTGGCTACGGCTGCGCGGGTTCCTCAGGACCGCGGGCGGCATCATCGTGGCCACGGTCATCGTCGTCTGGGCGTTGCAGTCCACACCGGTGCACGGAACAGGGTCGTTCGGCCAGGTCGCCACGGAGGACAGCGCGTACGGGGTCGCGGCACAGGCGATCACGCCGGCGTTCGAACCGGCGGGCTTCGCGCAGTGGCAGACGACAAGCGCCCTGGTGGTCGGGTTCGTGGCCAAGGAGGCGGTGATCTCGAGCTGGGCGCAGACGTACGCGGTGGACAGTCCGGACGAGGCGAACCGCTCGGCCGACCTGTCCGGCCATATTCAGGAGGCGTTCGAAACCTCGTCGAGAGGACACGCCCTTCCCGCGGTGCTGGCGTTCATGGTGTTCCTGCTCGCATACACGCCGTGCATCGCGACGCTCGCCGCGCAGCTCCGCGAGGTCGGGTGGCGTTGGACGGCGTTCGGGATCGCGATCCAACTGTCGACCGCGTGGGTGCTCGCGGTGGCCGTCTTCCAGATCGGGCGGCTGGTCCTATGAGCGCCGGTGGTGGCGTCGCGCCGGCGCGTCGGCCCCTGACGGCGATACTGCGCGCGTTCGAGGAGGGCGCATCCAGCCCGGCTGAGGTGGCCCGCCGCACCGGACTGACTATGGACACCGTGTCGGCGGGGGTGGCGCATCTTGTCCGGGTCGGGCGCCTGACAGCCGAGGAGTTCTCGCTCGGCTGCCCACCCCAGGGCTGCGGAGGTTGCGCCGCGGCCCGGGGCGACGGTTCGTGCGCCTCTGGGGCCGAGCCTGTCGCGGGGCGTCCTCTGGTGGCGTTGACGCTGCGCCGCCCGGCCTGAGTCCATCGTGGGGTGATGCGAATCGGCCACTGTCGGCCTGGCCCTCAGCCGCGTCCGCTGTGGGTGGAGACGGTCGCGCGGTGAGATTTTGCGGACGCGTGGGTGCGTGAGAGGTCGTGAAGGGGGATGCCGCCTGCGGGGGGTCGGTCCCTTCACAATGTGCTG
>JBDTWM010000097.1:0-11014 GCA_040006675.1 Dermatophilaceae bacterium | reverse complement strand
TCCTTCGCCAGTGAGGCAACCGCTACGCCCTGCGTTGTGAAGAGCGCATCGCTACGAACGTGACTTGGTCGTGGCGGCCGTCACCGACGGGTCCACTCCATCCAGCTACACAAGTAAGTACTTACTGATATTGTCATGTCATGACTGCCCATAGAACCAAAGCCATCGTCGTCGGGGGTGGCCTGTCAGGGCTTGGGACTGCCTGCTACCTGGCGCAAGCCGGCTGTGACGTTCGCCTGCTGGAGCGCGCGGGAGTGCTGGGGGGGCGTGCACGGACCAAACGCCACAATGGTTTCGCGCTTAACCTTGGCCCCCACGCGCTCTACACCGGAGGTGCGATGACACAGGCCTTGAACGAGCTGGGGGTCTCCTACGGCGAGCGTCATGGTCCTTCCGGCATCAAGATGCTCAGCAGCTCAGGGTTTGACCTCATGCCTGACTCGACGATGGCGCTGATCCGAACCCATGGCCTGCGCACCAGCGAGAAGTTCGAGTTGATGCGACTGTTGGGCGGGCTCGGAAAGCACCGACCTCGCGAACTCGGACATGTCAGCGTGCAAGCCTGGATCGAGCAGCACACCGCGCGCCCCGCCGTCCACGAGCTATTGGTGGCCATCGCGCGGACGGCGGTGTATTGCAGCAATTTGGACATCGTCAGTGCCGACGTCTTCATCGACAAGATGCAGCGCTTGATGAAATCGCCGATCCACTATCTCGACGGGGGGTGGGCCACCCTGGTTGAGGGACTCGTGCAGAAGGCGACCGAACTCGGCGTCGAGATCATCACGCAGAGTCCCGTCACCTCACTGACCGTTGACGGTGGGAAGGTGTCCGGCGTGCGTGAACGTTCTGGGGCCAACCGTGCCGCCGATGTCGTTGTTCTCGCAGTCGAGCCCGGCGCCGCCTTGAGCATCGCCCCCGAGCATCTCGGCTCGCTCACCTCCGACTTGCTTCCCGCCGAGGTGGCCTGCCTCGATGTGGCGCTCTCTCGCCTGCCGAACCCAGACCACGCCGTGGTCCAAGACATACAAGAGCCGAGGTTCATGTCGACACAGTCCTGCTTCGCAAAGGTAGCCCCCGAGGGGGCCGCCCTGATCACCTCATTCAAGCAGCTCGACCCGACCGACAGCGAACCCGGTGAGAGCCGGGCCGAGCTCGAAGCCCTTCTTGACGCGGCCCAACCCGGCTGGCGTGATCTCGTGCTCGAGCAGCAGTACCTACCTCGGATCACCGCCGTCGGCGGGTTGCCACAGGCGAAGAACGGAGGGTTCTCAGGCCGGCCCAGCCCTCGAGTGCCCTCGGTGCGGGCCCTGTTCATCACCGGGGACTGGGTGGGAGACACCGGCTTTCTTGCCGACACGTGCTTCGCCAGCGCCCGCGAAGCTGCCCAGCTCATCGCTGCCGAGATGAGGGACGTGCGCGTGACTGGAACGCCGACCTTGCGTCCCTAGGCTAAGCATTAGCGCAAATGGTTCAACACCTCGAAGGAGATGGCGCGACATGCCAGAGAACGAATCAACGACCCGCGCTCGTCTCCTGACCGAAGCGTTGCGGCTGTTCGGTGAGAACGGTTACAAGGCAACGCCCGTCGCTGAGATCGAAAAAGCGTCCGGGTTGGCTCCCGGCGGAGGCGGGCTGTACCGCCACTTTTCATCCAAACGAGACCTGCTCATTGCCGCCGTCGAACACGAAGCGGAGCGCAACCGGGCTCTGCTAGAGACTTTGGCACACGCCGCGGCCAGCGGCGACCCGGCCGCGACACCCAAGGACATCGCTTGGGCCGGCCTTGAGCGGCTACGACAGGAGCGCAACCTGAACCGGCTCATCGTTCGCGGTCTCGGCGATGCCCCCGATCTGTTGGAGCTCGCCGCCGCTAACGACATTCGCCCCGTGCACGACGCTCTGGAATCGTGGCTTCGTGGGCAAGTCTGTGACGGATGGGACGGCGAAGCCCTTGCTGCTGTCCTCGCTGGAGCGATCACTCACTTTTGGCTCCTCGAAGACCTCTTCGGTGAGCATCCGACAGGTGTGACGGCTGAGGCCTACATCACCACGCTCGCGGCCTTGTGTTCAACGGCGTTCGCGCACGAGCCACCCAATGAGAGCCCACGAGAGCCGGACCCGCGGGCGTGAACCGCGTCGAACGAATACCCGACGGTGGGCAGATGGTTCAGCACAAGCGCCCCATACATGAATCGAGATTGCGGATCGATTTGTCATCAATCCTGTTGTTGGAATCATCCTCACCAGGACTGCAAGGACGGTGCCCGAATCATGCACCGCGTCGCTCAACGGCAAGAACTGCTCAACGGCAAGAACCACCGGAAGGCCCACCAGCCATACTATTCCCGATACGTCAGACGGAAAGGTGTACGGCATGTCAGACGGTTTCAAAGCACCCAATACTCACCGTATAGGCGGCACGGCACCGTCAGCCGGCGGCGGTCAGGCTGACTCGGCCGGCGGCCGAACGCGCAGGAACCCACGAGGGGGAATGACGTGATCATCGCTGAACGGCACGTAAGAGCTCCACGTGAGCGGCTGTGGGAGTTCGTTGGTCACGTATCTCGTTGGGATGAGTTCCTACCCACGGTCAGCAGCGTCGTCTCCAAGACGGGCCTAGCGGAAACGGGCACCGGATCGCGTTTTGCACTCAAACAACCGGGAATCCCAAAGATGGTGTACGAGGTCACGGAGTGGGTTCCCGGGGAACGCTTCACCTGGGTGGCTTCATTTCCGGGCGTTCGTACTGTAGCAACGCACACCATCACGGCAACCGCGGACGGATGCGTCCTGAAGCTCGGGCTAGCCTGGGAGGGACCCATCAGTGGCGTAGTGACCCGATTGTTCAAGCAGCGAACCAACCGATACGTGCACATCGAGGCCGACACATTCGCCGGGTTGGCACAACACCCAAAGTAGTCCCGCGGCCGGCCTCGGCGGTCGCCGTCACCGCGCGTTGGGAGATGTCGTCGGCTGATGCGGCCGATCGGGCGATCTCGTGGATCGACAGGGCCAGATCCTTGCTGGCCGAGGCCACGGAGCCCACGTCGGCTGAGACCAAGTTCGTCAGCGCAGTCCTGTCTCATAGGCAATGACGACAAGTCCTGCTCGGTCTCGTGCCTGCAGTTTGCTCAGCAAGCGGCTCACATAGGTACGTGCGGTGGCTGGGCTGAGGAACAACTCGGCCGCGATCTCGTCGTTCGACCGTCCCCGCCCGACGTGGTGCAACACCTCTCGTTCGCGCTCGGTGAGGCGAGCGAGCAACACGGCCGCATCTGGACGGATGGGTGCCCTGCTGGGGTGACCTTCGAGTCGCTTCAAGACTCTCGCGGTGACACTGGGAGACAACAACGCCTCGCCATCGGCGACGACCCGTACGGCGGCACGGAGGTCCGTTGCTGGGGTGTCCTTGAGCAGAAACCCAACGGCCCCTGCCGCAATTGCGTCAAAGATGTGCTCGTCGGTGTCAAAGGTGGTCAGGACGATCACGCGTGTGCCCGCAAGGTCTTGGTCCGCAACGATCTGCTCGGTGGCGACGATGCCGTCCATGCCGGGCATCCTGATGTCCATCAGGACCACGTCCGGCCGCTGGGAGCGAACCTCTGCGACCCCCGTCTGGCCGTCGGCGGCCTCGCCCACGACGACGATGTCGGAGGCGTGTTGCAGGATTGCGCGGAGCCCGGCACGTACGAGCGGCTGGTCGTCGATGAGCACCACCCGAACGGGTTGCTGGTCAGTCACGGCACAGTCCGGTCGAGCGGGAGAACGGCCGAGACCGACAACCCGTGCGGGCGTAGTGGCTCGACACGCACCGTCCCGCCGAGCAGGGTCGCTCGTTCGCTCATGCCGGTGAGTCCGTGACCGGGCACGGTCGGGCTGGCACCGTCGCCGTCGCCGTCGTCGCAGACTTGGAGCTCGACTCGATCGGGGTAGCAGTGCACGTGGACCTCGGCGCAGGTTGCTCGAGCGTGGCGGATCGTGTTGGTGAGGGCTTCCTGGGTGATGCGGTAGACCGTGCTCTCGATCTGCACCGGTAGCGTCCGGCCGCCGTGGACGTCGAGCGTGACCGGTAACCCGCTGGCGCGTGCCCTGTCAGCCAGCACGGGCAGGTCGTCCAGGCCACCGACGGGGTGGCGATCGGCACCAGCGTCACCGCGCAGCAGGCTCAGCGAGACGCGCAACTCGCCGATCGCGTCGCGGCTGGCCGCGCGCACGTTCTCCAGCGCCTCGATTGCAGCACCCGGGGCATCAGGCAGAGCCTCGATCGCGACGTCGGAGTGCAGCGAGATGATGGCCAAAGTGTGGGCGAGGGTGTCGTGGACGTCGCGGGCCAGCCGCCCGCGTTCCTGCTCGATCGCCTGGCGTGCCTCCTGCGCCCGGCGCTCGACGTCCAAGGCTGCCCGTTCCGCGGCCTGGACCCGCAGGCTCCGCCGCGAACGGACCGCGTCCCCGGCGGCTATCGCCCCGGCGAGCACCACCAGGGTGAGGACCAGGTCGTAACCGAACAGGATCGCGAGGTCCTGGCCGGCTGCGACGCGGTAGCCATAGCTGATGACGAGGACAGCAAGTGCCGTACCGGCAACCCAGCCCATGCGCCCTGCCTCCGCAGCGGAGAAGAACGCGCCAGCCAGCGGAAGGGCCAGACCGACAGGGGGGTAACCAAGCGCGTGGTAGCCAACCACGACGGCTGAGCTGACGACCAGCACCACCACCGGCACACGACGGCGCAGCAGCATCAGCCCGCCAAGCGCTGGCGCGAGAGACGCACCGATCGCGTTGAGCGGGACGGTTCCCTGAGCCGGCAGGTCAGCGGCCAGTGCAGCCGCTGTGATCGCGCACACCACCAGCGCCAGCGTGACGTCGGTTCGCACGCCTGGCCGGAGGCAACTGCTCCAGCTGATGGCCATAAGGGCAGCATAAGTCAGTGACGATCGCGTCAGAATCGACCAGCGCCGCATCTTGGTACGTCGACAGGCGACACATTTCTGTCGCTTCCGAGCCGATGCGCCGGGCCCAGAAGCACCCCTACGGTTGGCGCCGTGCTGACCCGACTCGCCTACTTTTGCTTTCGGTATCGCCTCCAGGCCGTGGCAGGGTGGACGGCGGGTCTGATCATTCTCGGCGTGCTCGCCAGCGTCGCGGCTGGCGCCACCAGCGACGACTACACGATCCCGGGCTCGGATTCGCAGAAGGCCTTGCAAGTGCTGCGCGCGCATGGTCTCAGCGACGACCAGACTGGTGCCTTGCGGGTGGTCTTCCGCGACCCCGCCGGCCTGACCAGTCCGGCAGACCAGGACGCCATCGGCTCCACGCTGGATCGGCTGAAGGAGAAGCTTCCCGAAGCGCAGATCGTCGCCCCGTTCACGCCGACTGGGCGCCACCAGGTCTCACCGGACCGCACGGTCGCTTACGCCGAGTTGCAGCTCCGCACCCCAAATGGCAGCGAACTAAGCGACACGGAACTGTCGAAGGTGCCGGACAAGGTCGAGCAGGTCGCGCCGTCAGTGCCTGGTCTGGACATCGCCTTCGCTGGCGCGATGTTCCAGGCCGGTGGAGGAGGTGGCCCGGCCGAGGGCGTGGGCCTGCTGGCCGCCGTCGTGATCCTTCTGGTCGCATTCGGTTCGGTGCTGGCGATGGGGCTCCCGGTGCTGGTTGCCCTGTTCGGCGCCGGCTGCGGTGTGACGGCAGTAATTCTGGTCGCCAATGTCGTAGACATGTCGGCCGCAGCAGTGCCTCTCGCTGCGATGCTCGCCGTCGGTGTCGGGATCGACTACTCGCTGCTGATCGTCACCCGGTACCGCGAAGGCCTGGCTGAAGGTCTCGAGCCCGGCGACGCAGTCCTACGCTCGCAACGGACCGCGGGCCGCTCGGTGCTCTTCGCCGGCACCACGGTGGTGATCGCGGTACTCGGACTGCTCACCATGAACATGCCGCTGGTCAACGGCATCGCCATCGGGGCCGCGCTCGCGGTCGCGATCACCATGGCCGCCTCGCTGACCCTGCTGCCCGCGCTGTTGGGCTTCGTCGGCACGAACATCGACCGGCTGGGCCTACCACACCGGCGTGGGTCCGCGGGCGGAGATGGCCGCCTCGCGCACCGCTGGAGCCGATCGGTGCAGCGGCGCCCGGCAGCGTACGCCGTAGTCAGCCTGGTGGTCCTTGCCGCGCTCACCGTGCCTGCCTTCGCCCTCCGACTCGGGTTCAGCGATGCCGGGACGCTTCCGTCCTCGAACACAACCAGACAGGCTTACGACATGCTCGCGGGTGGGTTCGGGCCGGGCGTGAACGGACCCTTGTTCGCCGTCGTCGATGCCTCCCCCGAGAAGGTTGACGCGGCGTCGCTGGCCACCCTGCGGGAGCGGATCGTCGGCACGTCAGGGGTGGAGTCCGTAACCACTGCCATCCTCAGCGGTGACCGCGAGGTCGCCATGCTCGTCGTCACCCCGGCCACCGGGCCCAGCGACGCTGCCACCGCCGACCTGGTCCGCAAGCTCAGCAACACCGTCATCCCGGACACCGACCTCCGGTCGGCTCGCGGTCATCTCACCGGCCAGACCGCAGCAGTCGTGGACTTCTCCAACTACACCGCGTCGCGGTTGCCGGCGTTCCTGGCCGTGGTGATGGTGGTGGCGTTCCTGCTGCTCGCCGTGGCCTTCCGATCGGTGCTGGTGCCGGTGAAGGCGGTCGTGGTGAACCTGCTATCCATCGGCGCCTCGCTCGGCGTTCTGGTCGCGGCGCTGCAGTGGGGATGGGCCAGCGGCCTGTTCGGACTGGACCAGCCGAGCCCGGTAATCGCCTGGGTGCCGATGATGATGATCGCGGTGGTGTTCGGCCTCTCGATGGACTACGAGGTCTTCCTGCTGTCGCGGATCAAAGAGCACCATGACCTCGGCGAGCCAAACGACCAGGCTGTTGCCAGCGGGCTGGCCGGCACCGCGCGTGTGATCACCGCTGCTGCTGCGATCATGATCTGCGTGTTCGCCAGCTTCATGCTGGGCTCGGCCATCGACCTGGCCGTCTTCGGGTTCGGTCTGGCCGTCGCCGTCTTCATCGACGCGACCCTGGTCCGGATGGTCCTCGTGCCGGCCGTGATGGAGCTGCTCGGCGAACGGAACTGGTGGCTCCCGGGGTGGCTGGACGGCATCCTGCCCCGGTCCAAAGGGACGGCGCTATGACCGGGCCCCGGCAACATGTCCCCGCGTGGCGAAGCCCGTTCAGCTGGCCGTGGATCATCGGCCTGGCGCTGCTCGCGGTCCCGCGGGCCCTCTTCCACGACCTCGCACCACTCGGACCGCTCCCCAATGCCGTGCTGGCGATCGCCCCACCCCTGATCTGGATCCTGGTGGTCGTCACCCGGCGCGCACCGCACCCGTTTGTGGTGCTGCTCGTGATCGGCTGCGTCTACGGCGCGATCCTCGGCGTGGTGCACGAGGCGACCTGGACGACGGTGTGGGACGGGCACCCACCCCGACTCGGCGGCAACCTCGAAGGCCGGCTCTCCCCTGCCGTAGAGACGGCCCTGATGCGGATCGTCGTATTCATCTCCAGCTTCGTCACCGGCGCGATCATCGGGGCGGTAAGCGGATTGGTCGGCTGGGCCGTCGACCATCAACGCGCCAGGCGCAATACCTCGGTTCTCACGAAGTCCGACAGCCCGCCGACCGGCGGCGAGCGTCACTGAAGAAGGGACCCGCCATGACTAGCTCGTCGTCGGCCAGGACAACACCACCAGGTTTTGACACTCACGCCGCAGTCACCCGCTCACTGCTCGGCTGGGGCGTCGTCGCCGGCCCGGTTTACCTGGTGGTCGGGCTCGCCCTTGGCCTGACCCGTCCAGAGTTCGACCTCACCAGGCACAGCCTAAGCCTGCTCATGCTTGGCGAGCACGGCTGGATGCAACGAGCCAACCTGCTGTTGTCAGCCGCCATGGTCTTGGCGGCTGCGTACGGTATGCTGCGCACGATCCGCAATGGCCGCGGACTTGCGATGGCTACTCTCATCTTCGTGTACGCAGCGGGCATGATCCTCAGTGCCGCCTTCCCACCCGACCCCGTGGAGGGCTTCCCCGCCGACTCCGCGGGAAGAAGTGTCTCGACGAGCGGTGTCCTTCACATGCTGTTCGGCGCCGTCGGCTTTGTTGCTCTCGCGGGTGCAGCATTCGTCTACGCACGGTGGTGCCACAGCCGTGGCGAGAGCCATCGGAGCGTGTTCGCGGCCGGGTGCGGCACTGTGATCCTCCTCGGTTTCCTCGGCGGTGCGATGCTCGCGCTGTCGGCTGTGGGTGTCGCCTTGCTGTGGTTGGGCGTCCTCTCCGGGTGGGTTTGGCTCGCCGTCGCGGCGGGCCACCTGTACATCGTCGTGCCGCACCCGGTGTTGAGCCAACGAACCGGAGGCGCAACGTGACCGCCTCGGCGACCTGTTGCTGGCCTTCGAGCATCCGGCACGGACGCGGGAGTTGAGCCCTGAACCGTCAGGTGTTAGGTGGCCCGGCAGGGTCGGGTGTGGCTGAGCCTTGATCGTCCTTGGTGACTCCGGTGGATTGGCCGCTCGATCCTGCGGGGCGCCCTGACTGCTGATTGATCGGTACCCCGTCGCTGACGTCGCCGAGACGATGACGGGACGACTTTACGAGACGCCGCCCGGCCGCAAACCGCCAGGTGATCCGGCGCCTCCGGGCGCACTGCCGCCATGTCTCATCAACCTGTAGTTAGACGGGACGGTCTTCCAGCACTTCACCGGGTCCCTCGCTATCGCCGTAGAGCGCCCGTGTCCCGGGAACGTCTCCGGACGGGTCCACTGGGACGGCGACTGGGCCGTCACACCGCTGGACGCAGGGTCACCGCTCGAGGTTCGGCTTGCGCGACCGTCCTGTACTGCCGTTGTGCGGGGTCCCGACCGTCCTTCTTGATCAGGTGCTGCTGGCTCGGGCGAGCAGATGTGTGCGCTCGGCCTGATTCGAGGTGAGCCCGGCGGCGCGCTCGAACTCAGCTCGTGCCTCGACGCAGCGGCCGAGCTTGGCTAGTAGGTCGCCGCGCACGCTGGGCAGCAGGTGGTAGGTGCGCAGCACGGCAACGTCGAGCAATGCGTCGGCCACAGCCAGCCCCGCGGCCGGTCCGTGGGCCATGGACACGGCGACCGCGCGGTTCAGCTCGACGATCGGCGAGCGGGTCAACGCAAGCAGGTCGCCGTATAGTGCGGCGATGCGCACCCAGTCGGTGTCCGCAGCACGGGTTGCTCTGGCGTGGCAGGCCGCGATCTTCGCCTGGATCGCCAAGGAGCTGGTGCCCCCGATCTCCTCGGCCCGATCCAGCGCGGCCAGGCCGTGCGTGATCAGCAACCGGTCCCAGCGAGCACGATCCTGCCGGTCCAGGGTGACGATCTCGCCGTCGGGCCCGGTTCGAGCGCCGAGGCGAGAGGCCTGGATCTGCATCAACGCCACCAAGGCATGAGTCTGGGCGTCTCCGGGTGCCAGCGCGGCGAGCATGCGGCCCAGGCGCATCGCCTCATGGCACAGCTCGGCGCGGGCCCACTGCTCGCCGGCGGTGGCGGTGTAGCCCTCGTTGAAGATGAGGTAGACGGCCTCGAGTACGCCGTTCAGCCGTTCGGTGAGTTTCTCACCGACCGGAACCTCGAAGGGCACGCCCGCCTCGGTGAGGGTCTTCTTCGCCCGGGTGATCCGTGCTGCCATCGTGGTCCTCTGCACCAGGAAGGCGCGTGCGATCTGCTCCGTCGACAGCCCCGCGACCATTTTCAGGGTGAGGGCTACGCGTGCTTCGACCGACAGCACCGGGTGGCACGCGGTGAACATCAGCCGCAGCACATCGTCTTCGACGTGGGGGTCAATTTCGATCTCCTCCATCGGGCTGTGGTTATCGCTGAGCTCGCGCCCGAGCAGTTCGACGTTGTTCCGCAGTGTCAGCGCACGACGGATCGTGTCGACGCCGCGGCGGCGCGCCACGGCCATCAGCCAGGCGCCCGGGACCTGCGGGACGCCGGATTCGGGCCACTGTTCGAGCGCTGCGACGAGTGCGTCCTGCGCAAGGTCTTCGGCCAGCCCGACATCGCCGACGACACGGGCCAGGCCGGCGATCAACCTGGTGGATTCGATCCGCCAGACCGCGTCGATCGCCTGTTGGGTCGGCGAGGTCACGACGACGTGGCGGTGGGCTCGGCGCGGATCTGCTTCTCGGCCGCCGCGATCTGGGCGGCGAACGACTCGTCGAAGTCCTGCGCGTCAAGGACCTTTCGCAGTTCGACCACACTGTCGCGCAACGGCGAGCGCTTGACCCACGCGACGGCCTCGTCCATCGAGGCGACCTGCCAGATCGAGAAGCCGGCCACCAGCTCCTTCGTCTCGGCGAACGGGCCGTCGATCACCGTGGTGTTGCCGTCGGCGTCGAAGGCGACCCGCTTTCCCTTGCTGGTCGGCTGGAGCCCGTCCCCGGCCAGCACGATGCCCGCCTGGACGAGCTCCTCGTTGAACTGGTCCATCGCCGCGAACTCCTCGGCGGTACCGAACTCGCCGGACTCGGAGCGCTGCGTCGCCTTGCCCAGAACCATGACCTTCATCGCTGTGCTCCTTCGCGTCCGCCCGGATCAGCCCCATTGACCGATACAAACCTGGCTTACCCATGCGTCGAACGGGAAGCAGCGGAATCGACACCACTGAACGACTTCTCCGAGGATTCCGCAGTCCTCCCCACCCGCTCTGTGCGAACCACCCCAGGATGGCCGCGATCCCGACCCAACTCAAGACGAGGCTCCACACGAACGCAACACTATGGCGATGCCCCAATCGCCATAGAGTCAGCTGAGCTCGAGGTTGAGTGATGGCAGGAACCGCATGAGGTTCGGCATGCGGGACAGCTTTCATGCCAACTCCTTGACTCAACACACGAGTGGCCTGCGTCGAGCTCTTCGGCAGGGTTCAGGGTGACCGTGAGTTCGATCGCCAGCGGAGGTGGTGCTCCTTCGCTGGTGCTGGGGGGTCCGGGCGTCTCCGCGGCGTTGG
>JBDTWM010000096.1:0-11141 GCA_040006675.1 Dermatophilaceae bacterium | reverse complement strand
GCCCTGCTCGTGCTGCTCGGCATCGTTCCGGTCTACCTGCTCGTACGCAACACCCTGGCGGGGACGGCACCGGCGCGTGCGGAAGCCGGATCGGGCCCGCACCACCCACCAGTGACCGGGTACACCTTGCCCAGTCAGTGCGGGACTACCTCAGGTCGCGGTAGTACTCGCCGGCGATCGGGCGGATATGGCTGAGTAGCCTCTGAGCTGAGAATCTCGGGCCGGCGGGCGGGAGGTCGCGCTTGGCGACGCAGGTGTTTACGGGAGGAGCTGGAGCGCCTGGTGGGTTCCCGGAGATCGATCGCGACGAGTTGTTCCGGTTTCACCCTGGCGCCGGCGGATGTTGCGTTTGTCGATCCCGGTCACGGCCGAGGGCCTGCGGATCGGTTGGGGCTGTCCGTAGGTCTGTGTTCGTTGCCGTGGCTGGGGTTCGTCCCGGACGACGTCGTCTCGGCGCCGCCGGTTGCGGTGGCGCGGCTGGCCGATCAGCTCGGGGTCGATCCAGGTGTGTTACGGACCGATGGGTGGCCAGCGCAGGTCCCGTCCACGATCCTTTACCTCGCAGAAGGATCCCCAGCTGACACGCCCAAGGCCGCCATTTAGAGGTGTCAGAACACCGTCACTTATCGCCGAAGTTCACACACTCGACCCTGATGGACATGTGCACGCACCCCAACCGCGCCATTGGGTGCGGTCGTCAGGATCGAAGGCCACGAAGCCGGGATGACCCCACGGCGTACCCGCCGCCGTGAACGGCATCGCTTGAGGCCCATACGAACCTCCCCAGATCAGGCTGCGATCCACGCAGACCGGAAGTCGCGTCACACCGCGGTCGCAGCGGTGACGGGCCCGCCGCCGCACGGGCGGGCGGCCCTACAAGATGACTCCCGCCAAGCAGCGCCTCGCGGCCGCCGCCATGGGCCAACCCGACACCCATGTCGGCGACCTGTGCGCCGAACTGCGCAGCTCCCGCCACACCCTGTACCGGCACCTCTCACCGACCGGCGAGGTTGGTCCAGACGGTACTCGACTCCTGGCGATCAGCTCGGCCCGATCACGCTGAGACCCACGCAGCTGAAGGCATTCCCAGCGGACACGCTCGACGTCGTCATCAGGGTCAACCAATCTCGTCCCGCGTCGAGAGAAGAACTACATCAAAACCGCCGACGAAGTCCTCAAAGAAATCTAACCGTCAGACAACTTTCAAACACGGGCCACGAGGTTCCGGTTGACGCACGTCATATGGTGGCGGCGGATCAAGTCGACGGACTGTCGGTATAATCCTGTTGTGAGGGTTCGGATTTCCGACCGCGGGTAGGTCACCGAAGACATATTGGTCGCGTGCACGCGTTTCTTCGGCGGAGATAAGGGCGGAGCACCTGGCCTCGTCCTGAAGACCCCGCGACGGGCTCGACTAGACAAGGACTGACAGTGTCAGACGTCACAACGATCATCGCCCGCATCGACGCGTTCCAAGCATCTATTGAGACGATGGCGAACGCTCTCGTGGCGAAGTAGGAGTTCGCGCCCTGCGACGTCATGACCTGGTCGGCTCCATGGCCAGGTCGGCGCGAGCGCCGACAATGCAGCCATGGATTCCTTTTTCTCGCTGTTCCAAGAACGTCTTGGATCGGTGCCGTTGGGAGATACCGTGTGGCGATTTCTGGCGATCCTGGTTCTTGGCCTCAGTGCCGCCTTCCAGGTAGGTGGATCTGATGGATCGATAGAGGACTTCATCGATACGGAGATGCCTGCTTCGGGCGTGCCCGGCCTGGCCTACGCCGTCGTGGCCGACGGCGACGTCACATCGGTTGGCGCGCGCGGTGTTGTCAAGATCGGAGGCGACAGCCAGGTCACGCCGGACACGGCTTTCCTGACCGGCTCGATCTCCAAGAGCTTTACGGCGCTGGCCGTGATGCAACGGGTCGAGGCAGGCACGATCGACCTTGATACCGAAATTTCGCGCTATCTTGACAGTTTCTCGGGGCAGCCCGCCGGTGCAATCACGATCCGGCAGCTGCTCAGCCACACGAGCGGCTTTTCCACACTTCAAGGGAACGCCTCGCACACGGACATAACCAGCGGGAAGGATGAGCTTGCGCGCCGGGTTGACCAGCTTGC
Source organism: Dermatophilaceae bacterium (assembly GCA_040006675.1). Taxonomy (GTDB): domain Bacteria; phylum Actinomycetota; class Actinomycetes; order Actinomycetales; family Dermatophilaceae; genus Austwickia. Next base: position 9,020 of record JBDTWM010000096.1, on the reverse strand, counting down.
ACATGTGAATCCAGCCTACAAACCCGACCAGCGGTGGGAATACTCGAACACGAATTACCAGATTCTTGGTCGCCTGATCGAAGTCGTCAGCGGGCAGGAATATCAGGCCTATATTGCAACCAACATCCTCGAGCCGGTCGGAATGGAGCACAGCTTCGTCGCCGACGGCGAGATCCATGAATCCATGGCGACCGGGCACAGGCCATGGTTCGGCACCAAACGACCGCTGCCCGAAAACACGACCGACCGCGGAACGGCTCCGCAGGGTGGGCTCGTCGCGAGCGCCAACGATCTGGCGCGCTATATGCAGGTGATGATGAATGGCCAGGACGATGTGCTGAGCGCCGAAGGCAAGACGCGAATGATGCGCTCGGCTAGCGACGCATCGCCCTTCTACGGCTTTGGCTGGTTCGTGGATTCCGGCAACGGGACTGTTGGGCATGAGGGGAGGGGCGTCGGTTTCGAAACGCTCGCCACGATGGTCCCCGCCGAGAAGAAGGCGGTTGTCGTACTGGTCAACGGCGGCAGTGGACTGGGCTTCGGAGAAACGTCCCAACTCCGCAACGGCATCACCGCGAGCGCGATAGGTCTTGACTACGACGGTGAGGGGTCGCGATGGTTGCAGAAGGCCTTGTTCATCGGTATGGTGCTCCTGCCGATGATCTTCCTGCTCAGCATGATCTGGGCGTGGTTTCGCCGCACCAAGGTCCGCGCCAAGTTGAAGTCGGGCAATCTCGGTCTGTTCAGTTTATGGTTCCCTCTGTTCGTTACGGTTGTCGCGACGTGGATCATTTTCAGTCTGGTGCCGAGCCTGGGGGGCGCGCCGCTCGGCACGATACTCCTGTTCCAGCCCGATATTGGTTTGGTGCTAATCGCAACCGTGGTGACCGGTGTGCTGTGGGCGGTGTTCAGGGTTGGAGTGGCCTATACCGGGAAATCCGGTCCCGCCTGATCGCTAGAAATCCGCCGGTCCTGCCAGTTCCTCGACCCTCCAGGGCAGGCCACGGAGCATTTCCAAGAAGGGATCGGGGTCCATCCCTTCCATGTCGAACACGCCTTGCCCGCTCCAGGTCCCCGCACCATCAGCGAGCTGCCGATGATCGCAGGGACAGGGCCCGGCGGGCTCAAAGCACGCGTCGACGTGGGCGCCATGAAAGCGGCTACACCCCCGATTCGGAAGAGCCTGATTGCTGCCTACCGCGAACCCGACCGGGCATCCGCACGCGCACTGACGCAAGCGGTGAAAGACGCCCTGCATCACTGGGTCCCCGAGGCCCTCACCGAGCTACGCAGGCTCGGGCGGACCCTCAGCCAACGCGCCACCGACGTCCTGGCCTACTTCGCCCCCCTGGTACCAGCAACGGCCCTCCGGGCCATGCGGAAGTGGTCAAGCCCTGCCGAAAGCAGCGATTCTCGACGCGATCGGATCCCACCGACGAAAGTCCGGCGCGGCGTCGATCCTGCCTTGAGGTGGTCGGCTTTTCATCGTCGAGGTGGAGCGCCGCCAGGCACGCCTCTTCGCCTGCCGCGTCTGACGACTGTGCCCTCGCACAACCAAGGAACAGCGACGGCGTGGTCACGCGGTGACGCCGCGCGAGGCGACTGGACGAGCTCGTACGTCCGTGCAGCGTCACGAAAGGGCACGCAGGATCTTCGCCTTGACCAGCTTCGCGCTGGTGCGCGCTGGTTGTGGATGCGAAGGTCAGCGTTCTCGGACAGGTACGGACGCAGCGGCCCGTTGGGCGCTCCTATGTGTCAAGCGACCGCAACCGGGCTACGACGGGCTCGGCCATCTCGACATGTACTTGCCGAATTTGCAAGTACATGCTTCTGTGGTGACACCTGTTCTTCGACCCGGAGGTGATCATGGACGCCCCGCACTCACAACTCAGCCCGCAGCAGGCCCGCGAGCAGCTGGCCGCCGCGCAAAGTCGCTCGCTCAGTTCCAGGCGGGATCGTCGGATCCACGCCATCGGCACCGCCGTGTTCGGGCTGGCCGTGGGATTCCTCGCGGCGTCGCGCAACATCGTGGACGGGTCGGACTGGATATGGGCCATGTTGGCTTACTTCGTCATTGCCGTGGGCTCAGGTATCTGGGTGGAGCGCGCCGCGCGCACGGTCCCGCGCCGAACCCGGTTGTGGTCCCGGCTAGGACTGGCGGCCTCCCTGATCCTGGCGCTGGCGGTCGTGCTGCCCTGGCTGAACCTTTCGGCTCAAAGCGCACCCAACACCTGGCCGATGGTCCTCGCCGGCGGTCTGGGCGCGGCGGTCCCTAGCCTGATCGCCGCGGCCATGATCGCCGCCAGACGCTCATGAGCACCACCGAAGGCCAGCACGCCCGCCACCGGCTGGACCCGCTCATCCACGCCCCCGTGCGGCTGAGCATCATCGCGGCCCTAGCCGGAGTGGATGAGGCAGAGTTCGGCCACGTGCGCGATGCCATCGAGGTCACCGACTCCGCGCTGTCCAAACAAGCCACCCAGCTGGAGACAGCCGGGTACGTAAAAATCCGCAAAGGCTACGTCGGCAAACGCCCCCGCAGCTGGCTCTCCCTGACCCCCGCCGGGCGGACCGCCTACACCGCTCATCTCCAAGCACTACGCGCCATCGCCGACGAGCTGTAGACCTGCCGCAAGGGTTTCGGACACGTCCTTGTCGGTTGCCCTTCAGCCCCGACGCACGTGAGAATGGTGCACTACTGTTTCCGTTGGGGCGCCCTCGCTGTGTTCAGCTCGTGTACTTCCACACGCGCACGTCGTCGATCTCGTACGTGGCCTGTTCGGGCGACTCTTGATCGCCCGTTGCTCCCCAGGACCGGACACATCAGCCTGATCCTAGGCATGACAGGGTCGCGGCCTGGGGAAGCAGGGATGTGCTGATGGTATTTGCGCGGTTGCTCGGGGCCCCGGAATGAGCAGCGCCGTCGTGGTGGGGAGCGGTCCGAACGGCCTCACGGCGGCGGCCGTGCTCGCCGTCGCGGGAGTAGCGGTCACCGTGATCGAGGCGGCAGACGAGGTGGGCGGCGGGGCCCGTTCCGGGGAAGCGATCATCCCAGGACTGTTGCACGACCACTGCTCCGCCATTCATCCGATGGTCGTCAGTTCCCCGGTCGTTCACTCGCTGGATCTCGCCTCGTACGGGCTGCGATGGCGCTTCGCCGACGTTGACTGCGCTCATCCTCTGGACGATGGGACGGCGGTGGCGTTGTTCACCGACGTTGAACACACTGCAATGAACCTCGGACCAGACGCCCGAGCGTGGCGTGCGCTCTTCGGGGTGACGTCGCGTCGCTACAACCTGCTAGCTGAAGACGTGCTAGCGCCGGTGCTGCACGTTCCGCGGCACCCGGCCCTGCTCGCACGCTTTGGGATGCCGGCCCTGCTGCCGGCATCCGTCCTCGTTCACGCATTCCGCGCGGAGCCGGCACGGGCCCTGTTCGGTGGCGTCGCTGCTCACGCATTCCGGCCGTTTTCAGAACCGATGAGCTCGGCCATCGGCCTCGGGATCCTTACGGCTGGTCACCGGGACGGGTGGGCCATCCCGGAGGGCGGCTCTGCGTCGATTATCAGGGCGCTGAGGGCCGTCGTCGAGGCGCATGGCGGCGTGATCGAAACCGGTACGACGGTCAGAAGCGCGGCCGATCTGCCGCTGTGTGACGTTGTCATGTTCGACCTCGCGCCGCCCGCGGTGGCCGACATTCTGGGTCCGTCGATGCCGGTAAGAGTCGCGCGTGCTTACCGAAGATTCCAACGAGGGCCTGGTGCGTTCAAGCTGGACTTGGCGGTCGAGGGGGGTGTCCCGTGGACGGCGCCGGTCGCCAGTCGTGCAGGGGTGGTTCACGTCGGAGGGACGTTTGAACAGATCGAAGCGGCAGAACGCGAGGTTGTCGGCGGCCGCATGCCGGCGCGGCCGTTCATCCTCGTCGGCCAGCAGTATCTCGCAGACCCACTGCGCTCAGTACATTCTGTCCATCCCGTCTGGACGTACGCCCACGTGCCGCACGGTTATTCTGGGAACGCAAGTGAAGCGATCCTGACCCAGCTTGAGCGTTTCGCTCCAGGGGTCCGCGAGCGGATCGTTGGGATGCACGTCACCACACCGGCCGACTTCGCGGCAGGTAACGCGAACTTCGTCGGAGGGGACATCCTTACCGGGGCAAAGAACTCGCTACAACTGGTGTTCGGCCCACGGTTAGGGGGGTCTCCATACGACACCGGTGTGCCGGGAATGTACCTTTGTTCCGCGGCCACTCCGCCGGGCCCCGGAGCCCACGGGATGTGCGGGGCGAACGCCGCGAGCCGCGCGCTGGCGTACCTAAATGAAGGCCGGTGAGTCGTCTCGCGTGCTTGACCGTTGCAGGGCCGCTGCGAGCTTGGCCATTGTGTTCAATCCCGGACCCGTTGGGGCCGGGCCAGGCTGAGGGTGACCTCGACGAAAGGACACCCCGTGCCCAGGCTCACCGACCCCTCCGCCACCGCGACCCTCGCCATCTCCCAGGGCGCGATCGATGACCTGCACCGCAGGCTGGTCGAGTCGCGGCTGGGTAACCTGGGCCAGCTCCTCACCACCGCCGCAGACGGCCGCCGGTTGCACGCCCTGCACGCCCGCAAGTGGCCAGCCGTTGCCAACGATCCCCGTACAGGGATCCGCCGTTCGGTCTACGGGACGGATCGGCGACCGGCAGCGAGCTCGTACCATCGAGCACGCAGACCCGGCTACGGCAGGATGACAGCGTGCCCAGGGTCGTGTTCATCGCTATCGGCTCCCGCGGCGACGTGGTGCCCGTGGTGGCCCTTGCCCGGGAACTGACGGACCGCGGGACTGAGGCGCTGGTTCTGGCTCAACCCGAGTACACCGACATTCCCCGCTCCCACGGGATCCCGTGCGTGAGTCTCGGCGCCGGTCTCGTCGAGAACGCGGTGGACCAGCGGCGTGCGCAAAAATGGATCGGCAACCCGGTGCTCGCGTCCGTGGCCCTGCGTGCCTGGCAGCGGCGCATCGCCAACACCTTGGCCCCCGTCCTGATCGAGCAGATTCGTGTCGACGATGTCGTGGTCACCGGGGTCGTCGGCGTCGCTGCGGTGCTCGCGCTGGCTGAGGAACGCGGCTGCCAGGGGGTGCATGTCACGTTCAGCGCCACGCTGCCGACGGCCGGGCCGATAGCCATGATGTCGGCGGGGACCAAGTGCGCAAGCCGGTTGCGCCGGTGGTGGACCCGCCACGGCGTGTGGACCGGCAGCATCAGTCTGGGTCGCCCCCTGGAGCGGGCCGTGCGCGCGCAGCTGGGGTTGCGGTGGCGCTCGCCTCGGGCCGTGGCGGCGCGAGCGCTGACGATGCCGGTGCTCGTCGCCGCTTCCCCGACGTTGGTGCCACCACAGTCGGATTGGCCCCCAAGCACGGCGGTGACCGGGGCATGGGAGCTGCCTGGCGTCCCGCGACCACCCGACCCCTGCCTGATCGAATGGTTTGAGCAGCACCCCAGGACCGTCTACATCGGCTTCGGCAGCATGCTGAGCCTGGACTCGGCGGCCGATCTGCGCCTCATCGATGGCGCGGCGAGGTCGGCCGGCGTCACCGTCGTCCATCGACCCGACGACAGCGCGCCCCTTCTGGAGTCCACCCAAGTGGTCAGGGTGGTGCGCGACGTCGACCATCGCTGGCTGTTCCCCCGCTGCGCCGCGATCATCCACCACGGAGGTGCCGGAACCACGAACGCAGCCCTGGCCGCCGGGGTCCCGTCAGCGATCGTCGCTCATGGCTTCGACCAGCCATTCCACGGCCGCCGGCTCCACGAGATGGGCGTCGGTCCCGAGCCGCTCACCCGTCGAGCCCTGACGGTCAAGAGTCTGGGTGAACTCTTGTGGGACATCGCTCGCGGACCGAATCAGGGTGGCTACACCGAGTCAGCAGCACGGGTGGGCGAACTGGTGCGCAGCGACGACGGAGTCGGCGCCGCAGCCGACTGGCTTCAGGGGCAGGGGCTGGTGGGCCGCGCCGGCTGATCGGAGCCAGCGACACTACGGATCGACTGCGCCGAGTACCAGGCATCTTGACCACGCGCATGAGCCGGGGCGCTGCCGGGGTGGTCAAGGCCGCCGAGTGGTCCATTCGGTGGCCTTGGGCGAGGACAGCGCAACCAACACCAAGATCGCGACCATGGCGGCAAGGGCGTGCCCGGACTGCAGGTCGGTGGAGTCGTAGACGAGACCACCGATGTGGGTCAGTCCCACGAGGGCAGCAGCGGCCAGGAGCACCCGCCGGGCCAAAGCACTGCGAGCGAACATCGAGAACGCCATCACGGCAATGACCAGCGACCCGACCAGGGTCGTGGCGGCCAGGACGTGGTCGGTGTCGGCGTCAGACCACGTCTGAAGGATCGACCACGCCACGAAGGGCACCACGAACAGGTTGATCAGTGCCGGGAGCCAGACCTGCAGTGGTATGCCACTCGGCGGCCTTGACCGCAGATCGGGAGCGCCTGGGTCGGGCGCAACAGCGGTGACGTCGAGGACCGGCATGTCGCCGTCGGTGTGCACGCTGTCGCCGCCACCGTTGCGCGAGTGGTAGCTGGTGGTGAAGTCACGCAGCACATCGACCGTGACGGCCGGATCGGCCCGGGTGACGGTGTCGATGATGTAGTCGCGCTCGACGTCGATGTCGGCGTCGATCTTGTGGGTGATCTGCAGGGTGAACAACGACAGCCCCACCCGACGGTCGTAGGTGCCGCCGGCGAGCCAGTCGACATAGGCACCGCCAGGCAACGGCCAACCGCGGGGCGTGCGCCAGAACCGGACGTGGTGCCGCTGGGCTGGGTTGCCCTCGACCTCCTGCTGGTAGGCCGCGTCCTGACTCCGGTCGAACAGCAGCAGTGGACTGACCGGGGCCCTGGGATAGCTACGCCGGGTCAGGGTGGATCGGACGATCTCGATCGAGCTGCCCAGTGTCACCGCGTCGGCGAGGATCCAGCCGGCCTTGTGCATCGCCGTCGCCAGCTGCTCTCCGGTGCCCCGGACCGCCAGGTTGAGGGGGTCGCCGAGCAGCCCGTCGCTGGTGCGGGTGCGGCCGATGAAGTAGTCCGGGACATAGATGGCGGCCATCATCCGGTTGAGCCGGGGCAGCGCCAGGTAGGCCAGGACTGCCCACATCAGGACCAGGACCACCACGCTCGCCCAGCTCAGGCTCGAGGCGGTGGTGGCCAGCATGATCGCCAGCCACACCGCGCCCAGTGTGCCGAGGAAGAAGAACACCCTGTCGTAGATCCGGACCCTCGCCTGCCGGGTCAAAGGGGTGTCGAAGATCTTCTGCGGCAGTGCCTCCCGATCAGCGGCTCGCGACATGGCCGCAGTCTGCCAGGTGGGTTACCCTGCGCTTCCCTTCCGTGCACCGGTTCCGCAGCTGGTATAGCGCGAAATGGCTGACCGAGGAGCTGTACAGCCGCGTCAGGCCCCGAAGCGCTGTGATTCACACACATGTGTCGGACAATGCGTGTCATGAGGGTTCCAACGGCGCTGGCGTGGCGGGGGCTGGTGCCGGTTTCGGTTGCGTTCGCGATCGTGTTGATCGTCGGCAGCGCCGGGTACGGGTATCACCGTGACGAGCTGTACTTCCTCGCGATCGGCGGGCATCCGGCGTTCGGCTATGTCGACCAGCCGCCGCTGGTGCCGCTGTTGGCACATGCGGTGGACGCAGTGTCGGGTCACTCGTTGATCTGGCTGCGGGTGCCGCCGGCGCTGGCCGGTGCACTGATCGTGTTCGTGACCGGTCTGATCGCGCGCGAGTTCGGCGCCCGCCGCGGTGCGCAGTTGCTCGCCGCTGCCACGATGGCGGTGTCGGCGATCCTGGTGTCGGCCAGCCATCTGGACACCACCACGATCTTCGACCTGCTGATCTGGACGGTCCTGTCGTTACTGATCATCCGGGCGCTGGGAGGGCAGGATAAGGCCTGGTTGCTGGTCGGGGTTGTCGCCGGTATCGGGCTGGAGATCAAGACGCTTCCGATCTTCTTCTTGTTCGCGGTCGCGGTCGGTGTGCTGCTGGTCGGCCCGCGGCAGGTGTTCGCCTCCCGGATGCTGTGGGCGGGCACGGCGATCGCTGTCGCGCTTTGGGCGCCGAACCTGGTCTGGCAGGCGAGCCACGACTGGCCGCAGCTGCATCTGTCCGCCGCTATCGCCAGCGGGTCATCGGGCACCAGCCAGCCCCGCTGGTTGTTCGTGCCGTATCAGGGCGTGCTGATCAGCCCGGTCCTGGTGCCGGTGTGGATCGCCGGACTCTGGCGGCTAGCGGGCGACCGGCAGCTGCGGCCCTGGCGCGCGTTCGCGGTGGCCTTCGCCGTGTTGGTGGTGGTGTTTGTCGCCGTGGGCGGCAAACCGTACTACCTGTGTGGGATGTACCCCGTGCTGCTGGCTGCCGGATCAGAACCAACCCTGGGCTGGGTCCAGCGCCGGGCCACCCGAGCCAGCGCCGTCATACTCGGCGCCGCGATCGCGCTCTCCGCCGCGGTCTCGGCCGTGCTGATGCTGCCCATCGTCCCGGTGAGCATGCTGCACGACACCCCGATCGTGGCCATCAACTACGACGCGGGCGAGCAGGTCGGCTGGCCCGCCTTCGCGTCCACCGTCGCCCACGCCTACGGGTCGATCCCCTCGGCGCAGCGCCGCTACGCCGTGGTCATCGCCGCGAACTACGGACAGGCCGGCGCGATGCACCGCTACCGACCGACCATCCCCACCTACGGCGGACAAAACAGCTACTGGAACCTCGCCGCCCCGCCAGCGGACACCCGTGCGGCCGTCATCGTCGGCTATTCCCAGACGACACTGCGCGGCTGGTTCGCCACCGTCTCGCCGATCGCCACCATCAATAACGAAGTCGACCTGAACAATGACGAGCAAGGCGAACAGCTCTGGCTATGCACCGGCCCCACCGCGGCATGGACCACCCTGTGGGCCGAGGCCCGTAACTTGGGCTGACGACCTCTAGGTTCTCGTAGTCCAACTGCAATGATTAGCCGTCATGTACCG
>JBDTWM010000095.1:0-11442 GCA_040006675.1 Dermatophilaceae bacterium | reverse complement strand
CGCGGACGCGGACGCGCCCGAGCACGTCCAGGACTCCGGCCGGGACGCGGGCGGGATGCTCGTGCTGGGTGCACATCCGGCACATCCGGCACATTCAGGGCAGCCGGCCGCGTCGTCGCCGCCCGAGGCCGCCGCGGGCGCCCTTGAGCGGACCGATGATGCACCGCAGATCGATGTCACCTTGCCGCTGCCGACGGGTGGCATCTGCCCGGCGTGCGGGGGGACGTACGACGGCGATGGATACTGCGAACACTGTGGCGTCAAGGCGCCCGATCCGCGGCAGCACTTCGAGATCGCGGCCGGCCCGTGGGTGGGCGGCGTGTGCGACCGCGGCGTCCGGCACTCGGCCAACGAAGACGCCGTGGCCCTGCACGCGGAGCTGTCCCCTGGCGGGGGGATGCGAGCGGCTATGGTCGTGTGCGACGGGGTGTCGACGGCGCCGCGGTCCGCGCAGGCCAGCCTCGCGGCGGCCCGGGCGGCCGTCGGCGTGCTGTCCGCTTCGCGCGCACGGGGACTGGGCGTCCGGGAGGCGCTGATCGGGGCGTTGGGTCAGCGACTGGAGGCGGCCGCGGACGCCGCCAACGAGGCGGTGGAGGCGGTGGGTACGCTCCCGCCGGGTCCGGACGAGGCGCCGCCGCACGACGAGTACGAAGCCGGCGGGCCGTCCTGCACGTTCGTGGCGGCCGCGGTCGAGGACGGGCTCGTCGTGGTCGGAAACGTCGGGGACTCGCGGGCCTACTGGTTCCCCGACGAGGGGCAGCCGCTGCTCATGACCATCGACGACTCGTGGGCCGCGGAGGCGATCCGGGCCGGCGCCGACCGGGCCGAGGCCGAATCGGGTCCGCACGCACATACGATCACCCGCTGGCTCGGTCCGGATGCGCCCGACCACACGCCGGTCACCACGGTGCTGGAGGTCACCGAGCCGGGGTGGCTTCTGTTGTGCTCGGACGGGCTGTGGAATTACGCGTCTGAGCCTGAGCGGCTGGCCGAGGTGTTCGCTCAGGCGGCATCCGAGGTGGTCGACGTGGAACCGGTGCGGACCGCGCGGTGGCTCGTGGAGTGGGCGATCGCGCAGGGCGGGAACGACAACATCACGGCGGCGCTCGCCCGGCTCCTGCCGGCACCCCCTGCGTCGGGCGTCGACTCGTTCGTCGTACCGTCGCAGGAGCCCGAGGCGACGGGCGAGGCGAGCATGCATCAGCCGACCGGGGACCAGCCGCCCCGAGGGCAACCGCCCGGACCGCGCGAGCAGGGCTGAGGAGGACAGCAGCGATGGCGGACTTCACCGCAACCGTGTTCCAGAACGAGTTCCTGCCCCAGGGCGGCACCGACGCGCACGCGATCGTGACGATCGTCTGCTCGGGGGCGGGCGGCGCGGGCCAGAGCGGCGCCGGCGACGCCGGCGAGATCATCGTGGTCGACACATCCCGTTCGATGGAGGCGGCGGGGGTGGCGGCTGCCCAGTACGCGGCTTCGGCGGCGCTGGACCAGATCCTCGACGGGGTGTGGTTTGCGATCGTGGCCGGCAATCACCAGGCCCGTCTGTGCTACCCGGACGGGTTCTCCGCGGCGATGGTGCGCATGAATCCGCAGACCCGGGCGTCGGCGAAGCAGTCGCTGAACCAGCTGCGCGCGGACGGCGGTACGGCGATGGGCACGTGGCTGCTGGCGGCGGCGCAGTTGTTCGACACCGTGCCGTCCCTGGTCCAAAAGCACGTGATCCTGTTGACCGACGGGGAGAACCAGCACGAGACATCCGAGCAGCTCACGCGGGCGATCAACACCGTGCGGGGCGCGTTCCAGTGCGACTGCCGGGGGCTTGGCGCGGCGTGGCAGGTCGACGAGGTGCGGCGCATCGCGCAGGCCCTGCTCGGCACCGTGGATCTGATCCCGCGTCGGGAGGACATGGCCACCGAGTTCGAGTCGCTGATGCGCACGTCGATGGGTCGCGGCGTCGCCGAGGCCACCCTCAACGTGTGGGCCCCTCAGGGGGCGCAAGTGCTGTTTGTGCGTCAGGTCGCGCCGACCCTGGAGGACATCACGGCACGCAGGCGTGAGGTCAACGCGTTGACGGGTGCCTATCCGACAGGTGCCTGGGGGGACGAGACGCGCGACTACCACGTGGCGGTGCGGCTGGCGCCCAAGGCGATGGGGCAGGAGCAGCTCGCCTCGCGGGTGCAGCTGATCGTGGGCGGCCAGATGGTCGCCCAGGGGCTGGTGAAGGCGAAGTGGTCGGGCGACGCCGGGCTGACGGCGCAGATCAGCCCGGAGGTGGCGCACTACACGGGTCAGACCGAGCTGGCCTCGGCCATCCAGGCCGGCCTCGCCGCGAAGGCGGTCGGCGACGACGTCACGGCGACCACGAAACTGGGCCGGGCCGTGCAGTTGGCTGCGCAAACGGGAGACGCGGCGGCGACCGACCGGCTGAGCCGCGTGGTGGACATCGAGGACTCCGCGACCGGGCGTATCCGGCTGCGCCGAGACGTCGACAAGCTCGACGAGATGGCGCTGGACACGGCGTCCACCAAGACGACCCGCGTGCGCAAGTGATCCGCACCTGCCCGGAGGGTCACGAGAGCGCAGCCGAGGACTACTGCGACGTCTGCGGCGTCCCCATGGCAGGGACCGGTGCACGTGGTCCGGCGGTGGCGGCGCCGGAACCCACGGCTGGTGTTCCGGATAGCCAGGCAGGGTCTGGCCCCCTGGGGGTGGACCCCGCGCCGAGCGCGCGGAGCTGCCCGCACTGCGGGTCCACGGTCCGGGCGGCCTCCTTGTTCTGTGAGAGCTGCGGATACGACTTCACGACGGGCGCCTTGCCCCGGCCGTTGGCCGAGGGCCTGGCGGCGATCGACACTCGGGTGAACCGGGCTGTGCCGACGTCCGGACCGGCCCCTGCTCCAGATGTGACGCCCCCTGCCCCAGACGTGACGCCCCAGGCTGACGCGATACCGGAACCGGCCTCCGAACTCTCACCGGCACCGACTCCCGCCCCCGCCCCCGCCCCCGCCCCCGAGAATGGGGAGCACACTCCCGTACCGGATCCCCCTCTCGCGCGCCGTCGCGCCGCGGCGGGCTCCGGGGCCACCCGCGCGCCGTCGCGGCAGACCCGCGGCGACTGGGTCGTCGAGATGTGGGTGGATCCGGAATGGTTCGCGGCGCAGGAGACCGGCGAGGACTCCCCGTCGCCTGGGGTCCCCGACGTGGTACGGCTGACCGGTCGGTCGCTGATCGGCCGCTATTCGGCGAGCCGGCGCGTCGTGCCCGAGGTGGACTGCGGAGCCGACAGCGGGGTCAGCCGACGGCACGCGGAGTTCACGACCGACGGAACCCGCTGGTGGGTCGAGGACGTGGGATCCAGCAACGGGACGTTCGTGGGCCCGGCACGCGGGCCGTTGCCCGAACTGCCGATCCCCCCCGGGCAGCGGGTCGAGGTCAGCGTCGACGACCGCATCTATGTGGGCGCCTGGACCCGGCTCGTGGTCCGTCACGCCACGGCGAGCGATCTCGCCGGCACGGGGTAACCGACCGCCGACGCTGACGCCCGTCCATCCCTCGGCAGAGAAAACTCCGTACTGGACGGTCGACCTGGTTATAGGGTGAGGCCACGCATAGCGCTGGAGTCGCCGTGAACGCCTCGCAGACACGTCCGTGTCGGCCGCCCGGATGCCCGTCGTGGTGCCAGGCCTGCCGCCACCACCTCGGCCGTCGAGCGTCGACAGGTCCGGAGCTGCGCCGACCCCGACAACGCATCGAACTGTTGCTTCTCACCGTCACGACGGGGCTGGTCGCGGGCGGCTTGGCGCGAGCCGTGATCGGCGGACCGCCGAGCTGGATCCCGGCGACGCTGGCGTGGTTCTTCGTTGCGACCGCCGGCTTCGGCTTCGCGGCGCTGGTGGTCGTCGCGTGTCGCACCGGCGCGTTCGAGTGGGTCGACCCGGCGGTCGAATGGCTCGTGATGATCGGTCGAGGCCTCTGCTTGACGACGTTGTGGACGATCATCGCTCTACCGGTCGTGGTCGTCGCCGCGACGGTCATCGGAGCGCGCGCGATCCGCGCGTCTCGCCGACCGCAAGACGTGCTCCGACGGCCATGACCCGGGGCGGCCCGCTCAGACGAAGCTCAGCTCGTCCTTGGTGTTGTCGCGGCGTCGCGCGCGGAACAGGAAGTCCCAGGCGACCTGCGGCCCCTCCGCGGTCTCGACTTCACGCGCCACCCGGGAGGCCCGCTCGACGGTGAGCACACCCGAGGAGATGATGTCCTGCAGGTCGGCGGCGACGTCTTGCGCCGTGTAGAGGAGCTCGGCGTCCTGCGGGCCTCCGTAGCCCTCGGCCAGGTTGGTCGAGTCGTGCCCGATGACCAGCAAGGTTCCGCCGGTGGACAGCGCGGCGGCGACCGCGCGCACCATAGGGGTCCGCTCGTATGCGGGCAGGTGCACGTACGCGCACAGCACGAGGTCGAACTGCCCGGTGACGGCCTGCCGTTCGGTGATGTCCAGGCAGAGCCACTCCACGTCGAGCGGGGTCCCGGAGCCCGCGACGTCGGCGGCCACCTGAGCGGCCCGATCGAGCGCTTGCTGCGAGAAGTCGATACCGAGGACCGACCAGCCCTCCTGCGCCAGCCAGATGGCGTTGCGCCCCTCGCCGCACGCGGCATCGAGGGCCCGGCCCGGCAACAAGGAGGACAGCTCTTGCACGACCCACCGGTTCGGTTCGACCGACCATTGCCGACCCGCGGCGTACCGCGTGTCCCAGTCCTTCGCCTCCACGGTCTTGTCCTTCCCGGCGCGCCGTCGCGGCGCTCCGAGCGTCAGTCTCCCGCATTCGCGCGGGTGTGAACGGGGTGCCCGATTGGAGGTGGGACACATTCGCCATGCGGCGGCCTGGTGCCGGATCAGCGGGCGGCGCGGTCGCCCAGGTGGCGGGGCACCATCCGGCCGCGGCCGCGTTCGCCCACGAACGCGTTGTCTTTCGCGACGACCGCGCCTCGGGACAGCACCGTGTCGATGACGCAATCGACCTTCAGGCCCTCGTAAGGGGAGTAGCCCGCGGTGCTGCGCAGGTTGTCGGCCGCGAACACGCGGCTGCGGTGCGGGTCGATGATCGTCACGTCCGCGTCGCTGCCGGGCAGCAGGGTGCCCTTGGTCGGGTACATGCCGAAGATACGCGCCGGGTTTGCGGCCGTGACCTGCACGAACCTCTCCAGGGTGAGGCGGCCTCGCTGGACGCCTTCGGAGAACAGGATCGGCATCCGCTCCTCCACCCCGGCCAAGCCGCCGGGCGCGCCGCGGTAGTCGTCGACGTGCTCCAACTTCTGCTCCGGCGTGAACGGGCAGTGGTCGGTCGCGACCACCTGGATGTCCCCGTCCGCGACGGCCTTCCACAGCTCGACGTTGTCGATCTGCTTACGTAGTGGGGGAGCCAACATGTAGAGGATCCCCCGGCTCGGCCCCCCTTCGGAGAACATCGCGTCGGTCAGCATCAGGTATTGCGTGCAGGTCTCGACGAAAAGGTTCTGCTGCCCGGCGGCCCGCGCGTGGCGGATCGGCTCCAGGCTCTCGTGCGCCGACATGTGCACGATGTAGAGCGGGGCGTCGTCGGCGACCCTGGCCAGCTGCACCAGGCGGCCCACGGCCTCGGCCTCGGCCGCGTTCGGCCGGGAGAGCGCGTGATAGATCGGCTCCAGGTGCCCCTGCGCGCTGAACTGGGCCTGCAAGGTGGTGCAGATGGCGTCGTTCTCGGAGTGGACGGTCAGCAGACCGCCGGTGCTTTTCATCACCTGCAGGATCGCCAGCATCCCCGCGTCCTGGATGGGGAAGCCGTACGTCGTGTACGCCTTGTAGCTGGTGTAGCCCTTGTCGGTGACCAACGCCGCCAGCTCGGCGAGGATGTCCTCGTTCACGTGCTGGAAGACGCCGTGGAAGCTGTAGTCGATGGGGCACCGCTCCGCGAGGCCCAGGTACTCCTCGAAACGGGACTCCAGCGTGCAGCCGGGCTCGCCGAAACCCATGTGGTCGATGATCGTGGTCGTGCCGCCGCAGGCTGCCGCGGCGCCGCCGTCGAAGAAGTCGTCGCACGCCCGGTAGCGGGGCGTCTGCTGCAGCGCCATGTGGGTGTGGGCGTCGACACCGCCGGGCATCACGTACGTGCCGGTCGCGTCGATCACCTGCTCGAAGTCCGCCGGGTCGAGACCGGTGCCGATCGCCTCGACGACCTCGTCGCGGATGGCCAGGTCCGCCTTGACGACCTCGCCTTCCAGGCAAAGGGTCCCGTTGCTGATGAGGGTCTTCATTCCGGTCATCCTCTCGGCTGTGCGGCTGCGCGACGTGACGGGCGCCGAGCGCGGATGCGCGGGACGCCAGGCGCGTCACGGTCCATCTTCGCGGGCCCGGGGCGCGCCTGCTACCGGCTTGGGCAAGGCAAGGGGGCGCAGATTGGGTCGGATCGGCGCAGGGCCGCACCAGAAGTCACAGGGAAATGTCAGGCAACGCTCGGGTGATGCATAGCTGGCTACTAGGCGCCTCACGGTTCACGGGAACACCGTCGAAGGACGAGGTTTTGTTCACCACGTCGGCGGAGATGATCGCCATGTCGCACACCACGACCCTCGGCCCAGCACCTGATGGTGCTGAGGCCACTGACAACCACCCATTGTTCGGCTTCCCACAGCGGGGCGGTGGCGCGCCTCGCCGCGGATCGCGGCCGTGGGTGCGAACGGCCGGTACGGCGGTCCTGGCCTCCGCCGTAGCGTGCGGAATCACGCTGGGCGTCACCGGAGCTCTGGGCGACCAGAGCCAGACGACGCTGCAAGGCGCCAACGCGGCCAACGCGGCCAGCTCGGGCCAGGCTCCGGGAGCTCAAGGCTCGGGGGCCGCGCAGACGTCTGCCCTGGCGGACGCACCGGCAGGCTCGTGGGCCGCCGTGGCCGCGAAGGCCTCGCCGTCTGTCGTGGCGATCACCGTGTCCGCCGGGTCGCAGGGCGACGAGGGGTCAGGGGTCATCTGGGACACCCGCGCGGACATCGTCACCAACAACCACGTCGTCTCCACACTCGGCCAGGGCTCCACGATCACGGTCCAACTGGGCGCGCAAACGACCTACCAGGCCACGGTGGTCGGCACCGATCCCACCACGGACCTCGCGGTCATCCGGCTGGTCAATCCGCCCGCGCAGCTGACGCCGATCACGCGGGGCACGTCGAGTTCGGTGCACGTCGGCGACCCCGTCATGGCGCTCGGAAACCCGCTGGGACTGTCCGGGACCGTCACTACCGGCATCGTCAGCGCCGTCAACCGTCCGATGGCCACCCAAGCAGTGCCCACGACGGGCGCGTTCTCCCGTACGACGATGAGCTCGCAGGACGTCGTGACGGACTCGATCCAGACCAGCGCGGCGATCAACCCCGGCAACAGCGGTGGCGCGTTGGTGAATTCCAGTGGCGCCCTGGTGGGGATCAACTCTGCCAACGCCTCCCTCGGCGACGCCCCAGCTCAGTCGCAGGGGCAGTCGGGGAGCATCGGCATCGGCTTCGCCATCCCCGTCAACGAGGTGAGCAACGTCGTGACCCAGCTCATCCAGACCGGCACCGTCCAGCATGCGGCGCTCGGGGTCTCCTCGGCGGATGCCACGGTGCCCCTCGGCTCCGCTCAGGTCAGCGGCGCGCAGGTGCGCTCGATCCAGGCCGGCGGCCCCGCGGCCTCCAGCGGGCTTCAGGTCGGGGACGTCATCACCGCCGTGAACGATCAGCCCGTGGCGTCTGCCGAGGGCCTGGTCGGTCAGATCCGGGCGTTGAGCGTCGGGCAGGCGGCCACGCTGACGGTGGTCCGTGGGGGTCGCAGCCTGTCCATCCCGGTCACGGTCGGCGCTCAGCCGGCGGCGTGAGCCGGGCCGGCTGTGAGTCTGGGCGCTCTGGGGCAAGTTATCGGCGGACGCGGTGACCACCGGGTAGGCTGGTCACGGCACGTCGCCCAACGCTGATTTTCTGACAGGCGCGGGGCGCGACGGCAGCTCGGCGCCGGTCGGTGCCATGAGCACACGGCGGTTGGATTGACAATGGAGAGCAGCAACCTGTCGGACGCGCCTGATGACCAGGCGGCGTTGACGCCCGGTATTTCGGCGGTCGACGAGGACGAGGCGGCGAGGGATGAGGCCACCGTCCAGCTCCAATCGAGCCTGACTGACCTGGCGGGCCTGGTGAGCCATGCGTTCTCGCTGGAGGAGCTTCTCGGCAAAGTGGCGACTTTCGCGGTGAACGCGATCCCTGGTGCGCAGGGGGCGGGGGTGACCCTGCTGCGCACCGGCCATCCCCACACACGCGTCGAGGCGCTTGCGGCCAGCCATCCCTTTGTCGCCGACATCGATGAGCTGCAATACGCGACCCTCGGCGAGGGTCCGTGCATCACCGCCGCTCTCGAACAGCGCACCGTACGTTCCGGCTCGCTGGGCGGCGACAAGCAGTGGCCGCGATTCGGCCCACGCGTCGGGAGGCTCGGCGTGCACAGCGTGCTCTCGCTGCCACTCCTCCAGCCCGACGAGGTAGTGGGCGCGATCAACGTGTATGCCCGTGAGAAGGACGCCTTCGACGACAGCGCGGTCCACATGGGTGAGCAGTTCGCGGTCCCGGCGGCGGTCGCGGTGCACAACGCTCAGGTGCTGGCCCACGCGGTGGCGCTGGCTGCTCAGCTTCAAACGGCTCTCGCGTCGCGACCGGTGATCGATCAGGCCATCGGGATCCTGCGCTCCCGCCACGGCGAAACGGCCGACCAGGCGTTCGCGCGCCTGCGCACACTGAGTCAGCATGAGCACCGCAAGCTGGTCGACGTGGCGGAGGCCTTGG
This sequence comes from Dermatophilaceae bacterium, assembly GCA_040006675.1. GTDB lineage: Bacteria > Actinomycetota > Actinomycetes > Actinomycetales > Dermatophilaceae > Austwickia. The sequence goes on along the minus strand of JBDTWM010000095.1, from coordinate 2,607 downwards.
TGGAGCAGGCAGCAGCGCGGGCGCGGGCCCGCAGAAGCTGACGGCGCTAGGACTCAGCAGCTCGCGCGCGCCTCAGCGAGCATCGTCTCCACATGCTGAGCCTTGTCTGGAGAAGGCGGCGTAGAGTAGGCCACAGGCGCCTCAGATCTGATCGTGGACGCCTCTCGCGGGTAGCGGATCTCGTACCTGACGTTCAGGAACGTTAACTCAGCGCGCGCGATCGCGTGGAGCGGTACTCATGAGTTTCACACCCTTCACCGCGCGGAGCCTGACGCTCCTCACCCAGGCACTCGACGATCCCTTCATTGACCTGCAGAGTTCCTCGTCGATCTCGCGACGTCGATCCGCCATATCGTGTCCTCCTACGTCGGGTTGAGCTTGAGCGTTCGAGGCGTCACCCCTGAGTTGCACGTCAGGATGTGGGGGCACGACGACCGCGCCCCAGTGATCCTTCCGCACATCCGGGCGTCGCTGGCGTTGCCGTTAGCGCCACGCCATCAGCGGCACACGGAGATCGTCGTGTACGCGGCGCGCGCCGGGGCCTTCGTGGATCTTGCGGCCGACCTCGCCGTCCTCACCTCGACGGCCTTGTCGGACATGGTGATCGATCGGCACCTGACGCACAGTGGCCCGCCCTCGCAAGGCGCCACCGTCCCGGATTCGTCGATGGTCAACCAGGCCGTCGGCGCGCTCCTGGAGCGCGGGTGGACCCGCGAGGAGGCCCTGCGCGCGCTCGACGATCGGGTGGCCGACCACGGCAGTGGCCGACCCGCTGTCGCGGCGGACATGCTCGACGAGCTGGGCGATGGCGTCGCGGGGTGGTGGACCTTCCACCGTTAGCGGTGAACGCCCGGTGACGACCCATGAGACGACGTCGGGGGCGACTGCCGCGTAGCCGAATCGAGGACATGTGCCGCGACCCTGGACGTTCGTGCGGGTGTCGTTTAGAGTGATGGCGCTGAGATCGTCAGCCAGCCCGAGTTCGCGTCCAGTCGCCCGCCATTGGACACGCAGAGCATTCGCTCCCAGCGGGCAGCCTCGTAGTTCGACGTCCTAGAGGGCTCACTCGTGCGCCCGGTGACGACCCGTGCGAGCAGATGAGTTCCCACGATGTCGTCAGGCCCTGGTCCGCTGTCACCAGGCATCGCACGATTCTGTCCAGATGCCTCGCGGCGACCACCAATGCCACCCGGAGGGCTGGTCATGCTTCTTTCTCCGTCCGAGGACACATTTCACGTCGCGGCCCAGGAAGAGGCGGTGTTGCACGCTTGGCACGCCTCGTCGCCGCCTCAGCCTCGGACGGTGCGCTCGCTGCTCCTCGAACTCTCGTGTATCGATGTGGTGTTGCGCTTGCCGGACGCGCAAACCCGACCGAGGCCGTGGAATCAGGGAGACGACGAACTGCGTGCTCGCGCCTCCGAGATCGCCACGCAACTCCGCCGCGCCACGAAGATGGCCGACGCGACGGCGTGACCCGCGCGCGTACGGTCTTGGCATGACGCCAGGTTCCGCACCCGCTGTCCGTTTTGACCCCGCCCTGGTGCGCCGGGATTACCGCGACGCCGGCCAGGGTCTTCTGGACGTGGCAGAGCTTGTCCCGCATCGGGACTGGGACCGGCCGGCGCTCGGGCAATGGAGCGTGCGGGACCTGGTCGGGCACGCGGGGCGCGCGTTCGCCACCGTCTCTTCGTACCTGGACTCAGGCCGCGGGGCTGCGATCGCCCTCGATCATCCGTTCGACTACGCGGCAGCGTTCAGCCTGGTAAGCGCCGACCCCGACGCGGTCATCGCGCGGGGACGTCAGGCCGGTGCGGATCTGGGGGCGGACCCGGCCGTCTCGCTGCGTGGCCTGTACGAGAGTGCGCTGGCCGACCTCGCACGCGCCCCCGACGACGCGCCTGCGGCGACCATCGCGGGCGTCATGCGGGTGATCGACTACCTGCCCTCCCGGGTGTTCGAGCTCGTCGTGCACACCGACGACCTCAGCCGCGCCGTCGGGGTGCCGCATCAGGCCCCGCAGGGCGCGCGCGGCCTCGCGCTGGTGTTCGCCGCCGGGCTGGCGGCCCGGGGCCTTGGGTACGCGGAGGCGTTGCGGGCCCTCACCGGGCGCGCGGAACTGCCGGGCGGCTACACGGTGCTGTGAGCGCTCAGTCGAGATCGTCCCCTTCGAGGTGCATCGCCGCTTCTTCGACGGGTCCGTCGACCGCGCGGTTATCGGCGGATTCGCTGAAGCCCAGGAAGTCCTCGTCAGCAGGGATCGCGTCCGGGTCGTCACCGCCGATGTCCTCGGGGCCGTCGAGGCCGCTCTCGTTGTCGGGGGCGCCGTAGGCCGAGTTCGGGTCGGGCACCTCCTGCATGATGCGCTGCTCGATCGTTTCGCCGTCGTCCGGCTCGCCCGCCATCGCGCGCTCGCTCGTGCGCGGCCGTATGTCAGGGGGAGTGACCGGCAGGTCGTCTCCTTCGTCGGAGCCGATGCGGACGTCTTGTTCGGCAGGGTCGAGATCCGCGGCCAGGCCGGGGATCTCGCGGCGATCGTTTCCGGTGGTCGGCTGTTCACTCATGTTCTCTCCTCGTCGTCGTCCTCATCAGACTCAGCGCCAGCCGCGC
>JBDTWM010000094.1:0-11634 GCA_040006675.1 Dermatophilaceae bacterium | reverse complement strand
GGCGGATCTGGGGGTGGACACGGTCAAGCAGGCGGAGGTGTTTGCTGCGGTCCGGAGTGAGTATGCCCTGGAGCGTGACGAGAACCTGCAGCTGCGCGAGTTCCCCACGTTGAACCACGTGGCCGGGTGGGTCCGCGGCAAGCTCGGGCTGCCTGACCCTGGCGCGGTAGCCACGGCCACAGCGTCCGGGCCTGCTGGATCCGCCGCGCCCGCTGCTGTGGCCTCGGCCGCTTCTGCTGTCGTGCCGGCTGATGAGATTCTGGCCAAGGTGACCGGCATCGTTGCGGAGATGACGGGTTATCCGACGGATCTGTTGGATCCGGATCTGGATCTGGAGGCGGATCTGGGGGTGGACACGGTCAAGCAGGCGGAGGTGTTTGCTGCGGTCCGGAGTGAGTATGCCCTGGAGCGTGACGAGAACCTGCAGCTGCGCGAGTTCCCCACGTTGAACCACGTGGCCGGGTGGGTCCGCGGCAAGCTCGGCAGCGCCACCCCATCGGCCGACGGCGTCGCCGCGAGCGCCGGCCCGGCGACGGCCCCCCCGGCAGCCAGCGCGCCCAGCCTGGTCGCGGGAGACCTCGACGCGGTCGACGCACTTCCGCGGCGCGTCCCCGTACCGTCGCTGCGGCCCGCGCTGGAGGCGTGCACGGCGACGGGGGTGAACCTCGAGGGCGCGCGCGTCGTGGTGATGCTCGACGAAGGTGGGGTCGGCGCCGCGCTGCTCAAACGCCTGGGCAAGGCGGGCGCGACCGCTCTCGTCCTGAACCCCGGCGTGAGCACCGAGGACCTGGACAGCGCGCTGGAGACATGGCGGAGCGAGGCGCCCATCACCGGCGTCTATTGGCTCGCAGGCCTCGACGACGAGGGCGAACTCGCGTCGTACGACCTGGACGGTTGGCACGAGGCCACCCGCCGCCGCGTGAAGAGCCTCTACCGGGCCATGCGGCGCCTGTGGGACGACAGCCCGTTCCTGGTGTCGGCCACCTACCTGGGCGGTTACCACGGCTACGACGCCGCGGGCGCGACCGGCGTGCTCGGGGGCTCGGTGACCGGCTTCACCAAGTCCTACAAAAAAGAGCGGCCGGAGGCCCTCGTCAAGGCCGTCGACCTGCCGGCCAGCCGCAAGACCGCGACCGTCGCCGACCTGCTGATCGCCGAAACGCTCGCCGACCCAGGTTGCGTCGAGATCGGGCGGGTCGGCGGGAGGCGGTACGGCGTGGGATTCGTCGAGATCCCGTTCGGCGAGCGCCACGGCGACGACAGCGTCGGAGAGGGCGGCCTCCCGCTCACGTCCGACACCGTGTTCGTCGTCACCGGCGCGGCCGGCTCGATCGTCTCGGCGATCACCGCGGATCTGGCGAAGGCGTCGCAGGGCACGTTCCACCTGCTCGACCTGACCCCGACGCCTGATGCGAAGGACGCAGACATCGCGGCGTTCCGGTCCGACAAGAACAGCCTCAAGGGTCTCCTCGCGAGGCGGATGACCGAGCGTGGCGACAAGCCGACCCCGGTCGCCATCGAGCGAGAGATCGCCGGGATCGAGCGGCGCAGCGCAGCGCTTGACGCCATCGAAGCCGTGCAGGCCGCCGGCGGGACAGCGCACTACTACAGCGTCGACCTCACCGACGTTGATGGCGTGGGCGCCGCGATCGCGCAGGTGCTGGACGTCAGCGGCCGGATCGACGTCCTCCTGCACGCCGCCGGCGTGGAGATCAGCCGCAACCTGCCGGAGAAGGAGCCGCGCGAGTACGACCTGGTCTTCGACGTCAAATGCGATGGTTGGTTCGCGCTGCGCAAGGCGCTTGCCGACCAAGAGGTGAAGGCGATAGCCGTGTTCTCCTCGGTGGCCGGTCGGTTCGGCAACCAGGGCCAGACCGACTATTCGGCCGCCAACGACCTGATGTGCAAGGCGATGTCGAACCTGCGCAACACCACGCCGGCCACCCGGGGCCTCGCCCTGGACTGGACGGCCTGGGGCGGGATCGGCATGGCAACCCGCGGGTCGATCCCGACGATCATGGCCGCGGCCGGCGTGCAACTGCTGCCGCCGGAGGCGGGCGTGGCGTGGATCCGTCGCGAGCTGACCGACTCTGCCTTCTCGGGCGAGGTCGTCGTCGCGGGAACGCTCGGCATGATGGCCCAGGAGTACGACGGCACCGGCGGCCTCGACGTCGATGCGCTGGCCGACGCCCCTCGCGGCCCCATGCTCGGTGACGTCACCACCAGCGTGCACAGCGGGTGGACCTCGAAGGTCACGCTCGACCCGGTGCGCCAGCCGTTCCTCAACGATCATCGGATCGACGGGATCGCGGTCCTGCCGGGGGTCATGGGCATGGAGTCGTTCGCCGAGGTGGCCGCCCTCGCCGCCCCGGCCGGTTATCGCGTCGCCGCCCTGGAGGATGTCGAGTTCGCCGCGCCGGTGAAGTTCTTCCGGGACGGCGCGCGCGAGCTGACCGTGAGCGCCGTGATCGGCCCGGACCCGACCGGCGGGGACGACCTGATCGCACGGTGCGCCCTCACCGCCGAGCGGTCGCTGCCCGGGCAAGACGCTCCGGTGGTCACCACCCACTTCAGGGGGTCGGTCCGGCTCACCGAGGGAGGCGCACCGAAGGTCGAGGTGTACGACGGTGATCTGGCCCAGGCCGACTCGGCCCTGGACGCCAGGCAGGTATACACCTTCTACTTCCACGGGCCCGCCTACCAGGTTGTCGAGTCCTCGTGGCGCAACGGCGACGGTTCCACCGCGCGGCTGGCCGGGGATCTGCCCGCCAACTCCGACCCGGCCGACGCGCCGCTGGTCACTGCTCCCCGCCTCGTGGAGCTGTGCTTCCAGACGGCCGGACTGTGGCAGGCAGGCCGCGACGAGTTGCTGGCCCTGCCGCAGCACGTCGGTCGGGTGCGAGTCCTCTCCGACCCGGCAACGGCGGCGCAGCCGCTGACGGCGCACGCGGAACGGGACGGCGGCGGATCCTTCGACGCCGTCGTGGTGGATGCGAAGGGCCAGGAGGTGGTCCGACTCGACGGGTACCGCACCATCGAGATGCCCGACCCGCTGCCGCCGGAGGTGGCACCTGCTCTACGGGCGGCCTACGGTGACGGCGACGCAGGCGGCTCCGACGCCGGAGACTGAGCACAGCACCGGGCCGGACCGCCACGGCGGCGGCCGGCCCGGTGCCCCCCTGTGGCTAGGCACTTCACCAGGAGTCGGTCCTTCATGGGTGCTCATGCCCTGTCGGCAGCGACCGCCGCCGGCGCACGAATCGGTCAGAGCCACGACGAACCCATGACGACGGGAGCCTAGCCATGGCCACGCACGACAACGGATCCGAAGAGACACCCCTCTTCTCCCGCTTGGCGGTCCTCGAGCGCGGTGAGGCCGCGATCCGCATCCTGAGCGCGGTCGAAAACCTCAGCCCCGGGAACCGGGACATCGGCACGCTGCTGGTGCACGCTCGCTCGATGGGTCATCCCTGGTACGCGCGTGAAGCTGACGAGGTGCTGCAGGTCGGCCACGACGGGCAGGCCGACCCCGAGCCGCTGACGAAGGCGTTGCTCGGGGCGGGCGCAGACATGGTGTGGCCGTCGCGTTCCCTGTGCAGCGACCACGTCCGTCTCGTGGAGTCGCTGGAGAACGCCGGGCTGACTGTGGTCGGCCCGTCCTCGGCCGTCCTGACGCGGCTGGTGGACCCCTCGGCACTCGCTCGGGTCGCGCAGGAGGCGGGAGTGACGCTATCGCTCGCCCCGCGCGACCCCTCGACCACACGCAACCTGGACGTGACGGTGCTGCGCGACGCATCCGGTGCGTCATGGGTGCTCGGCCCCCGGGAGAGCAGCGTGCGACGCGGCGACGCGCCACTCATCGCCGAGACGCCGGCCGCGTTCCTGCCCGCGGGCGCACAAGAACAGATGCAGCGGGAAGCCACAGCCTTGTTCGACGCGGTCGGATACGTCGGCGGGGGGGTCGTACGGTTTGCCCTTGACACCTCGACGGACGCCCTGGTCTGCGCCGGGGTGAACCCCGGCGGCTGTCTCGACACGGCGCTTCTGCAGGTGGTGACCGGCGTCGACCTCGCCGGTCTGCTGCTGCGGATCGCCGCTGGCCAGAACCTCCCCGACGCGGCGCCCACGGTGGACGGGCACGCCGTGGAGGCCCGGGTGCTCGCGATCGACCCGGAGGCGGGCCACCGCCCGACCGGCGGGACGATCCAGTTGTTCACCCCGCCCACCGGGGCCGGAGTCTATTCCGAGATCGCGCTGCGCGAGGGCGACGCGGTCGACGCGACCGTCGACCCGCTCATCGCGTCGGTCAGCGCGTGGGGCCAGGACCGTTCAGAGGCGATCGCCCGCGTCCGCGTCGCCTTGGACCGCCTCCAGCTCGTCGTCTCGGCGGGTGCCACGAATCGCACGGCCCTGCTCGGGCTGCTGGCCCAGCACGAGTTCGCGGCGGGTGCCGTGCCTGCCGCCTGGTACGACGGTCTCGTCGCGAGCGGTGCCACCGCCGCTGCGCCCGACCCGGTCGCGATCGTCGCCGCGGCCGTCGAGATCTACGAGACCGACCTGGCGGAGGTCCGCCGCTCGTTTCGGGCGAGCGCCGCCCGTGGCCGCCCCGAACACCCCGAGCGCGTCGGGCAGGTCATCAACGTCGCCTACCGCGGCGCTCGGCATCGTCTCAAGGTCGACAAGGTAGCCGCGTCCACCTATCGCGTCCACGACGGCGTAGGCGTCGATGTCATGGTGGAACGTCTGGGGGACTACGCTCGCCGGCTCACGGTCGCAGGACGCAAACACCGGGTCATCGCCGTCGCCGGCGACGACCGCGTCCGCCTGGAAATCAACGGCGTCTCACACACCGTGGTGCGCCAGGACGGTGTGGTGCTGCGCACCGCGGCCCCGGCGCTGGTCGCCTCCGTGCTGGTCGAGCCCGGGCAACGCGTCATCCGCGGGCAGGGCATCGCGGTGCTGGAGTCCATGAAGATGGTGACCACGGTGACCTCCACCGTGGACGGCGTGGTGGCCGCCGTGGCCGTCCTGCCCACCGAACAGGTAGACACCGGCGTGCCCCTCGTACGCATCCGGGCCGACGTGGGCCACGCGGGCGCAGACGAGCGCGCCGCCGCCGACGAGGACGCCGTGAGCCTCGACCGCCTGGCACCGCCCGCGGGAGCGCGCCGCCCCATCTTCGAGCGGCTCCGTGACTGCCTGCTCGGCTACGACATCGACGGACCGAACGTGGCCGCGCTCGTCCGGGACTATCGCGCGCTGGTCGCCTCCCTGCACGCGGACGACCCGGGTCTACGCGCCGACGAAGACGCGTTCTGCGACCTTTTCGCCGATGTGGGCTCCCTCTACCGGCCACGCACCGAGGCCGAGTCCGACGATCAGGGCGCCCAGGCCGAGCTCGGTGGGCAGAGCAACACGCAGGAGTACTTCCACGCGTTCTTGACCTGGCTCGACGCTGACCGAGCGGGCTTGTCGCTGCGGTACCGGGCTCGCCTCGAGCGCGCTCTCGCTCGGTACGGGGTTCGCTCGCTCGACGACCGGGACGTCGTCGAGGCGGCCACGCTGTGGATGTTCCGCTCCTTCGAGCGGGTTCCTACGCTGGCGCCCTTGGTCGTCGAGATGCTGGTTCGCCGCCTCTTCGTGGGACGGAGCCATCCGGAGACGGCCACGCCGCAGCTGCGCGGCCGGCTCGAACGTCTCATCGGCGCGACGGAGGGTCGCCAACGAGACGTGGCGGACCTCGCCCGGGACGTGCTCTTCCACCTGTTCGAGGAGCCGGTGCTCGACCAGGCGGAAGAGGAGGCGTACGTCGACTCCCGGACCCGGCTGCAGGCGCTCGGGACGGCCACCGGCGAAGAGCGGGAGGAACACGTCGGCGCCCTCGTGGCACGCCCGTACCCCCTGCGCCCGGTGTTTCTCGAAACCTGGCTGTCTCTGCTGGGCTCGACCGACGAGGCGGCCCCCGCCGTCCGCGACGGCGTGCTCACCACGTACCTGCGGCGGTACTACCGCACCCGCGAGATCACCAACGTCGGCTCCCACGTCATCGACGGATTCCAGCTCGGGCACTGCGAGTACCTGCTGGAGGGCGCGACGATCCACGTCGTGGTGGCGTACGGACCTCTCTCGGGTGTGCCTCGTCTGGCACGGGCCGTCGCCACGCACCTGTCCACCGAGGCATTCCAGTGCGACGCCGTCGTGGAGGTGGTCGCCTGGGACGACGACACATGCCCGGAGGACTCCGACGACACGGTAGCCGCCCTTGACGAGCTGCTGCTCGACGCCGACTTCGGCCGCGCGTTGCGCCGCCTCGACATCACGCTCACCTACCTTCAGGGGGAGGGCGGCCAGCAGCAGCGGACCCGGCACGTCACCTATCGCAGCGCGGACGACGGCCGGTTCGTCGAGGACAAGCTGTACCGCAACCTGCACCCGATGCTCGCCAAGAGGCTCGACCTGTGGCGCCTGTCGACCTTCGAGCTCACCCGGCTGCCGTCGCCTGAGGACGTCTACGTCTTCGACGGGGTGGCCCGCGAGAACCTGAAGGACCGACGCATCTTCGCTCTCGGGGAGATCCGAGACCTCGAGCCGCTCGTCGACGAACGGACGGGAGTGACCACCTACCCGCGGCTCGGCCGCGTCGGCCTGGAGGCGCTCGCGGCCATGCGCGCGGCTCTCGCCCGCCACCCCGCGCGGGAGCGTCCGACGGCGAATCGGCTGGTACTTCTCGTGCGGCCCGTCTGGGACATTCCCGCCGAGCAGTGGCACGACCTGTTCATGGCGTACGAGACGCTCGCGCGGGGGACGGGGCTGCAGAAGGTCGTCCTGCACGTGAGGTTGCCCGAGCGGGCAGTGGATGGCACCACGACGATCCAGGACCGTGTCCTGACGTTGGAGGGGCTCGGCGGCAGCGGCCTGTCGGTGCGGGTGAGCGAGGTCGGACCGAACCCGGTGCGGCCGCTCACCCCGTACGCGCAGAAGGTGCTCACGGCGGCCCGGTTCGGCTCGCCCTATCCGTACGAAATCGTGCGCATGATGACCCCGGCGCCTGGCGACGCCTCGGCGTTCCCGCCGGGACGTTTCCAGGAGCTGGACCTGGGACCCGATGACGAGCTGGTCCCCGTTGATCGGGAGCCTGGCCGCAACCAGGCGCACCTCGTGGTCGGGCTGCTCAGCAACGTCACCGACGTGCACCCTGAGGGGATGACCCGGGTGGCGATCCTGTCCGACCCGACCCAGGGGTTGGGCAACCTCGCCGAGCCGGAGTGCCGACGGATCAACGCGGCGCTGCGCTATGCGCTAGCGCGCCAGATCCCGCTGGAGTGGTATGCCGTGAGCTCCGGAGCGCTGATCGCGATGGATTCCGGCACCGAGAACATGGACTGGATCAGCATCACCCTGCGGGAGATCATCGAGTACACGCAGGCCGGCGGCGAGATCAACATCGTCGTGACCGGCATCAACGTGGGCGGGCAGCCATACTGGAACGCAGAGTCCACGATGCTGATGCACACCCGCGGAATCCTGATCATGACGCCCGCGAGCACGATGGTTCTCACGGGCAAGCAGGCCTTGGACTTCTCTGGGGCGGTGTCGGCGGACGACAACGACGGCATCGGCGGCTACGACCGGATCATGGGGCCGAACGGGCAGGCGCAGTACTGGGCGCCGAGCTTCCCAGAGGCGTGCAGCATGCTGCTGCGGCACTACGACTACACGTACGTGATCCCGGGTGAGCGGTTCCCGCGGCGACGGCCGACGAACGACCCGGCGGCCCGCGACGTGCGCTCGAGCCCGCATGCGCCGGCGCCGGGTTCGACGTTCACGACGGTCGGAGACATTTTCGACATGGTCACGAACCCGGAGCGCAAGGCGCCGTTCGACATGCGTTCCCTGATGCGGGCCGTGGTCGACGCCGACTGCGAGCCGTTGGAACGGTGGAAGGACTGGCAGGACGCCGACACGATCATCACCTGGGACGGCACGATCGGCGGCATCCCGGTGTGCCTGCTCGCCATGGAGTCCCACCGGGTGCAACGGCGCGGGTTCGTGCCATCGTACGGGCCGCCGGCGTGGACGGCTGGGACGTTGTTCCCGCAGTCTGCACGCAAGGCTGCGCGCACGATCAACGCCACGTCGGGTAACCGACCGCTGGTGGTGCTGGCGAACCTGTCCGGTTTCGACGGCTCCCCGGAGTCGATGCGCAACTGGCAGTTGGAGTACGGCGCGGAGATCGGCCGGTCCATCACGAACTTCAAGGGCCCGATCGTTTTCGTGGTCGTGTCGCGCTATCACGGTGGGGCGTTCGTGGTGTTCTCCAAGCAGCTGAACTCCGGGATGGTGATCGCGGCGGTCGAGGGGTCGTACGCGTCCGTGATCGGGGGCGCCCCCGCGGCGGCCACCGTGTTCGCTCGCGAGGTGAAGCAGCGCACCGAGAAGGACAGCAGGGTGGTGCAGGCACGTGCGGCGGCCAGGTCAGCCTCCGGCGCGGAGGGGGGGGCCCTGCGGGCGGCGGCAGCTCGGACCCTTGAGGTGGTCCGCTCGGAGCGCCTGCGGGAGGTGGCCGACGAATTCGACGCGATCCACACGATCGAGCGGGCCCAGCGGGTCGGGTCCGTGGACAAGATCATCCCGGCGGAGACCATCCGGCCGTTCATCATCGACGCCCTGGAAGTCGGCATGGCGCCGTTCGAGGCTCGCGGGTGACGGGATCTGCAGCCAGGCCAGCGTCGCCTCTCGACGTTACCGTGAGCCACGCGAAAGGGACCGGCTATGACGAGCCACCGCATTCAGATCGAACCGCTCGGCGGTCACGATCATCTGGTCAGCGTGACGGGGGGCGAGGCAGACGTCGAGTTCACCGTCCGCGCCATGCCCTCCTCGCTCGAGGCCCTAGGCTTCGAGGCCGCTCGCGAGCATGATGTCGTGGCGGCGACCGTGGACTTCCTGATCCGACGCCAAGGCGCCGAAGACCTCCCCGGGTTCGTCGACCTCGACGACGCCTGCGCTGCGTACGAAGACCTGCCCGTCGAGCTCGCGCGCCAGCTGAGGTGAGGCGTCCAGCGCGCGACCACGGTGTCAGAAGACCGCCCCGTGGGCGTGCGGGGTCGTGCGCTCAGGTCGTGCGGGGCGGGGGCAGCGGGGAGGCGAGCCAGGAGTGGCGCGCCGGTACAGACGCGAGGTCGACGCTGCCGGGCAGAGGCGTGGGCGGCTCGCGCGGTGTCCGGCTGGCGATGGTCAGCACGAACGCGCCGTCGCGGCGCCACCACCCGGGGATCGCCCCGGACCACCACGCCGGGCGGGGACCGCGCCACCACGACGGGACATCGACGCCGTGGGCGATCCGCTCGGGGACCAGATCGTACGTGACGCGCGACCAGCCGTCCGGGCGGCGACCCGACAGCACGGTCACGTCCACCGTGCGCGTGTCCACGCGTAGGCCGACGCCGGCGACCTTCAACGCGGACTCCTTGGCCGACCACATCAGGTTGGCGGCCGCGTCGACACCGTCGGGGGCGGCTGCGGCCTGGGCGCGTACCCACACCTGTTCACCCGGGTTGAGGTAGTCACTCACGAACGCCGGGCTGCGGCGCTCCACGATCTCCAGATCGACGCCGATCCCGGCCAGCACCCCGGCCGCGTGACCAGCCCCGTCCGCCTCGGCGACCCAGCGCGCACCCGTACCGGCCGAACGAGGTGGTGCGACCGCCACCAGCGCGATCGCCACCCCTGCGCGGTCGGTCAGCGACACCGCCACGCCGGCGTCGACGCCGTCCACCACCACGAAGGGCGCCCCCGTCACCGCATTGAGCACCCCGATTCGCGCCAGATCAGCGTCTGACGCCGTGGGGAGGCCGAGCACGGCCGCCGTGGCGAGCTTGCCGGCGGTGCGCCGCAGGAGGTATTCGGTGCGGCGCTTGGTGAACCGGTATTCCGACAGGCGTGCGGCCTCGCGCGGGTGTAGCCACCTCTGACCGGGCCGCACGTCGTCCTCGGTGCAGGCGAACCATCGCAACCCGCCGTTCCCCGCCGTCGCCCCGCTCCCGGTGGAGCCCATCGGTCCGTGCTCTGAGCTGCGCACGCCGGCGCGTCAATCCGACCAGCGGAAGAATCGGACCGTCAGGACCCCCAGCAGCACGCCCCACACCACGAGCACCGCGAGCGGCCCGAGCGCTAACGCGTGGTCGAGCCACGCGGCCCGCATCCCGTCGCCGAGCGCGCCGGGCGGCAGCAGCGACACCACCCGGTGCCACGGCTCCGGGTAGTGCGCCTCCGAGAACATCACCCCACCCGCCCCGGCCATGATGACCCACAGCAGGTTGGCGAGCGCCAAGACAGCCTCGGCGCGCAGCGTGCCGGCGAAGAGCAGCGCCAGCGCCACGAACGTCGCGGATCCCACCAGCCAGAAGACGACGAAGCCGGGCAGCGCGCCCGCCTGCAGACGCCAACCCAGCACCAGCCCGACGACGCCGATCACGGCGAACTGCAGGACTTGCACCACGAGCACCGCGAGGCAGCGTCCGGCCACGAACCCGTCTCGGCCGAGCGGGGTGGTGCCGAGCAGCCGCAGGACCCCGTACCGCCGGTCGAAGGCGGTGCCGATCGCCTGCCCGGTGAACGCCGAGGACAAGATGGCCAGCGCGAGCACGCCCGGCATCGCGAACTCCACCCGGGAGCGACCCCCCAGATCGGGGAACGGCGCGAGCGTGATCCCGACCAACGCGATGGCAGGCAGGACCATCGACACGAGCAACTGCTCGCCGTTGCGCACGAAAGTCGCCGCGTCGAAGCGGGCCTGGGCGAGCACGCGCGCCCACGGGATCGCGGGGGCCGTTGAGCGAGCGGCGTCAGGGGGACCACCGGACGGCCCCGTGGCATCGCCGGACCGGGTGGGTGGTGCACTCATCGGGCGGTCCTTCCCGTCAACTCGAAATAGACCTCGGACAGCGGACGCGACCCACACACATCGTGCGGCGTCCCCGAGGCGACCACCCGCCCCGCGCGCATCACGACAATCCGGTCGGCCAGCTCGCCGGCCTCTTCGAACGAATGCGTGGTCACCACGACGCAGGCGCCGCGGTCGCGCTCGGTACGCACCAGGTCGTACACGTCGAGCCGTGCGTGCGGGTCCAACCCCGCCGTGGGCTCGTCGAGGAACACCACCTCGGGTTCGCCGATCAGCGCGGCCGCGAGGGCGACGCGCTGCTTCTGCCCCCCGGACAGGCGCCGTACGGTCGTGCCGGCGAAGCCGTCGATCCCGAGGCGCCGCGCCAGCGCGTCCACGTCCCGCGGCCGTGCATACATCTTTGCCAGGTGGCGCAGGAGTCGCACGGGCGTGGAACCGTTCTGCAGGCCGCCGTCTTGCAGCATCACGCCCACCCGGGCGCGGTGTGCGGCGTCGGCGTCCCACGGGTTGGCGCCCAGCACTCGGGCGGACCCGGAGTCGGGGCGTTGCAGCCCCTCCAGGCACTCCATGGCGGTGGACTTGCCCGCGCCGTTCGGGCCGAGGACTGCCGTGACCTGCCCTGGGAACGCCTCGACCGTGAACCCGTCGAGCGCGACGACGGAACCGAAGCGTCGCGTCAGGTCCGTCGCGACGACAGCCGGGGTGGGGGCCATACGAGTGAGGGTACG
>JBDTWM010000093.1:0-11644 GCA_040006675.1 Dermatophilaceae bacterium | reverse complement strand
CGCCGCGCCCGACGACCCCCACCACGACCCCGACGCCGCGCCCGACGACCCCCACGCCGCCGCCGGTCACCGCCGTCAAGGACCGGATGTCCGCGTCCTATACCGACGCCGCCGGCACCAGTTCGACCTACCACTTGTTCACGTCCAAGGTGGCACGCTCAGCACCGGTGGGCCTGGTGGTCTACCTCGACGGCGACGGCATGTACGGCCACCGCAACCCGAGCTCCACGTGGGCCCTCGGGGGCGCCAACGGTGTCGTCGCGCAGGCCGGCACGCGCGGTTACGCCACGGTGTCCATCGCGACGCCGAGCCGGGACGGCACGTTCTGGAGCAAGGGCAAAGTCAACGCCGCCTACGTGGCGTCACTGGTCACGTCGATCCGCGCCGAGCTCGGCGTGCAGCGCACCTGGCTCGTGGGCTATTCAGGCGGGTCGCAGCTCATCACCCAGTTCTTGCTCCCGGCGCACAGCTCGGTCTTCGCCGCCGGAGGCGGCGCTGTCATCACCGGCGGAGGTGGCGCCCCCTCGGCCTCGCCCACCATCGACCCGGCCCTCAAGGGCACGTTCCCGATGCTCTGGTACACGGGCAGGCTCGACGACGGCCGTAACACCTCGGATGGTTACAACGCGCTGTCGGACGCCACCCGCGGGCAGGGCTGGTACGCCTCACGCGGTTTCGCGGCGACCCGCGAAGAGCCGGCCGGTCTGGATCACAACGCCCTCGGCACGCGGTTCGGCTCGGTTCTCGCCCAGCAGCTCGACCGGTACCCCGCGCGCTGACGGTGGTCGCTGCCCGCCGGATCTGCCCGGCGGGCTACAGCGTCCCGGCCCGCAGGGTGTTGCAGGAATTGATGTTCTGGCTGCTGTAACCGTTCATGAACCAGCGCATCCGCTGCTCGGCCGTGCCGTGGGTGAAGTTCTCGGGGGAGACCCGGCCCTGCACCTTCTTCTGGATCGTGTCGTCCCCGACGGCGCTTGCCGCCGACAGGGCGTCCTTGATGTCCTGCTGGGAGACCGGCTGGAGCAGGGTGGTGCCGTTGGCGTCCTTGGTCGTGGACGCGTCCTTGACCCACATCCCCGCGAAGCAGTCCGCCATCAGCTCGACGCGGACGCCGCCGCTCGCAGGTCCCTGCGGGTCTTTTTGCGCCTCGTCGAGGACACCGAGTTGATCCTGGACAGCGTGACCGTACTCGTGGGCCACCACGTACTCCTTCGCGAGGGGCCCGCCGCTGGACCCGAACCGCCGCGAGAGCAGCTGGTAGAACGACGCGTCGATGAAGATCTGCTTGTCCAGGGGGCAATAGAACGGACCGACTTGGTTGGAAGCTGTCCCGCAGGCGGACTGAGTCTGACCGCTGTAGATGACGATCTTCGGGGCCTTCCACGCCGGATTGCCCTTGACTGAGGCCGGGTAGGTCTTCGTCCAATAGTCGTACAGGCTGTTCTCGGTCGCGATGATGCGGCACTCGTCGTCGCTGTTGGCGTCCTTGCCGCTCTTGCATTTGCTGAAATCGGCGGCGCTGATCTGACCGCCCCCGGCCATGCGCGAGTTATTGAGCTGGTTCGCCGGATCCTGCTGGGGAGCCGATCCTTGATCCTGCCCCCCGCCGCCCAGCAGCATGTAGAGGATCAGGGCGATCACGCCGACGATTCCTCCGCCGCCCCCGATGATCATGCCGCCGCCGCGGCCGCCGCCGCCACCACCACCGATGCGCGAGGTGTCGAGCCGGGCGTCGTCGTTGAACGTCATGGAGCCGTCCTCTCCTCGCGCCTGGGGTCGCAGGCCGCGACGCCGTTGGCCCGTAGAATAACGACCCGCGTACCGCGCCCGCACCACAGCGCGGATGCCGGGACGCTCCCGCGGCGGTCGCTGGGGCCGCGGACGACGACGGAGACGATGGGGGACAGGGGTGTTCGCGTGATCGCGGCCAAGGAGATCGAGCTGCGGGCGGGGAGCCGCCTCCTGCTCCAGGACGCGACGTTCGGGATCGCTCCCGGGGACCGGATCGGCCTCGTCGGGCGCAACGGCGCCGGTAAGACGACCCTGACGAAGGTCCTGGCGGGGTGGAACCAGCCCGCGTCCGGGTCCGTGACCCGAAGCGGCCCCGTCGGCTATCTGCCTCAGGATCCGCGCGACGGCGACCTGCACGTCCTGGCCCTGCAGCGCATCCTCTCAGCTCGCGGGCTGGGCGAGATCATGCGGCGCATGCACGAGACCGAGGGCGCGATGGCGAGCGCCGATCGCGAGACGCACGAGAAGGCGATGACGCGCTACCCACGCTTGCAGGAGGAGTTCGAGACGGCGGGAGGGTACGCGGCGGAGTCGGAGGCCGCCGCGATCGCGGCGGCCCTGGGGCTGGAGGACCGGGTGCTCGGCCAGCAGCTGGGAACCCTCTCGGGCGGGCAGCGTCGCCGTGTCGAGCTGGCTCGTATCCTCTTTTCCGGGGCGCAGACGCTGCTGCTGGACGAGCCGACCAACCACCTCGACGCCGACTCGATCGTGTGGCTTCGAGATCACCTCAAGGTGCACCGAGGCGGGCTCATGGTGATCAGCCACGACGTGGCACTCCTCGACGAGGTCGTGACGAAGGTCTTCCATCTGGACGCCAACCGCGCCGAGATGGACCAGTATCACCTCGGCTGGAAGGCATACCTGACCCAGCGGGAGACCGACGAGCGGCGCCGCAAGCGGGAGCGCGTCAACGCGCAGAAGAAGGCGGCCGCCCTGATGGCGCAGGCCGACAAGATGCGTGCGACGGCGACCAAGGCGGTGGCAGCTCAGAACATGGCCCGTCGCGCGGAACGTCTGCTCGCGAGCGTCGACGGGGAGCGGGCGCACGACAAGGTGGCGAGAATCCGGTTTCCCGACCCGGCGCCCTGCGGCAAGACGCCGCTGCGGGCGAGCGGTTTGTCTCGCAGCTACGGCTCCCTAGAGGTCTTCACCGACGTCGACCTGGCCGTCGACCGGGGGAGCAAGATCGTCGTCCTCGGCCTCAACGGGGCGGGCAAGACCACGCTGCTGCGGCTACTCGCCGGCGTCGAGACGCCGGACACCGGGCAGGTCGAGCCAGGCCACGGGCTGAAGATCGGCTATTACGCGCAGGAGCACGAAAACCTCGACGTCGAGCGCACGGTGCTGCAGAACATGAAGACCGCGGCACCGGATCTGGGGGAGACGGAGGTGCGCAAGATTCTGGGCAGCTTCCTGTTTTCCGGCGACGATGCCGACAAGCCCGCCGCCGTGCTCTCCGGCGGGGAAAAGACCCGGCTCTCGCTGGCCACCCTCGTAGTGAGCAGCGCCAATATCCTGCTGCTCGACGAGCCCACCAACAACCTGGACCCCGCCTCCCGCGAGGAGATCCTGGCCGCGCTGCGGCACTTCACCGGAGCGGTCGTGCTGGTGAGCCACGACGACGGTGCGGTCGCCGCGCTGGAGCCTGAGCGGGTGCTGCTCTTGCCGGACGGCGTCGAGGACCTGTGGAGCGAGGACTACCTCGACCTGATCTCGTTGGCCTGACGCACCGGGCCTGACGCGCCCACGACGAGGCGGGTGACGCGACGCGCTGTCGGCGCAGGCTGTCGGCGCGGTCGCCTATCGTGTCTGACGTGAGCACCGAATGGCGACCCCATCCGCAGCTTCTCCTGCGCCGTGACGGCGATGTGCTGCACGTGACCCTCGACGCCCCTGACCGTCTCAACGCGCAGACCCCCAGCCTGTGGCGGGCTCTGGCCGGCGTCGCCACGGGTCTGTCCGAGGGTGCGGCGCCAGAGGCGGGGACTCGCTTCGCCGTGCTCCACGGCACGGGACAGGCGTTCTCTGCCGGGCTGGACCGCGGGATGCTCGCCCCCGGCGGGATGCCCGGCGAGCCGGACCTGCTCAGCCTCGCCGCCACGGACCCCCAGGAAGCGGACCGGCTCATCGGCGGCTACCAGAGGGCGTTCACGGCCTGGCGTGACAGCCCCGCGATCGTGGTCGCCGCCGTGCAGGGGCATGCGGTCGGCGCCGGCTTCCAACTCGCGCTCGGCGCCGATCTGCGGATCGTCGCGGACGACGTACGGTTCGTCATGGCCGAGCCGAGCCTCGGCCTGGTGCCCGACCTGGGGGGCACCGCCGCGTTGACCGAACTGGTCGGCTACTCCCGGGCCCTGGAGATCTGTTGCACCGCCCGGTCAGTCGGCGCCGGCGAGGCCGTGAGCCTCGGTCTGGCATCCATTGCGGTCCCCGCAGAGGAGCTCGACGCTGCCGTGGACGACGTGCTCGCGGCGCTTCGGGCGTCCCCGGCCGCCTCCGTGGGCGCGACGAAGGCGCTGCTCGCCGGAGCCGGGCACCGGGCGCGGGACGAACAACTGGCCGCCGAACGCGCCGCACAGGTCAGGTGCCTTCGCACCCTGGCCGCAGGGAGAGGCGCCGACGCGTGACCACGATGCACCCGTGGCGCTCGATGAGCCTGATGACGCGGGATCGGCTCGACGGGAAGCGACTGCAGGAGGGCACGGTACGACGGGTGGCGGGGTACGCGCGCCCGTACCGGCGCCTGATCGTCCTGTACGTCGTCGTCGTCCTCCTCGATGCCGGGCTCGTCGTGGCCATCCCGCTCCTGCTGCGCAGCCTCATCGATCACGGGGTGCTCGTGGGCGACTCGGCACACGTCGTCCGGATGGCGCTGCTGGCCGCGGCCGTGGCGGTCGCGGACTCCCTGCTGACCGTGGCTCAACGGTGGTGCTCGTCCTCGATCGGGGAGGGTCTGATCTTCGACCTGCGCACCCAGGTGTTCGACCACGTGCTCTCCCAGCCGGTGGCGTTCTTCACCCGCACCCAGACCGGCAGCCTCGTCAGCCGGGTCAACTCCGACGTGATCGGGGCCCAGCAGGCGTTCACCTCCACGCTGTCCGGAGTGGTGAGCAACGTCGTCTCTCTCGTCGCGATCGTCGTCGCTATGGCGGTGCTGTCGTGGCCCCTGACGCTGGCCTCGCTCGTGCTTTTCCCAGTTTTCCTGCTGCCCGCGCGCCGCATGGGGGCGCGCCTGTCCTCGCTGACTCGCGAGCAGATGACCCTGAACGCCGACCTCGGCAACCGGATGACCGAGCGGTTCAACGTCGCGGGAGCTCTGCTCGTCAAGCTGTTCGGTCGGCCCGCGCAGGAGCACGACGAGTACGGGAAGGGAGCCGCGCGGGTGCGGGACATCGGCGTCCAGATCGCCTGGAACCGCGGAGTGTTCATGACCACGCTCAGCTTGCTCGCGGCGCTCGCGACCGCGTTGGTGTACGGGGTGGGCGGGCTGCTCGCGACGAATGGCACGCTGACCGTCGGGACGCTGCTCGCGCTGACGGCGCTGCTGGCGCGCCTGTACGGGCCACTGATCGCGTTGTCCAACGTCCGGGTCGACGTGATGACTGCGCTCGTGTCGTTCGAGCGGATCTTCGAGGTGCTGGACCTGCGTCCCCTGGTGCGCGAGGCGCCCGACGCCGTGCCGCTGCCCGATGCGGTGCTGTCGATCGCCTTCGAGGACGTGTGGTTTCGCTACCCCTCCGCCGACGAGGTGTCGCTGCCGTCGCTGGAGGGTGCCTCGGCGGGGGATCGCGCGGCCGGGCAGGACGTGCTGCGTGACGTGACCTTCACGGTCGCGCCCGGGATGCTCGTGGCTCTCGTCGGCCCGAGCGGAGCAGGGAAGACCACGATCACCTCGCTGGTGTCGCGACTCTACGACCCGACCCGAGGGGTCGTCCGCCTCGGCGGGATCGACGTCCGGGAGGCGACGTTCGCCTCCCTGCGGGAGCGGGTCGGGGTCGTCACCCAGGATGCGCATCTCTTCCACGACACGATCCGCGCCAACCTGCGCTACGCGCGCCCGGACGCCGAGGACGGCGAGATGCGCGCGGCCCTGGAAGCCGCACAGGTGTGGGGTCTCGTCGCGTCCCTGCCGCAGGGACTCGACACCGTCGTCGGCGACCGCGGCCACCGCCTGTCCGGCGGTGAGAAGCAGCGGCTTGCGATCGCTCGCCTTCTGCTCAAGGCGCCAGGCCTGGTGGTGCTCGACGAGGCGACCGCGCACCTGGACAGCGAGTCCGAGGTGGCGGTGCAGCGGGCGCTCGACGCCGCGCTGCACGGGCGCACCGCCGTGGTCATCGCCCACCGACTGTCGACGATCCGCGACGCGGACCAGATCTTGGTCGTCGACGGCGGAACGATCGTGCAACACGGCACGCACGCCGAGCTGCTCCAGGCCGAGGGGCTCTACGCGCACCTGTACCGGACGCAGTTCCAGGGGCCGCCCGGCATCAGTCAGACCTGGTGAGACCTCGATCGGCGCCGGTCGGGCAGGAGCTCACAGGCTGCGGGTGAGACCACCGTCGACGGGGACCGCGATACCCGTGAGATAGGACGCCGCCGGGGAGACGAGGAACGCCGCGACGCGCCCCAGTTCCTCGGGTCGTCCGTACCTCCCGAGAGGGATCAGAGCCTCGAACTGGGCGCGCGCGGCGGCGGGGTCTGAGGTGGCGCCCTCCAGTTCCTTGATGCGGTCGGTGTCGAGCCGGCCGGGCAGCACCATCGTGACGCGCCCGCCGGTCGGCCCGTACTCTTCCGCCATCGACTTGGCCGCGCCGGCGAGACCCGGCCGCAGCGCGTTGGAGATGCCGAGCCCGGCGACCGGCGATTTGACGGAGCTGGACAAGACGAACGTGACCGACTTGCCCTCTCCCGAGTCGAGCACCGCGCGGGCGACGCGCAGCGGGCCGAGGAACACGGTCTCGAACGAGACCCGCCACTGCTCGTCGTCGATGTCCTTGGCCTGACCACCGGGAGGGCCGCCGACGGAGAGAATGGCGCCGTCGAGACGCCCGTACGCCGTGATGGCCTCCGCGACGAGTCGGTCCGCCACGTCGGGATCTGCAAGGTTCAGGGCTAGCCCGCGGGCGCTACCCGCGCCGAGAGCCGCGACGGCGGCATCGATCCGTGGAGGGGTCCGCGAGCAGATCACGACCTTCGCGCCGTCGTCGACGAGCGCTTGCGCTGACGCGAACCCCAGTCCCGCGGACGCCCCGGTCACGATGAAGACACGTCCCGCCAGCCCCAGATCCATGTGTCGCAGCCTAGCCGCGAGACGTCGTGATCCGCCGGGGGGACGTGACCGACTCGTCCCGCTCGTCCGACGCGACCTACTCGTCCTCTTCGTCCCAGATCCGCGTCTTGCGAGGCTTGCTCATCGCGACTCCAGCCGGCTGGCGTGCCCCGCGTGGATCGTCGCCGGCCGCGATGGTCGGCGCACCGGCGGCGCGATTCTCCCGCACCTCGCGTCGGAGGTAGACGAACACGACGACGAAGCCGGCAACGGAACCCGCCCACCACTGCAGGGCGTACCCGAAATGAGGGCCGGTGTCGGTGTCAGGGGGCAGCAGCGGGGTCGGCCGCGCGGGGGCGCGC
Source organism: Dermatophilaceae bacterium (assembly GCA_040006675.1). Classification (GTDB taxonomy): domain Bacteria; phylum Actinomycetota; class Actinomycetes; order Actinomycetales; family Dermatophilaceae; genus Austwickia. The sequence goes on along the minus strand of JBDTWM010000093.1, from coordinate 4,222 downwards.
CCGCTGCCGTCGTTCTCGGAGTCCAGGATCAGGTAGGCCCCCCGCAGCGTGAGTCCGGACTTTTCAGCCGCCTCCTGCAAGTTGATCGACGCGAGAAGGCGTCCAGGCATCTCACGGTCAAGGCTGGGTTCACCCTGGCGAAGCCATCCGGTGACCGTGAGGGTCTCGGCCGGTGGGGTCGGCACGTCGGGGATTGCCTGCGCGTTCGGGCCGTTGCGCACCCAGCCGCGGTCCACGAGCAGCGCCGTGCCGTCGGGCAGCCGCAGCGGGTCGAGCGCCTCGAACCCGTACGTCACGTTCTGTGGTCGGTTGCGCACCATCAGCGGGGGCCCAGGCGCGTACGTGCCGCGCACCTCCACCCTGGTCCACTCAGCGTCCTTCGGCAGGTCGCGGCCTGATGGGAGAACCGCGTCGAGGGGGATGGGCGCGGTGTCGATATGAGCGCGCACCGCAGTCGCCGCCGCAGATTTTTCTTCAAACCGCTCGTACTGCCAGCGCCCGAGGAAAAGACACACAATGCAGAACGCGATTGCGGCTGCGAGGGCGGTCAGCCAGCGCCTCGTCAGCAGCGTTCGGATCACGGGAACGACGCTACCCGGCTTAGGCTGGGTCGCATGCATCACGGTCTGAGGCCTTCCGAAGCTGGCGATCATTCGGCAGCGAGTCGCGTCGAGTCGTCCGCCACGGTGGGATCGCGGGCCTCACGGCTGCGGGCCCAGCCGCTGATCGACACCTTCGGGCGCATCGCCAAGGATCTGCGCGTGTCCCTCACGGATCACTGCAACCTGCGGTGCACGTACTGCATGCCCGCCGAAGGCTTGCCCTGGATGACGGGCCCGCAGATGTTGACCGACGACGAGTTCGTCCGGCTGGTGCATCTGTTCGTGTCGCTGGGCGTGACGAAGGTACGCCTGACGGGTGGCGAGCCCACGCTCCGCCCGGGGCTGGTGGGCCTGGTGACGCGGCTCGCGGCGGTCCAACCGCGCCCGGAATTGGCGATGACGACGAACGGGCTCGGGCTGGACAAGCTGGCCGGGCCGTTGGCAGACGCGGGCCTTGACCGCGTGAATGTCAGCCTGGACACCATCGACCGTGAGGTGTTCATGGCGATGTCCCGCAGGGACCGGCTGGCCGACGTGATGGCCGGGCTGGAAGCCGCCGCGGCGGCCGGATTGACGCCCGTCAAGGTCAACGCGGTCGCGATGCGCGAGAACGAAGCGTCCATCGCGGACTTGCTGGACTGGTGCCTTGAGCGTGAGTACGAGCTGCGCTTCATCGAGCAGATGCCGCTCGACGCCCAACACGCGTGGACACGCACGTCGATGGTCTCGGCGTCGGAGGTTCACGAGCTGCTGTCACAGCGTCACGAACTCACGCCGTGCCCGCGGGAGCAGCGGGGAAGCGCGCCGGCGGAGCGTTTCCTGGTCGACGGCGGTCCGGCGACGGTGGGGATCATCGCGTCCGTGACGGCGCCGTTCTGCGCGGGCTGCGACCGGGTCCGGCTGACGGCAGACGGCATGGTGCGAAATTGCCTCTTCTCGCGGGGTGAGGTGGATCTGCGGGGACCGATGCGCTCGGGCGCGTCGGATGAGGATCTGATCCGCCTGATCCGAGCGGAGATGTGGCGCAAGTCGCGCGGCCACGGCATCGGGGAGCCGGACTTCACGCAGCCGGCGCGACCGATGTCGGCTATCGGCGGCTGAGGTGGACGCCCTCTCGTAGAGCTGAGGGTGGACGCACTCCTGAAGAGCTGAACGCGGCGTCGTGTCAGGTCGCGAGCAAGGTGGCTGGCCCGGGCTGCGTACTTACCAGTGCTCCCCGGCGCGCGGCGAGTGGTCCTGGTCCTCTGACGTGCCGATCTCACGCACGGGCGACGTCGGGACCATGAAGTGCGACTGACGGTTCGCCGAGTTGTTGGCCATCACGACGGCCGGGTAGGGCAGAACGATCGCGGCGATGCTCAGCAGGATGGAGACGGTCACCCAGCCGAAGATCAGGAAGACCGCGACCGCGAGCACGAAACAGGCAGTACGGATCCCCATCGACAGCAAGTACGTGCGCACGCGCCGACTCTGGTCGTCGGCCACGGACGTCGGCACGCTGGAAATCGAATGCACCCTCGGGGCCATCTTGTGTCGCAGCACGCTCTCAGCGTAGGCGTTCTCTCGCGTCGGGGCATCGTGGGGCATGTTAGGGCACGGTGGGGCATGAGGGGCAGATGGGGCAAGGCAGCGGCGGATCACCGGCGACGTGCCGAGCAAACTGCCCGCCGGCTTTCCCGTGACCCCCAGAACCGTTGACCAGAACGCAGGGCGCGATTGTGGTACCGCGGGGTAGTTCGATAGGTTTTGCCTGCCCTGCCGCCCGGCGACCCGTCGGGCGCCGTCGTCCCGGCTCGGCGTCGCCGGCAACTGCTGTTCGTTGGAGGTCCCGTGGCAACCGCGCTTTCTGGTCCACGTGCCGCGTTGGTGACCGGGGGCAACCGGGGCATCGGGCTGGCCATCTCCCAGGCGTTGGCCGAGGACGGCGTGCGCGTCATCATCGGCTGCCGGTCCGGGAAGGCGCCCGCCCCGTTCGAGGCCCTCCCGATGGACGTCTCCAGCACCGAGTCGATCGACGCCGCGTTCAAGGCGGCGGAGGAGCTGCTCGGCGGCCCGGTCGAGATTCTGGTGGCCAACGCCGGCGTCACCCGTGATCAGCTGCTGATCCGCATGTCCGACGACGAGCTGGACGAGGTCGTCAACACGAATCTGAGCGGGGCCATCCGTTGTGCGCGGCGCGCCAGCCGCGGAATGATCCGCCTCAAGCGCGGCCGCCTCATCTTCATCTCCAGCGTCGTCGGGCTGTACGGCTCGCCGGGGCAGGTGAACTATGCGGCCAGCAAGGCTGGTCTGGTCGGCGTCGCGCGCTCGCTCACTCGGGAGCTCGGCGGGCGGGCGATCACGGCGAATGTCGTCGCGCCCGGCTTCATCGAGACCGACATGACCGCAGCCCTCAGCGAGGAGCTTCGAGCCACGTACCGGGCGGCGATCCCGTCGGGTCGTTTCGGCGCCGTCGAGGAAGTCGCCGCCGCGGTGCGGTTCCTCGCCTCCGACCAGGCGTCGTACGTCTCCGGCGCGGTGCTCCCCGTCGACGGCGGGTTGGGCATGGGGCACTGAGCCGACTCCGACGGGGTTGGACTGATTCCATCTCGCCGGCCTGTCCGCATGGGGACGGCCGGCCTGTTGCGAAAGGGCCGCGCATGGGTGTGCTGGAGGGCAAGACGCTGCTCGTCACGGGCGTCCTCACGGAGTCGTCGATCGCGTTCCACGTGGCCCGCCTCGCGCAGGAGGAGGGCGCGCGCGTCCTCCTGACCTCGTTCGGGCGGGCCGCGCGGATCACGACGGCGATCGCGCGGCGACTCCCGGAGGATGCGCCGGTGATCGAGCTGGACGTGTCCCGGCAGACCGACTTCGACGCCCTGGCCGGACGGGTTCAGGAGCACGCGAGCTGTCTGCATGGGGTGCTGCACTCGGTCGGGTTCGCGCCGCCGGGTGCGTTTGACTTCACCGGGGCGTCCTGGGAGGACGTGGCGCCGGCGCTGCAGATCTCCGCATTCTCCTTAAAGCCTCTCATCGCGGCGTGCGCGCCGCTGATGCCGCGTGGCAGCGCCGTGGTCGGGTTGACGTTGGACGCCACCGTCGCGTGGCCTGGGTACGACTGGATGGGTGTCGCCAAGGCCGCGTTCGAGGCGACCAACCGATACTGCGCCCACGCGTACGGACCGCTCGGCATCCGCTGCAACCTGGTCGCTGCAGGCCCGATCAGCACGACCGCGTCGAAATCGATCCCGGCGTTCAGCCGCTTCGCCGAGTGGGGTCAGCATTCCCCGCTGGGCTGGGACATCGCCGATCCCACACCGGCCGCGATGGGCTGTATCGCGCTGCTGTCGGACTGGTTTCCGGCCACCACCGGGGAGATCGTGCACGTCGACGGCGGGTTCCACGCCACCGGCGACTGAGCGGGTGGGGTCGGGGCCGCGACACAACGTTGGCGCGAGAAGCCCTCGACGCGGTTCCGGAGAACGAGATCGTCCTCGCTGCCGCGACGATCGGAGACGACGCCGGCCTGCGCGAGCTCCTGCGCGCGGGCTACGCCGTCATCGGCGAGGCCCACCTGTTGAGCAACCGCCCCGAGACCACGCGCTGATATCTGTCGTCACTGCAGGCGGGTGATCCCGCTG
>JBDTWM010000092.1:0-11687 GCA_040006675.1 Dermatophilaceae bacterium | reverse complement strand
CGTCCGGGCCCCATGATCGCGCATGTCCGGGGCCCATGAGTGTTCCGCTCACGCGAGCCGGGCGAGCTGCCGGCCGAGGGCTTCCCACGCGTCGGGCCCGGCGGGCGGGCTCCAGCCGGCGTCCTGGAGCCAGCTACGAGCCTGCCGCTGCCCGAACCAGATCATCTCGACACGCCGCGCGTTCGCGGCCAGCGGAGCCGCCCGGTGACCTGCGGCCTCCATGGCGCGGACCAGGCCGCGGGCCGGCGCGCGCGGCAGGGTCCGGGGCACTTTCCCCGACAGTGCCGTGAGGAGCCCGGCGGTGCTGATCCCCTCCCAGGGATGGTGCACGATCGCGGGGGGCTGGTCCGGCCCCGGGGCGCAGACAGCGAGGAAGGCGACTGCCGAGGCCACGTTCTCGATGAGCGTCTGCGGGGACGGCGAGTCGGCGGGCGCAGCGACGCAGGCCAGCCGCGAACGCGCGATTCGCCCGGTCAGGCGCGTCACCCGGCGCGAGGCGGCGTGGACGCTCGGCGGCCGGTAGATGACGGTGTGTTCCGGCCGCGCGGCGCGCGCCCACCGTTCTCCGGCGACCTTCGAGCGCGAATACGCCGTGAACGGGTCGACGTTCTCGCTGCTGTCCAGGACTTCACGCCGACCCTGCACGACGGCGCTGCTCACGTGCACGTACCGCGCCGCGCCCGCAGCCTTCGCCGCAGCCCCCACAACCCCCGGTACCAGGGCGTTCGCGGCGAACAGGGCGGCGACGTCGCGACGGGACGCGTCCGGGTCTCCCGCGCAGTTCACGACGGCGTCCGCGTCGGCCAAGAGCCTGGCCAACTCTTCGACGCCGATGAGCAATGACGCCCGGGTGCCAGGATCCCCGACGCCCGCGTCGACGCGCGCCGGGTCCACCGGAGCCTGCCGCGGCGCCCTCAACCACCGGACCGCATGCCCGCACCGTTCCAACTCGGCGGCGACGGCGCCCCCGACGAAACCGCTCGCGCCCACCACGGCGACGGTCAACCGTTCGGTCATCGCGCCCTGCCCTTCCGGTGGCGGGCCGTCGCCGCCGCCTCCACCAAGAGTTCCAGCAGCGCCTCGCACGAGACGTCCTCGCTGAAGTGCTGCACGTAGTACGCGTGCCCCCGCCGTCCGCGGGCCTCCCGCTCCTCGCGGCCCAGGTCGGCCGTCGCGCGGATCGCGCCCGCAAGAGCCGCCGGGTCGCCCGGGGCGACGACGGGTCCGGCCGCCGCGGCAGCGATCACCGCCGCCGCGTCCCCCACGAGCGCCGCCACGACCGGGCGCCCCGCCGACAGCGTCGCCTGCAGCTTGCTCGGCAGCGTCGTCCGGAAGAGCGGCAGGTCCGCCAGGCTGATGATCTGCACGTCACCGAGTGCCAGGACGGGACCCATCGACGTGTACGGCTGGGCGGGTACGAACGTGACGTTGGTGAGCCCCCTCTCGGCGACCAGTTCCCGCAGCCGGGTCTCCTCGACCCCTCCCCCGACGAGCGCCACCCCGATGTCGGGGCGGTCGAGGAGAGCGGCGGCGGCCTCGACGAGGACGTCGAGACGCTGGTACTCACCGAAATTCCCCGCGTACATGGCGGTGAAGGGCCGGGTCAGACCGAGGCGTGCCGCGAGCTCGGGGTCCGGCGGTCGCGGGGAGAAGACCCGCTCGTCGGCCCAGTTCGACACGCAGCGGATCTTGGCCGCCGGCACTCCTCGGGCCTCGATCAGCGGGGCCATCCCGGGCGAGGTCACCGCGACCGCCGATGCGCCCGCGTAGATCCGGTCGCACATCCGATGCAGGGCCGCCCCGACCCGGCGCCCCGCGTTCTCGCCGAGAAACCCTGAGGACAAGACGGTCTGGGGCCACAGGTCCTGAACGTGCACGACGTACGGGGTGCCCCGCCACGCCTTCATCGCCATGGCCGGCAACGCGGCGGTGGCGGGCGTCGAGTGCACGAGGCACGCGTCCACCCTTGGGAAGCGCGTCAGGGCGACCGCCGTCGCGCCCGCGGAGAAGCTCAGGAAGTTCGCGGCCCTGCGGGCGCCCGAGGAATCGTGATTCGGCCACAGGGGGGCGCGGTGCACCGGGATGGCGCGGAGGACCTCCCGCTGGTACGGCCGCACCCGGTAGCCGTCCGCCAGCGCGCCGGTCGGGTAGTTCGGGAAGCCCGTCAGCACGTCCACCTGCGCGCCGCGGGCCGCCAGAGCGCGCGCGATGACCCCCGGCTGCGCGGCGGACGCCGGCTCCGGGTCGTACCACTGCGTCACCAGGCCGACACGCAGGGGGCCGCCACGCGACGGGTCGCCACGCCGCGCGCCGTCCGACCGAGGGCCGACGGCCTGCGGTCCGCCCGCCCCGCCGCCGGTTGCGGCTCCGCCCGTCGCGTCGTTCACGGTTCGACGCGCAGCAGGCGCGGGGACAGCAGATAGAGGAGCGTGACCGCCGCGGCGACGATGAGCCCGAGTGGCCAGGACACCCACAACACCGCGACGGCCGCTGCTTCCCCGGCCAGCATCGCCAGCGAGACCGTGACGTGGCGGTAGCCGCCTTCGTTGGCGAGCCGCTGGTAGACGTGTTCACGATGCGCCTGCGTGAGCTTCACCCCTCGTCGCGCCCGCCTCACCAGAGCGTCCGCGGTGTCCACGAAGTAGAGAAGCACGGCGCCTCCCATCGCCGCCACGTGGCCGACGGACAGGTCGCCGAGGACACACAGCACGAGCGCGACGAGCATCCCGGAGCCGATCAGGCCGCCCAGCAGATAGCTACCCGTGTCGCCGAGGAAAAGCCGCGCCTTCGGGATGTTCCACGGCAAGAAGCCGAGGCCGATGCCCGCGGTCACCCCGCCGAGCACGATCAGCGTCCCTGAGCCGTCCGAGCGGCCGACGACGAGCGTCGTCATGCCCCACAGGGCCGCATGCACACCGCTGATCCCGTCGATGCCGTCCATGAAGTTCACCATGTTGACGACCGCCGGCATCAGGAACAGCCCCACGACAGCGGCGGCCGGGCCGCCCGCCCAGGCTCCGACCGCGCCACCCGCCACGACCTGAGCGGCCAAGCGCGGCAAGGGAGGCAGCACGGCGTGGTCGTCGAGCAGACCGACGAAGCCGAGAGCGGCGGCCACCCCGAGCGGTGGCAGGACCTCCTGGTGGCCCGCCGTGGCCACGAGCGCGCTCATGAGGCCTAGACCCGCCAGTCCGGCGAGCCCTCCCCCGCGCGGCACGGGGACGGCGTGCGAGGATCGCTCGTTCGGCACGTCGAGCACGCCCCGCCGGCCCATGAGCCACGCGACGCCGGGCGCTGCCACGACAGTGACCAGCAACGTCAGCACCATGATCGCCACGAGCAGCACCTTCCGCGCCAGCAGACCGGACGGCCTCGTTCATCAAGTTCGCCTGGTCTTTACAGAAATACACCATTCCCGTGTGACGCGGCGGTCCGCACGCCCGCGGGAGTTTACCGAATCGGCCTGCACCAACGCCCGCGTGGGGACGACCACCCGTCGGCCTAGCATGAGGGGCACAAAATCGCTATGCCGCCAACGTGATCCACGAGCGCCGAAACGCAGAACCCGTCCTTCACCTACCCGACCGGGGAGCCCATGAACCCGCACAGCGATCCCTCGGCGCCGCCACCCCGAACGATCCTCACGACGATCCTCGCCCGCTACCCCATCGCGCAGAACGCGCTCGTCGCCATCCCCGCGCTCGCCGCCGCCGGGCCCTACGCGTCCCTGCGTCCGGGCTCTTCCGGGTTCCCGTATCTCTACCGCGTCCTGTGGGCCCTGCTCGCGATCGTGGCAGTCCCGCTGTTCTTCACCCGTCAGGTGCGCACGCGGCTGCTCCCCCGGCTCTTCACCCTGTTCGTAGCGTGGTGGGCGATCTGGACACCCATCACGCTGCTCTGGAGCCCAGCTGGCGACGTGGGTCGGACCCAAATCCTCGCCAGCACGGCGTCGCTTGTCGGCGCGTGGGTCGTCCTGATCACGACCCGGGGCACGGCCCGCTCGCTGCACCTGCTGCGGATCGGGTTCGTGATCGCGGTCGCGATGAACGTCGCCGTCGTGCTGTGGGAGTGGTTCAGCGGCGAACACCTCGTCGTCATCGCGGGGATCCAGGACTGGTACTACTCCGCCTACCTGGTGGCCGGCACCTTCACCAACCCCAACGGCCTGTCGAATTTCCTGATCGTGGCCGTCGCCGTCCTGACGGCTCAGCTGATACGGGAGAGGGCCGCAGCGCGCCCGCGGCGCGCGGGCGCCGACGCCGTCGAGGGCGTCGAGGGTCCCGCGATCCGCGGGTCCCGGCCGCGCGTCGTCGCCCTCGTCATCGCCCTCGCGTGCTGCGTGGTCGTGATCGGCCTCACCGGCAGCCGGGGGGGCATGATCGCGTCGACCGTCGTCCTGCTGGGGGGCGCGCTCTGGTGCTTCCCGGGGCGGATCCGCGCGACGGTCCCCATCGCGCTGGTCCTGCTGGCGGCGGGCGGACCGCTGCTGGCCCTCACGGACTACGAGAAGGTGCGGCCCTCGTCGGCGAGCGCGGGGATGGTCGGCGAGGAGCCGTCGTCCGGTCGCCACCTCGACAACCTGACCCGCGATCAGGTCCAGGCGGACCTGCTCGCCGCTGATCGCCTGCGCGTGGACCTCTCGCGTTCGGGGCTGCGATCGTTCGCCGAAGCGCCCCTCCAGGGCCACGGCGCCGGGGCGGCGATCACCACGCTGGAGCAAGACCCGCAATACGGCCCAGGCCTGGACCCGGCCCTGCGGCGGATCATCAACCTGCACAACACGTTCCTGGAGGTCGCGGTCAACTACGGCGTGATCGGACTGGCCCCGATCATCCTGCTCCTCGGCGGCATCCTGACCACGGTGCTGCGACCCGGTCCGCTGCGGCGGCTCTGGCCCGACCCGAATGTGTTCGAAACGCTGGCGGTGCTCCTCGGCGTGGCTGTGACGAGCATCATCGCCAGCACAGCGCTCGGCGATCCCACCTTCTGGCTGTCCCTGGCCTACGCTGCCGCCGTCGCGTGGAACTATGCTGACGCGGTCCGGGCGGACGCGGCCGGCGAGGAAGTGAGCCAGACATGAAGATGTCGATCCTGTCGCCGGTGTTCAACGAGGAGCGGCACCTGCCCGAGATGCTCGCCTCGTTGCGAGCCCAGAGTCACGTCGACTGGGAGGTGCTCTTTGTCGACGACGGTTCCACCGACGGCACTGTGGACGTCATCCAGGCCGCGGCGCGCGAGGATCCGCGGATCCAGTTGGTCACGCACGGCGCGAAGGTCGGCAAGGCCCGGGCGTTCAACCTGGCGTTCGCCGCGTCGAGCGGTGACGGGATCGTGCTGCTCGCCGGAGACGACCGCCTGCCCCCGGAGTCACTGCGGTGGCGCAGCACCGACCTGACATCGTGTCCGCCGGGGTCGCGCGGACTGGCTTCGTACAAGCTGAAGACGTTCAGCGACGACCCCGAGCACGACGGGATGACCCTCCCTCGCGGAGACGCGACGAGCATGTCCGGGGGGAGCCTCACGTTCAGCCGGGAGCTCGCGCAGGTGGTGTTTCCGATCCCGGACACGCTGCCGAGCGAGGACTTCTGGCTCGGCTTCGCCGGACCGGCTGTCGCGCGCCGGCACGTCCGGCATCCGGTGGTGGTGTTGGAGTACCGCATCCACCCGGGCAACTCCAACCCGCGCAACCGGTCGTTCGAGCAGATGGACGCCTCGATCACCTCCCGCCACGAGGCGTTCCGGCTGCTGCTGGAGCAGCACCGGTTCCAGCTGCCCAGCGACGCGCGGGCTCACCTGGACGCGCTCTACAGGGCCGAACTGCTGCGGCGCGACGGCGACACCGCGCGCATCCTTGGGGTCAGGGGCTTGTCTTGGCCCGAGCGCGCCTCGATGGCGTCGATGTCGCGGCCGGAACTGTGGAGGCTACGCGGGCGGTTCTACGCACGGCTGTCCGGCTGGCAGGGCCGCTGAGTGAACCCTGCCCTCGCCATCGGCCCGGCGAACCACGCCGGTCAGGCGCACGCGTGGGCGCGTGCGGTGGCGCGGCACACCCCGTACGAGGCGTGGTCGTTCACCTTCGGCGACCCGGGCGCCGTTGAGGATATAGGGGGGTCGGGAGGATTCGGCTACGAGCAGGACCGCTACCTCGGCCACTCCCGCTACTTCACCCCCGCCTCGCGCGCTCGGCGCGTCGCGGCAGCGCTGGCCGGCGCGACGCACGTGGCGCTCGACGGATTCCTGTCCATCACGGCGTGGCCGCGGCTGCGCAGCGTGGACGTCGACGCGCGCGCCCTCACCGGGCGAGGGCTGCCCGTGGCGCTCATCGCCCACGGCAGCGAGGTTCGCGACCCGGCGCACCACCGGGAGCGCAACGCGTTCTCCTACTACGATGCCGCGCCCGCAGCGTACCTGCGCCGGTTCACCCGTTTGAGTGCCCGGAACCGACGGATCGCGCGGACCAGCGGGCTGGCGGTGTTCGTCAGCACGCCCGACCTGCTGTGGGACCTCCCCGAGGCGACGTGGCTCCCGGTGACCGTCGAGGTCGAGCGGTGGACGTGCGACACGCCGGCGTTGGCGGCGACCGGTGACCGGCGACCGGTGGTCCTTCATCTGCCGAGCAAGCGGATCCCCCCGACCAAGGGAACCCATCTCGTCACGCCGGTCCTGCGGCACCTGGACGCGACGGGGGTCATCACGTACCTGGAGCCCGAGCAGGTGCCGCACGCCCGCATGCCGGAGCTGGTCGCGTCGGCGGACGTCGTGGTCGACCAGATCGCGGGGGACGCGTACGGGGTCGCCGCTGTGGAGGCGATGGCGGCGGGACGGCTCGTGCTCGCCGGAGTGCACGGGACGCGCGCGAAGATGCCCGCCGAACCGCCGATCACGGACGTGGCGCCGGACACGCTCGGCGACGTGGTGCGGGACATCGCGGCGCACCCGGAGGCGTACCGGGAGCGGGCGGCCGCCGGACCGGCGTTCGCTCGCCGCTGGCACGACGGCACCGAGGCGGCCGAGCGCCTGGGCGCGTGGATCCACGCGACGCGGCGCGATGATTCTCATAGACCCGCTGGTGGTCGCGCGTGAAAGTCCTCGTCTTGGGGCGGGGGTTGCCCGGTCCTCGCCAGGAGCTGCTCGGCATCTTCGAGTTCCAGCAGGCACGGGCGCTCGCGGGGGCCGGCCACGAGGTCGTGTACGCGGCGTTGGATATCCGCTTCCTACACCACCGGCGACCGTGGGGAGTGAGGCGCTCGACGGTCGACGGGGTACCCGTGGTCGAGCTGAGCCTGCCGCTCGGGCGGTTGCAGTACGGGGGCAGGTATCGTCTGGTCGCCGCGTTCTGGGAGCTTCTCTACCGGGCTGCGGTGCGTGCCCACGGGCGGCCCGACGTCGTGCACAGCCACTTCATCGGCTGGTCTGCCGCGGCGGCGATGGGCAAGCGGCGACACGGCTACCCGCTGGTCGTCACGGAGCACACGTCGGGTCTGATGGACTCAGAGCCACGTCCGGCGATGCTGCGGGGCATCGCCATCGCATACCCGGCCGCCGACGTGCTGATCGCGGTGTCGCCCGCGCTGCGAGAGCGGATCCGGGAGCTGACCGGACGGGACGCCGTATACGTCCCGAACCTCGTGAACGTCGACGCCTTCGCCGTCCTACCACGCGTGCCGCACGACGGGCGCCGACTGGTCTCCGTGGGCAACCTCTTGCCACGCAAGCGCATGGACCTGCTGATCGACGCGTTGTCGCGGGTCATCGGGGACGTTTCGCAGGGCTGCGCGATGGCCGACGCCGAGCTCGTGATCGTCGGAGCGGGCCAGGAGCGGGCGGGATTGGAGCGGCTGGCGGCCGCGCGCGGGCTGGCGGAGAGCGTCCGCTTCACGGGTGCGCTGCCGCACCCACGCATCGCGGAACTGTTCGCCGCATCGGATGTGTTCGCTCTCGCCTCGGCAGACGAGACGTTCGGGGTGGTCCTGATCGAGGCCATGGCCTCGGGCTTGCCCGTGGTGAGCACGAGGTCCGGCGGGCCCGAGGGATTCGTGACCCCGGAGACGGGCGTACTGACCGGACACTCGGTGGACGAGGTGGCGGCGGGGTTGCGCTCAGCTCTCACGAGGGCCTGGGACCACGAGGCGATCCGCGCCTACGCGGTGGCGCACCACTCCCCGGCCGTGGTCGCGGCGCAGCTCACGGAGCTGTACGACCGAGCGGTGTCAGCCCACCGATCGTGACTCAGGTCCTTGCGCCGGAGGTGTGGGCACGCTCCCGCGGGACGACGTCAGGCGCGGGTCGGCTGTCAGCGCTGGTGACCGGCCGTCAGCGCAGGTGGTCGGCCGCGGACCGGGCGGACGACCGATCCTTCGAGGCACTCGCGCGGGCGTCGAGGTCACGGCGCAGCTCGGTCGGCAGGGCGAAGAGAATGTTCTCCTCGGCGGCCACGACCTCGTGCACGTCGGTGTAGCCGCGCTCGGCGAGACGGGCCAGCACACCCCGGACGAGGATCTCCGGCACCGACGCCCCGGACGTGACGCCGATGGTCTCCACCGCCTCGAACCACTCGTCCCGCAGCTCCGTCGCGTCATCCACCAGGTATCCCTGACGCGCGCCGTGTCCCAACGCGACCTCGACGAGCCGCACCGAGTTGGAGGAGTTGCGCGAGCCGACCACGATGATCAGGTCACACTCGGGCGCCATCAGCTTCACCGCCTGCTGGCGGTTCTGCGTGGCGTAGCAGATGTCATCGCTCGGCGGGTCGATGAGCTGCGGGAACCGCTCGCGCAGCCGCCGTACGGTCTCCATGGTCTCGTCGACGCTCAGCGTCGTCTGCGAGAGCCATACGACCTTCGACGACTCGATCGCCTCGAGGTTGTCGACGTCGTCCGGGCCATTGACGATCGTGATGTGCTCTGGTGCCTCACCGGAGGTCCCCACGACCTCCTCATGGCCTTCGTGCCCGATGAGCAGGATGCTGACGTCCTCTCCCGCGTACTTCCTCGCCTCGCGATGCACCTTCGTGACCAGCGGGCACGTCGCGTCGATGGTCTTCAGGTCGCGAGCAGCGGCCTCCTCGTGGACGACCGGCGACACGCCGTGCGCAGAGAACACCACCGTCGCGCCTTCGGGCACCTGGTCGGTCTCGTCGACGAACACCGCGCCCCGAGAAGCCAGCTCGCTGACTACGTGCTGATTGTGCACGATCTCCTTGCGCACGTAGACCGGCGCCCCGTAGAGCTCCAGCGCCTTCTCGACGGTGACGACCGCCCGGTCGACGCCGGCGCAGTAGCCGCGGGGCGCCGCGAGCAGGACACGCTTGCGGGAAGTCATCGGTTCATCGTACGCGGGGCGGGCACAGCTAGCCTGGGTGGGTGAGCACGTCGGAGTCGTCGGGCACGTCGTCCGCGGGTGCGGCGTCCCCCGATGGGTCGATTCCCGAGCGGGCGCTGCCGGAGAAGGCGGCTCAGACCTCCCCGGAGCAGCCCTGGCCGGTGCGCCTGCTGTCGATGAAGATCGGCGAGTACGTGGACCGCATGTCCCAGCTGTGGGTCGAGGGGCAGGTGGTGCAGGCGCAACGGCGCCCTGGGTCGACGACCGCATTCCTGGTGTTGCGCGATCCGGACGTGGACATGTCGCTGAGTCTGACCATGTCGGTCTACGCGCTGGACGCCATGGCGACGCCGCTGCGCGAGGGGCAGCGGGTCGTCGTGCAGGCCAAGCCGTCGTTTTGGACGCGACGGGGCTCGCTGCAGCTGGAGGGACGCCAGATCCGGCCCGTGGGTGAGGGTGAGCTGCTCGCGCGGATCGAGCACCTCAAACGGGTGTTGGCCGCCGAGGGAGTGTTCGACGCGGGCCGCAAACGGCCACTTCCGTTCCTGCCACGACGGGTCGGGCTGATCTGCGGTCGGGCCAGCGCGGCGCAACGGGACGTCATTGACAATGCCCGGCTCCGGTGGCCGGGCGTGGTCTTCGATACCCGCGAGGTCCCCGTGCAAGGACCGGAGGCGGTCATGGCCGTGATCGGGGCGTTGGCGGAGCTGGACGCCGCGCTGGAGGTGGACGTGATCGTGCTGGCGCGGGGCGGGGGTTCCTTCGAGGATCTGCTGCCGTTCAGCAACGAGGCGTTGGTACGGGCGGTGGCGCGGGCCCGCACCCCCGTCGTGAGCGCGATCGGACACGAAGTGGACACGCCGCTGGTGGATTACGCGGCCGACGTGCGGGCGTCCACTCCGACCCAGGCTGCGGCGTGCATCGTGCCGGACGTGACCGAGGAGAGGGTCGCGGTGGACATGTCGCGGGCGCGGCTGCGCCGAGCCGTCGGCGGACGGCTGGCCGAGGAGCGGCGCCGGGTCGTGGCGCTGAGGACACGGCCGGTGTTGGCGGATCCTCAGGCGATGCTGGCGCCCTACCGCCGGGACGTCGACACCTGCCGCACGCGGGCTCGGACGATGCTGGCCGGGCGGCTGCGGCACGGGCGTGACGAGGTGGGTCACCTCCGGGCGCGGGTCCGCGCGCTGAGTCCCCTGTCGACGCTGCAGCGCGGGTACGCGGTCGTGGAGCACGCCGACGGTGGCGTGATCACCGGCCGCGACCAGGTTCGACCCGACGAGCTGCTGCGCGTGCGGGTCGCGGACGGCGACTTCGCTGTACGCGCCAGCGGCTGACGCGTCGGTTCCGGCGGCGAACTTCGCGCTGCGACGCGAACCGCGCAACGCGCGCTGAGGCCATGCGACGTCGTCGAGCGACCGGCGGTGAGCCCGCTTGCCGGCCCTCGCGGCAGGCCAACGACTGGGTCAACGCGCAAGCTTTCGGCCCTTGGAGCTGATCAGCGGGACAGCGTGAGGCGAACCATCGGCAGTCCTTCCACCGGGTGGCCCACGGCTTCCTCGAGGACGCCCTGGAGCCGGGCCCATGAGCGCGGGTGGGCCCGCTGGTAACGGGCCAACACCGACGCCGACTCCTCTTCGCCGAGAAGGGCGGCGGTCGCGGGAACGCGGCGCATCCGACCGGTGCTGACGAAGCAACGGGGCTCTTGGCGCAGGTTGCGATACCACTGAGCGTGCTCGCCGAAGCCGCTTGCCACCAAGACCTCGTTCTCGGTGAGCCTCTCGACGACTTCCAGACAGACATAGCGTGCCCGCCCGCTGCGCCGGCCGGTGTGCTCAAGCATCAGAACCCTCGAGCCAAGAAGCCACCCCAGCCTGTACCGGTACGCCACGATCGGGGCGCGGACGAACGCCCGGCTCCGGAGCGCACGGGCAGCCAGCCGTGAGAGGTTCATGGCACCGATAGTAGGCTGCGCCTCACGTCACGGCTGGTCGACGCGATATCCACAAGGCCTGCCACGGCAGCGGTTGACCGGCCGATTCCGTCCTAAGCTACCCGCCATGACCCCCCGGAAACCTCCCACCCGG
Source organism: Dermatophilaceae bacterium (assembly GCA_040006675.1). Lineage (GTDB taxonomy): Bacteria > Actinomycetota > Actinomycetes > Actinomycetales > Dermatophilaceae > Austwickia. The sequence continues at coordinate 282 of JBDTWM010000092.1, read as the reverse complement.
GCCGTCATCGCGTTGGGCCTGATCACCCTCACCACGCCCCTGCCGGCGTGCTCGCGCGCGGACCCCCAGCCGTCCACCACCACTCCCGTGGCCGCCGACGCGACCATCACCGTCCCGACGCCCTCGCCGACCACGACCCACATCGACGTCCTGGCCGACATGCCGCCCACGACCAAGCAGAAAGACGACGCCGGAGCGGAGGCATTCGTCCGCTACTTCTACGACGCCGCAAACCACCTCGCCATGAACCCTCGCACCGGCGAGATCGCCAAACTCTGCGAC
>JBDTWM010000091.1:0-11883 GCA_040006675.1 Dermatophilaceae bacterium | reverse complement strand
CGATTGCTCCGGCGCCCAGTCGTACTTCGGAGCCCACGACCAGTCCCTGTAGGACGGCGGATTGGGTGCCGAGCAGCGTGGCTTCACCGATGGTGGTGGCTCCGGCGACGCCTGCGGCCGGGAGAGCCACGACGTAGTCGCGCAGGCGGCTGTCGTGCCCTACGACGCAGTTCCGGTCGATATGGACATGACGCCCGAGGCTGATGTTCGTCGTCAGGCGGGCCCCCGCCGCGATCACGACTCCGGGCTGCATCCGCACGTCGAAGCCGGTGGTCGCCTCCGGGTGCACGAGCGTGGCGGCCTCGAACCCCCACTCCGTGAGCTGTCGGTCGATCCGGCGACAGATCGGGCCGTTGCCGATCCCGATGATGTAGGCGATCTCGCGATCTGCGCTCTCGAACCAGCCGAGAGGGCCCAGCACTTCGGCATCGCGGGCGGCCAGGAGAGCACGGTTGCTCGCCGAAGGGGAGTCGTCGACATAGCCGACGACCTCGTACGTGTCCCCCGTGGAGATCAGGGCATCGACGATGTCGTGCACTTCGCGGCCAAATCCGCCGCAGCCCACGATGACCAGACGGTTCATCCGACGTCCCGAGCCGATGGCGGGTAGGGCACGAACGGCGTCATGGTGGCCTCACCCGCCGCCGCGATGCCCTCCCGGCGCAGGACCGCGACGACAGTGCGGCCCAGGATGGCCAAGTCGGCGCGGAGGCTGAGATTGTCGACGTACTCGACGTCGAGCCGGAGCCGGTCTTCCCAGCCCACGGTGTTGCGCCCGCAGACCTGCGCCAAACCGGTCAGGCCGGGGCGAACCTCGTGCCGCCTGGCCTGCTCGGGTGTGTAGTGGGGCAGGTAGTGCATGAGCAGCGGCCGCGGGCCGACCAAGGACATGTCCCCGCGCAGGACGTTCCACAGTGAGGGCAGTTCGTCCAGGCTCGTCGAGCGCAGCCACGCGCCCAGGGGGGTGAGCCGGTCGGCGTCCCGAAGGGCGCCGCCAGCCTGATCCGGGGTCAGCATCGTGCGGAACTTCAGCAGCTCGAAGGGCTTGCCCGCCAGACCGGGGCGGGTCTGACGGAACAAGACGGGTCGGCCCATCGCGAGGCGCACGGCTGCCGCGACGACGGCCTGCAGGGGCAGGGTCACGAGTGTGGCCACCGCGGCCACCAGGACGTCGGTGCCGCGCTTGAGGGCACCTGTCCTGGCGCGAGCGGTCCGTGTCGGTCTCGCGGACAAGCGTGGTGACGTGGTGACGGCGAAAAGGGGCATTTGCACCTCCGGGGGACGAGCGTTACCCGTCCCTATCGACCGGACGCCTCCGACGTTGAGCGTGAACCACGCTCGGATCGGAGGGAACTCACCGGCGGGGATGGGCCGGAACCCGTTGCGCCTCGGATGCGTTCGTACGCGTCCGATAGGAGAGGGTGTGCCCTGCCACCACGGACACCTCACGTCGCGCGTCGGACGCCAGCGCGCCGGACGCGAAAGCGCCGGACGCGGCCGGACGTTGTGCGCCGGCACCCGGGCTTGCCTCGGGCCGCTCCCTGGTCGGTCACGGCGTCGCTGCGGCGACGGTGGGGTTCGGGCTCTACCTCACCTGGCACGTCGTCCTCGTCCAGGTATTGCCACCGCGCACCGATCACGTTGTCGTGGGCGGGGCCGTCCTGCTCGGTGGTGTGGCCGCGCTGGCCGCCCGGGCGCGCGGTGGCCTCGTCGTCGTGGGGCTGGTCTGCTTCTGGGCGGTCATCGGGGTGCTGCTCGCTCGCTGGGTGGCGGGGGGGCACGCGGACGAGGTCTTGCTCACCGAGGCGAGGTCCATGGCTGCGTTCGCTGCGTGCTCGGTCGCGCTGGTCCTGCTGTCCAGGGGACATCGATCCGGCGTGGCGGCCCTGCGCTGGATGTGGCTTCTCGTCGTGGTCACCAACCTGCCGGTGGGTGCCTGGGAAGCGCTGACCCGCCAGCGGCTCGTCCCTGATCCGATCTTCGGCCCGGTGGGGGATCCGTCGGCCGTGTTTCACAACCCCAACAACTTCGCTGCCGTCCTCCTGCTCGGTATCGGGCTGTGCCTACTGTGGCTCGCCGAAAGACCCCCGGCGGCGATGGCGGTCCTCCTCATCGCGGTCGCCGCGGTCTCGGCGTGGCTGCTCACGCTGACGCACAGCCGGATGGCGCTCGCGTTCTGTTTTCCACTGGCCGTCCTGGTCGCCGTCGGCGCCGCTCACCGGTGGGCCTGGCATCGACGTCTCATCACGTGGGCGGGACAACACCCCGCCACCGCCCGCCTCTCGGTCGCTGCGGCCGTCATGGTGACGATGGCGGTGTTCACCGTGCCGCGGCTCTTCGGGCTCAACCTTCTTTACCGCGTTCTCTTCCCCGACGACGCCGCTATCAGCGCGTCCGACCGGTACCGTCTCGATCTGCTGCGGATCGGCGGGCAGTTATGGGCGTCCCGACCCTGGACCGGTGTCGGTGGAGGGCGCTTCGAGACCCTCTTGACGGAGGCCAGGCCCGACATCGTGCCGGTCCTACCCGTGCACAACGTCGTCGTCGAGGTGCTGTGTGAGTACGGCCTGGTCGCCCTCGTGCCGCTCCTCGCCTTGTTCGTGGTGCTGTCCGCGAGGGCGGTGCCGCGACCGCACGACGAACGGCGAGGGGCCGGCGCCCAGGACCAGGTCAACCAGGCCGGGGCCACCGCGTGGTGGAGCCTCGACGAGCTGGGCGGGCGCTACCTGCTCGCAGTCGTGCTGCTGGCCCTCGTCTACGGCGGCGGGATTATCGACTCCGCCTTGGGCTGGATGCCGTGGTGGATGATGCTCGCCACCGCGGTGTCCCTGGCGTGGTGGCTCGGCCCACGCGGTGCGAGGGCCCTGGCGGCCGGCGGACAAGACTGACGGAAGCGGGCGCGTCCGCCCGATGGGCGTCCAGGACTCCGATGCACTGAACAGATTAAACACGCATGACGACCGCCCTCGGCCCTCGTCACTGCGCGGTGAGAAACGCCCCAGGATCGTCGCGGGAGGCACGCGCCGCGGGATGCACCGCGGCGAGTACGCCGATGATGAGGGTGATGGCGAGACCGGCGAGAAGGATCTGCGGAGTGGCCTCAGCGACGCTGATCGTCTCCATCCCGCGGCCGGCTAAGACGGCCCGGATCTGCCGGGAAAGAAGCCAGGTCAGCCAGTAACCGCTGGCCATCCCCAGGACACCCCCAGCGAGCGAGAGGAGGAACGCCTGCAAGAGGTAGAGACGTCGCACGAGCCCCCGTCGAGCCCCGCAGACTCGCCACACGTTGATGACGTAGCGCTCCTCGGTGATCGTCATGAGCATGGTGTTGCCGGTGCTCAGCCCGGCCGCGAGGATGCTGACCAGGGCGATGGAGCCGAGTACGAGCCACATGATGAGGACGTACCGGTTGATCCTGTCGAGCTGTTCCTGCGCCGAGGTGACCCCGTAACCGAACCGCTCGATCTGCGCTGCCACGCCGGCGACCGCGTCCGTGCTCGCCGCGTCGACGATGACACTCGAGTAGCCACCCGTGGTGATTCGGCTCTCGCCCTGGACCATGGTGCCGCCCTGGAGGACCTGCGGGGAGCGGATCGCGTGAGCCCACGGCATGGACGTGAGGATCCGGCTCGTGAACCGGGGATCGGAGCTCACCCCGACGATCCTCGCGGTCAGGGTGGTCGCCCGTTGCGCGAAGTCCGTCACCTGCTTCGGGGTGCTCCCTGGCCCTGGGACCTCGGCGCCCACGCCCCGGTAGCCGTTGACCGTCGTGATCGTCATCGCGCGCCCGAGAACCTTCGTCGGGTCTTGACTCAGCCCGAGCGCGTCCACATACGAGCTGTCGATGACCACCTCGGCGTGACCCTTCGTGCCGGGCGCGGGGGCGCGTCCGACGAGCAGCGGGATCTCGTAAGACGTGCCTTCGCCGGGGGCGAGGGCGTTCGCGACGAACGAGGTCGGGGAACCGTCGATGGTAAACCGGCGCAGCTCATAGACCCCCGCCAGTGGCACCGCGTCCTTGACGCCCGCGAGACCGCGCAGCTGTTGCACCGTGGCATCGGTGATCTTCTCCGCCTTGTCGTTGGCGACCTGCACCGACCCGCCCAGCAGCCCCGTGGACACCACGGCGTTGGGGGTGACCACCATCGTCTCGAGGCCCTCCGTCAGACCGCGCTCGGTGGTGATCGTGCGCTGGGCACCGACGGTGATGGACACCAGCGAGATGACGATCGTCGCCGCGATGGCCAACGCCAGCACGGTCAGCACGGTGCGGACGCGCTGGCGGACGATGCCTCGCCACGCGAAAGAGAGGTAGTCAGCGACCCGCACGGTCCACCTCCGTCAGGGTCCCGTCAAGCATCGTGACGACGCGGTCCGCGATCGCCGTGAAGTCGTCGTTGTGGGTGACCATGACGACCGCGACGTTCCGCTCGTCGCACAGCGAGCGCAGAAGGTTCAGGACCTCGCGGCTTCGGGAGCTGTCGAGGTTGCCCGTCGGCTCGTCCGCGAAGAGTACGCCGGGGCGTCGGGTCAAGGCCCGGGCGATGCTCACCCGCTGTTGCTGGCCGCCCGACAGTTCGCCGATGCGGCGATGTGCGACTCCGTCGAGCCCCACCGACTGCAGGCACTCGAGGGCACGGTGCCGCCGCTCGCGGGGCCGCACCCCGCCGATGGTCATCGGCAGCTCGACATTCTCCCGCACCGAGAGGTGGGGGATGAAGTGCGCCTTCTGGAAGACGAATCCGAGGTGTTCATTGCGAAGCCGGGAGACCTCCCGGTCCTTTCGTACGTCCAGCTCGCTGTCACCCACGAGGACCCGGCCGGTATCGGCGCGCATGAGCCCGCTCGCCACCTGGATGAGGGTCGTCTTGCCGGAGCCCGACGGCCCCAGGACGACCATGAGTTCGCCGCCGCGAATCGCGAGGTTCACCGTGTCGAGCGCGACGACGCGCGCCCCGCCGGAGGTATACGCCTTGGACACCCCGTCGAGGCGGATGAGGGGCCTCAGCCCGCTACGTCCGTCGTGCTCGTTCCCGGTCACAGGGCGCCCCGCGTCCGTCCCCCGCGGTTTCGCTGTCGTTGTGAAGAACACACCTACCCCGTCCGTCGTCGCCCGAAAGCCCGGCGCCGACCGGGGACCGGATTCCCATCGGCGGCGCGAGCGACACCCTGACGCGTTTCCCTAGCGAGGATGCGGCTGCCGGTGCCTGGCCTGGCCCATCTGTTGCGGGTCCGCGGGACGGTGGTCCGGCACCTTCTTGACCGCCCACCAATCCTCCGACAGTCGCTTGTTTTCGGGGGAGTCGTCCCAAGCGCGCATGGCAGTCCCTTCCTAGTGCGGTCCACTCCGGCTTCGGCGCCTTGACGCGCCGGGCCGATGCGGCTCCGCCGCCCTATACGGTCTGGCAGCGCCGAACATGAGCCGTTTCGCTGGGCCGACGACGGACGATTCGACGAGACCACCGGTGAGCCGAAGCGGATCTCGTCGGCGGTCCTGCCGGAGTGGGCCCAACTCCCCGCGTCGAAAGCACGACACATCGTCGCGTTCTTGTGCGCCGATGACTCCCGGTACATGGCCGGTCAGACCCTCATGGCCGGCGGTGGGGCCATCCGGTGGCAGCGGAACCTGCTCTCGCTGACGCATCCCTAGACTGGCCGGGTGACCGCCCGCCTGCGCCGGCTCAGCGGACAGGCCGTCCGCTTCGGGATGGTCGGCGTCGCGAACACGGCGCTCTACTACGCCTGCTACCGGCTGTTCCTCCCGGTCGCGCCGTATCTGGTGGCGCACGTGCTGGCCTGGTGCGTCGCCGTGGTCTTCTCGTTCTTCGCCAACTGCCGTTTCACCTACCGGGTCCGGCCCACGTGGGGGCGTTTCGTGCTGTTCCCGCTCACGACGCTCGCCGCCTTCCTCGTCAGCACATCAGGCGCGGTGCTGCTGGTGGAAGGGGCCGGCGTGTCCGAGCGGTACGCAACGCTCATCGCGGGGATCGTGGCCATCCCGGTGACGTTCCTGCTCACCACGTACGTCCTGACCGGCGCCCCGACGCGGGAGCGGTCGTTCACGGACGCGGACCCCATGGACGCGGACCCCACGGGAGCGGCCCGGACAGGAGCGGACCGGACGGGGACGCGCCAGACAGAGACGCTCCAGGCAGAGGTGCCACAGACGGGCTCGCGCCGTCTCCCCGGCCCGGATGGCGGGCGCCCGCTCGGCTGAGCCGCCGCGGCGGGTAGCCTGGGGCGCCGTGAAGACCTTCGAGGACCTGTTCGCCGAACTGAGCGAAAAGGCCCGCACGCGCCCGGAGGGCTCCGGCACCGTGGCCGAACTCGACGCGGGCGTGCACGCCATCGGCAAGAAGGTTGTCGAAGAGGCAGCCGAGGTATGGCTCGCGGCCGAGTACGAGTCCGACGACGCCGCCGCCCTCGAAATCAGCCAGCTGCTCTATCACCTGCAGGTGATGATGATCGCCCGTGGCCTGAGCCTGCAGGACGTCTACCGACATCTGTGAGCGCGACAGCTCACTGCGTACCACTTCCGACCGGTTCCACCTGGAGATCCCACCGACATGCTGCGCATCGCCGTGCCCAACAAGGGCTCCCTCGCAGAGGACGCCGTCACCATGCTGTTCGAGTGCGGATACCGCACCCGCCGCGACAACAAGGAGCTGATCGTCGCCGACCCGGAGAACGACGTCGAGTTCTTCTACCTGCGACCGCGCGACATCGCGCTCTACGTCGGGTCGGGCACCCTCGACGGCGGGATCACCGGCCGCGACCTGCTCCTCGACTCCGGCGCCGACGCGAGGGAGGTTCTCGCGCTGGGGTTCGCCGCGTCGACCTTCCGGTTCGCCGCCCGCCCGGGCACCGGCACGGGCGTGCAGGACCTCACGGGCCGGCGGATCGCCACGAGCTACAAGGGCCTCGTGACGGCGCACTTGGCGCAGCACGGGGTGGAGGCGAGCGTCGTGCGTCTGGACGGGGCGGTCGAGACGTCGATCACGCTCGGCGTCGCGGACGTCATCGCGGACGTCGTCGAGACCGGCACCACGTTGCGCAACCAGGGCCTGGAGGTCTTCGGCGAGCCGATCCTGCGCTCCGAGGCGGTCCTGATCATGCGCGAGCAAAACGGCAATGGCGCGAAGCTGACGGTGCTGGCGCGCCGTCTCCAGGGCGTGATCACCGCCCGTGCGTACGTGGTCGTCGACTACGACATCCATGCCGAGCTGATCGACCAAGCGTGCGCGATCACGCCGGGCCTGGAGTCCCCGACGGTGAGCCCGCTGCACGACAGGGAGTACGTGGCGGTGCGCTCGATGGTGCCGCGCTATGGACTCAACCGGGTGATGGACGCGCTGTACGCCCTCGGAGCACGCGGCATCCTCGTGACGGACATCGCGGCGTGCCGCCTGTGAGGGTGGGGCGCGCCAGGGTCGCGAGGCGTGCCAGAGTGGGGTCGTGAGGGAAGCCCGTTCCGCACGCGCCATGGACCCGTACGCGCCGATGCGGCCGCGCCGTGGCTCCGCGGTGGCCGCCGTACTCACTGTCGTGGTGCTCGTGGCGTTCCTGTTCGCTGCGATCACGATTCCCGGCCGCGACGACCAGAAGGGCGATTGGGGCATCGCCGATCGTCTGTTCATCGCCCTGCTCGGCGTCGCGATCGCGTGGTTCATCTGGCGGTTCGCCTCGGTTCGGGCGCTGCCTAGCTCGACGGGCATCGTGGTGCGCAACCTGTTCGTCACGCGGCGGCTGGACTGGCACGAGGTGTTGCGGGTGCAGTTCGGTGGGGGGGCGCCGTGGGCCCGGCTGGACCTCACGGACACGGACACGGTAGCGGTCATGGCCATCCAGAAGGCCGACGGCCCGCACGGGCGCGCACTCGCGTCTCGGTTGGCGGCGCTCGTGCAGGTGCACGGCAGCGCCGCGGAACCCGGCGGCAGGCCACGGAACGACGGGCCGTGATCGCCGTCTTATCCGTGAGCGCCGCGGCGCCCGACATCGCAACTACTGCCCCTGGGTGAAGTTCAACCCGGCCTCCACCGGTGACGGGGTGCGCTCCTTATCCGGACGCCTCCTGATCGGGACGGGGTGGCAGGGCATGGTCCAGATCGTGCCGGTCGGGGACATGACGGGGGACGGCGATCCGAGGGGCGATCCGTCGCGAGCCGTACGGCGCGCATGGGTCCGCCCGTCCCGCGCGGCGGGTGCGCCGCCAGCGTAGGGGTCAGTCGTCGAGGCCAATCGTCGGAGTCAGTCGTCGGGATCGAGGTCGTACTCGTGCCCGTCGCCGAGTTCGTACGACTCGGGGATGTACGTGATGGCCTCGTCATACGGCACCCCCGTGACCTCCAGGAGATCCACGATCATGGATCGTGCCTGCCCCCGGATGACCTCCGAGGACAGGGTCGTGCGCTCGTCGGCGTACGTGGTGAGCTCCGCCAACCGCACCAACGGGCCCTGCGCCGAGGCGGGCAGCGTCCGTACCGCCAGGATCTCGGACATCTCCCGCGTGACCTGCCCAAGACCCTCGACGATGTCCACGTACGCCTTCGGAACGCGCTCGCCGACCCGCAGGGCGATCGTGGCCCGGCGGATCAGGACCCGCAGGTTTCTTATCGCGTGTTCCAGCGGGTCGAGCAGTTCGTGGATGAGCAGGACGGCCGGGGCGTCACGGCGACGGAAGGGTGACGTGCGCACCACCGCCAGACCGTCGTCGGCGCTGTCCTGCAGATCCTCCAGGCGCTGCTCCAGGCAGCGGGCCCGCTCCAGGGTCGCGTCGGCGAGCGGCAGGTCCTGGTGCCGCAGGGCGCGGACCGTGTCGTGAAGCTGGTCGCTCACCTCCGACAGCACCTCGGAGGCCTTGAGGCGCGGCTGGCGCACCGGCGACGCCGGGGTGATGGTGGCGGCTAACAGCGCGACGAGACCGCCGATGACCGCGTCGGTCCACCGGATGAACGCCTGACCGGGCGCGGGCACGAGGATCGCCACCACCGCCGACTGGATGCCCGCGGTCGCGGTCATCCCGACGCCCGCGTCCAGCAGGGTCGCACACGTCATCGACGCCGCGATGACGACGGCGATCTGCCAGTATCCCGGGCCCGCGAGGTGCACGAACGCGTCCCCGATCAACACCCCTAAGGCCACGCCCGTGACCACCTCGACGCTGCGCTCAAGGCGCTGGCCGAACGATTGGCCCAGCACGATGACCGCGGCCACCGCCGCGAAGAACGGCGTCGGGTGGTCGAGCAGGCCGCCCGCCACGAAATACGCGATCGCCGCGGAGATCGCGCACTGGACGATGAAGAACGACCGCGACCGCAGGCGCCGCAGCCGCGTCCCGATCGAGGACCGCGAACGCCTCGCGACGCGCCGCTGCCAGGCGAGGCTCCGCTCCGCCCACGGGCTCTCCAGCCACTGCGAAGACGCCTGGGCGACGACCCGGACCGCGGCGCGACCAGTGGACCGGCCGGACGAGCCACGCCCGGACGAACGGGCTCCGGCCCGTCCCGCGGCGCGCCGCATGTCGGCGTCCCGGGCTCTCACTCGCGCAACCTCCCCGCCCCGCTCAGACGTACCTCATGTGCATCGCCGTCAACACCTCGTCAAGCGTGGCCACGGCGATCTCGCGAGCCCGCGCGTTTCCGTCCGCGAGCACCCCCCGCAGGTAGCCGGGGTCGGCGAGGAGTTCGGCCCGCCGTGCCCGCGTCGGAGCCAGGAAGCCGTTGATCGCCTCGGTGACCACGGCCTTGAGCTGCTTGCCGCCGCCGTCGCCGATCTCCTGGGCGATCGCGACCGGGTCACGCTCGGTGAGCAGTGCTGCGAGCAGGACGAGGTTGGACACCTCGGGGCGCTCGACCGGGTCGTAGGTGATGTGTCGGTCCGCATCCGTCACGGCGCGCTTGATCCGCCGGGCGGTCTCGTCGGCACTCATCCCGAGATCGATGGTGTTACCGCGGGACTTGCTCATCTTGTGCCCGTCGGTGCCGAGTACGGCCACCCCCGCGGACAGCAGCGCGTCGGGTGCGGGAAACACCGGTCGGTCCGGATGCGCCCGACCGAACCGCTCCTCGAAGCGGCGGGCGATCAGGCGGGACTGTTCGACGTGCGGCAGCTGGTCCTTGCCGACCGGCACGAGGTTGGCCTTGCAGAACAGGATGTCCGCGGCCTGGTGCACCGGATAGGTCAGGAGCAGCCCCGACATGGCGCGGCCGCCGGTGGCCTCCAGCTCCGACTTCACGGTGGGGTTGCGGTGCAGCTCCGCCTCCGTGACCAAGGCCAGGAACGGCAGCATGAGCTGGTTGAGCTCGGGGATCGCGCTGTGGCAGAAGATGGTCGTGCGCGCTGGGTCGATGCCCATCGCCACGTAGTCGGCGAGCAACGACAGCACCCGCTCTTCGATCGGGCCGACCCCGTCGCGGTCGGTGATCACCTGGTAGTCCGCGATGAGGACCAGGGTTTCGACGCCGAGGTTCTGCAGCCGCACCCGGTTGGCGAGCGTGCCGAAGTAATGTCCCAGGTGCAGGTCGCCCGTCGGACGGTCTCCGGTCAACATCCGGAATTCGCTCGGGTCCGTGGCGATCTGCGCCTCGATCTGCTCGGAGCGAGCCTGGGTGGCGCGTAGCGATGCCTCGCCGATCGCATCGGCCAGCGCCGCCTCGGCGCCGTCATCGGGCGTCGTGGCGGGTCGGGCGTCGGGCGTGGTCATCAGGGGTTCTCCTCGTCACAGGGGCGTGGCATCCGTCACCGCACCGCACCGCACCGCACCGCACCGGGCACGGTGTGGACCGGCACGCACGGCCGTCGCGTGCGGCGACAGCGGCTGACCCAGGACGGTCTGTCACGCGGCGTCGCGCATCCCGTGGTGCGTCGTGCATGGTGGCGGGTGTGGCTCAGGGGGAATAACCCCTCCATCGTAAGCCGGGGCGACGAGGTGTCGGCTCACCCCGGATCGTGCCACGGACGCACGCGGCTCTCCCGGTGGTGCGTGGTGGTGCGTGGTGGTGCGTGGTGGTGCGTGACGCCGCGCGGTGGACCGCGCGGCGTAACCTGGGCGCGTGAGCCTGGCTATCCGAGTGATCCCGTGCCTCGACGTCGACGCGGGACGCGTCGTGAAGGGCGTCAATTTCGAGAACCTTCGGGACGCGGGCGACCCGGTCGAGCTGGCCCGTCGGTACGTCGAGCAGGGCGCGGACGAGCTGACCTTCCTCGACGTGACCGCGAGCAGCGGCGACCGCGAGACGACGTACGAGGTGGTGCGGCGCACGGCCGACGAAGTCTTCATCCCCCTCACCGTCGGCGGAGGCGTCCGCACGGTGGACGACGTCGACCAGCTGCTGCGAGCAGGGGCCGACAAGGTGGGCATCAACACCGCTGCGATCGCGCGGCCCGAGCTGATCTCGGAGGTGGCCGACCGGTTCGGGGCACAGGTGCTGGTGCTGTCTGCGGATGTGCGGCGCTGGCGACCGGCCGCCGAGGGCGCGGACGTGTCGTCGGACGGGCATCCGACCCCGGAGAGCGGGTTCGAGGTCACCACGCACGGCGGCCGACGCGGCACCGGCATCGACGCGCTCGGCTGGTGCGCTCGGGCCGCGGAGCTGGGGGCGGGGGAGATCCTGCTCAACTCCATGGACGCCGACGGTACGAAGGACGGGTACGACACCGAGCTGATCGCCCGGGTCCGGGAGCGAGTCAGTGTGCCCATCATCGCCAGCGGCGGGGCGGGATCGTTGGAGCACTTCGCGCCGGCGGTCGAGGCCGGCGCAGACGCGGTGCTGGCGGCGAGCGTGTTCCACTTCGGGGAGCTGACGATCGGGCAGGTCAAGCAGGCGCTGCGGGAGGCGGGGCACGCGGTCCGCTGACCGGGTGGGCGGCAGTGACGCGCATCCC
>JBDTWM010000090.1:0-11939 GCA_040006675.1 Dermatophilaceae bacterium | reverse complement strand
GCTGACGTGCTTCGTGAGGGTGACGAGGCTGACGTGTCTCAAGAGGGTGAGGCCGAGCAGGAGCAGGAGCCGGACCCGGCCGACGAGCTACGGCGCGAGCTGCGCACCCTGCCCGGCGACTGGTACGTCATCCACTCGTACGCAGGCTACGAGAACCGCGTGAAGGCCAACCTCGAGCAGCGGGCGCAGTCGCTGAACATGGAGGAATACATCTTCCAGGCCGAGGTTCCCATGGAACAGGTCACCGAGATCAAGAACGGCCAGAAGAAGCTGGTCCGGCGTGTGCGGATGCCCGGCTATGTGCTGGTCCGCATGGATCTCACCGATGAGAGCTGGGGCACCGTGCGGCACACCCCAGGCGTCACCGGGTTCGTCGGGAACGCCTATTCACCCGCCGCGTTGAGCCTGGACGATGTGTTCTCGATGCTCGCGGCCTCCCTGGCGGACGCCGAGCCCTCGGCGGCGGGCAAGGCGGCGCCGCAGGCGGCGCAAGACGCCGCGGCGATGGACTTCGACATCGGTGAGTCGGTCACGGTCATGGAGGGCCCCTTCGAGACCATGCCGGCGACGATCTCCGAAATCATCCCTGAGACCGCCAAGCTCAAGGTGCTCGTCTCGATCTTCGGCCGGGAGACCCCGGTCGAGCTGTCGTTCAACCAGGTCGCCAAGATCTGAGCCGGACGACGGCACCCCGCCGGCGCATCCGCGCCGGGTGCAACCGGGTCATCGCCCACGGCGTGGGCCCATACCAGAAAAGGAAGCGAATGCCCCCCAAGAAGAAGGTCTCCGGCTACGTCAAGCTGCAGATCCAGGCAGGTCAGGCCACCCCGGCTCCGCCGGTGGGCCCGGCTCTCGGTCAGCACGGCGTCAACATCATGGAGTTCGTCAAGGCGTATAACGCTGCGACGGAGTCCCAGCGCGGCAACGTCATCCCGGTCGAGATCACCGTGTACGAGGACCGCTCGTTCACGTTCGTCACGAAGACGCCCCCGGCCGCTGAGTTGATCAAGAAGGCCGCCGGTATCGCCAAGGGCTCTGGCGAGCCGCACAAAACGAAGGTCGCGACGCTCACGCAGGCCCAACTCCGCGAGATCGCGCAGCAGAAGATCGTCGACCTCAACGCCAACGACGTCGAGCAGGCTATGAGGATCATCGCGGGCACCGCCCGGTCGATGGGCGTCACCGTACAGTGACACCGGCCGTCGGCGGCTACCGGCGGCGACACGGTCCCTGCGCAGCGCAGCGGACCGGTGGGAGGGCCGCGCGCGGCCCGAAGACCACGACTCCGACACGACACTCCAGGAGACGCAGTGAAGCGCAGCAAGAGCTACCGGGCCGCCGAGGAGAAGATCGGCGACAAGACGTACCCACCGCTCGGCGCGGTCCGGCTCGCCAAGGAGACCGCGACCACCAGGTACGACTCCACCGTCGAGGTCGCCCTGCGGCTGGGCGTCGACCCGCGCAAGTCCGACCAGATGGTCCGCGGCACGGTCAACCTGCCCCACGGCACCGGCAAGACGGCCCGCGTCCTGGTGTTCGCGACCGGCGCGAACGCGCAGGCGGCGGAGGAAGCCGGGGCGGACTACGTCGGCTCTGACGACCTGATCGCCAAGATTCAGGGGGGTTGGCTGGATTTCGACGCCGTCGTCGCGACGCCGGACCTCATGGGCAAAGTGGGTCGTCTGGGCAAGGTTCTCGGCCCCCGCGGACTCATGCCGAACCCGAAAACCGGCACGGTCACGATGGACGTCACCAAGGCCGTGTCCGACATCAAGGGTGGCAAGATCGAGTTCCGTGTGGACAAGCACGCCAACCTGCACTTCATCATCGGTAAGGCGTCCTTCAGCGACCAGCACCTGGTAGAGAACTACAGCGCCGCGATGGACGAGATCCTGCGGCTCAAGCCGTCGGCGAGCAAGGGTCGCTACCTGCTCAAGGGCACGATGGCGACGACCATGGGCCCCGGCATCCCGGTGGACACCTCCAAGACGCGCAGCCTTACTTCCGAGGATGAGTCTCCGGCCTGATCCCGCGCCGCCGTCGGCCAACTCGTCAGCGCGATTTGGCCCTCGGCGCGGCGGGCGTCTAGGCTGACAACGACCAATGACCGCCGGTTGCCGCTTCGTTTCACGCGAGGCGGCCCAAAGTCCCCGCGACGGGGCGACCGACGCAGGACGCGAACGATCCTCGGCGTACGGCAGTGAGCAACGCTCACGCCCCGTATTCTCACCGGCTCCCGCGCTCTGCGCCCGGGAGCTTTTTCGTGGGCGACCGGCGGCATCCACCATCGAAGGAGGCCCCGTGGCAACGCCCCAGAAGCAGGCAGCCATCGCCGAACTCGCGGACCGATTCCGCGGGTCTGGTGCGGCCGTTCTCACCGAATACCGCGGGCTGACCGTGGCGCAGCTCAAGGAGCTGCGGGATTCGTTGCGCCCGAACGGTTCGTACGCCGTGGTGAAGAACACGCTCACGAAGATCGCCGCCGAGCAGGCTGGGATGACCGCGTTCGACGGACAGCTCTCCGGGCCGTCCGCGATCGTCTTCGTCACGGGTGACCCGGTCGAGGCGGCCAAGTCGCTTCGTGACTTCGCCAAGGCGCACCCCCTGCTCGTCATCAAGGCCGGCGTTCTCGACGGCAAGACGATGACGGCAGAAGAGATCACCACGCTCGCCGACCTGGAGTCGCGTGAGGTCCTGTTGGCCAAGCTGGCCGGCGCCATGAAGGCCTCGCTCAACCAGGCCGCATACCTGTTCGTCGCTCCGCTGTCGCGGGCGGCCCGCACGATCGACGCCCTCCGGGCGAAGGTCGAGCAGGAGGACCCCGCGGGGCCGGCGGCGCAAACTCCCGCTCCCGCTGCGGCGGAGCCTACAGAAGATGTCGCCGAGGGTGGCGACCCGAGCTAGCACGACCTGTGTGAGCTCCGAACAACGACACAGCCACTCACGGCAGAAGCAAGGAAGGAAGCCATCATGGCCAAACTCAGCACCGGCGAGCTCCTGGACGCGTTCAAGGAGATGACGCTCATCGAGCTGTCGGAGTTCGTCAAGCAGTTCGAGGAGACCTTCGAGGTGACCGCGGCCGCGCCGGTCGCGGTGGCGGCCCTCGCGGCGGCCGCCGGCGGCGACGCGGGCGCGGCGGCCGAGGAGGAGCAGGACGAGTTCGACGTCGTCCTCGAGGCCGCGGGCGATAAGAAGATCCAGGTCATCAAGGAGGTCCGCGCGCTTACGACGCTGGGCCTCAAGGAGGCCAAAGACCTGGTCGACGGCGCGCCGAAGGCGGTCCTGGAGAAGGTCGATAAGGACGCGGCCGAGAAGGCGAAGGCTGCCCTGGAGGGCGCCGGCGCGACCGTGAGCCTGAAGTAGTCGTCTGAGCGCGAAGGATTCGCGCGCAAGACCAGGCGGGCCGCACCCTGACGGGCGCGGCCCGCTTCGTCATGTGTCCTGTGCCCTTGACGCGTTGACGACGGCAGGGCATTCTCATGTTTTCAAGGGCGGATCGACCGTGCCGATCCGCACCTGGCGGGCCCTCGGGCCGGTCTGCCACGCAGGGCGATGTCGCCGAGACTCACGGGTCACGTCGTCCTGCCTGCGAATTAGACTCTGCGTTCCCACCCCGGTATGCTGTCGATTTGCGCTGCCCGTGTGGTGCAGTTTCGTCGACTTGGCCGATCCCAACGCTCCGTCTGAGCCCCTGACCAGCTACTTCAGCTGTGTCGTCAGGGGGGGTCTGCGCGGCCGGGCCATGCAGCGGGGGCGCACCGCCGAAAATGAACACAGGCCTGTGGAAGGACCCTCCTTGGCTGCCTCGCGTACCGCGAACCAGAAGTTGTCCCACGCGCTCACGGCGTCCGGCCGGGTGTCGTTTGCCAAGATCCGAGAGCCCCTGGAAGTCCCCGACCTCTTGGCGTTGCAGACGGAGAGTTTCGACTGGCTGCTCGGCAACGAGGGCTGGCAGGCCCGTGTCGCGGAGGCGCTGGAGGCCGGTCGTCACGACGTGCCGGAGCGCTCAGGTCTGGAGGAGATCTTCGAGGAGATCTCCCCGATCGAGGACTTCGCCGGATCGATGTCGCTGTCGTTCCGTGACCACCGCTTCGAGGAGCAGAAGTACTCCATCGAAGAGTGCAAAGAGCGGGACATGACGTACAGCGCGCCGCTGTTCGTCACTGCCGAGTTCATGAACAACAACACGGGGGAGATCAAGTCCCAGACCGTCTTCATGGGCGACTTCCCGCTGATGACCGGGCGCGGCACCTTCGTGATCAACGGCACGGAGCGCGTCGTCGTGTCCCAGCTGGTGCGCAGCCCCGGTGTGTACTTCGAGCGGACGCCCGACAAAACCTCTGACAAGGACATCTACTCGACCAAGGTGATCCCGAGCCGAGGCGCCTGGCTGGAGTTCGAGGTCGACAAGCGTGACATGGTCGGCGTACGCGTCGACCGCAAGCGTAAGCAGTCCGTCACCGTGCTCCTGAAGGCGCTGGGGTGGACCGACGCACAGATCCTGGAGGAATTCGGCGAGTACGAATCGATCCGGCTCACCCTGGAAAAGGACCACACCGGAAGTCAGGATGAGGCGCTCCTCGACATCTACCGCAAACTGCGCCCGGGCGAGCCGCCGACGCGAGAGGCCGCGCAGGCGCTGCTCGACAACCTCTACTTCAATCCGAAGCGTTACGACCTGGCCAAGGTGGGCCGCTACAAGCTCGACAAGAAGCTGGGGATCACCTCCGAACTGACGACGTCAACGCTGACGGTAGACGACGTGGTCGCGACGATTCGCTACCTGGTCGCGCTCCACGCGGGCTCCACGAGCCTGCCGGGCACCAGGCACGGCCAGCCGGTCGAGGTGCGCGTCGAAGTGGACGATATCGACCACTTCGGCAACCGCCGCCTGCGCAACGTCGGCGAGCTGATCCAGAACCAGGTGCGCACCGGGCTGTCCCGCATGGAGCGGGTCGTCCGCGAGCGAATGACCACGCAGGACGTCGAGGCGATCACGCCGCAGACCCTCATCAACATCCGCCCGGTCGTGGCGAGCATCCGGGAGTTCTTCGGCACGAGCCAGCTCTCCCAGTTCATGGACCAGAACAACCCTCTCGCGGGCCTGACCCATAAGCGGCGCCTGTCCGCACTCGGTCCGGGCGGTCTGTCCCGCGACCGCGCGGGCATGGAGGTCCGCGACGTGCACCCGAGCCACTACGGCCGGATGTGTCCGATCGAGACGCCAGAGGGGCCCAACATCGGTCTGATCGGCGCGCTCGCGTCGTACGGGCGGATCAACCCGTTCGGCTTCATCGAGACGCCGTACCGCAAGGTCGTCGACGGGCTGGTGTCGGACGACGTCCAGTACCTGACGGCGGACGAGGAAGACGAGTTCGTCATCGCGCAAGCCAACGCGCCGCTGACGGATGACGGCAGATTCGCCGAGGAGCGGGTGCTCGTACGCACCAAGGGCGGCGAAGCGATCGACGTGCCAGGCTCGGACGTGGACTTCATGGACGTCTCGGCACGACAGATGGTGTCGGCCGGAACCGCGCTGATCCCGTTCCTGGAGCACGACGACGCGAACCGGGCGCTCATGGGCGCCAACATGCAGCGCCAGGCGGTGCCTCTCGTACGTAGCGAGGCGCCACTGGTCGGCACCGGCATGGAACTGCGCGCGGCGCTTGACTCCGGCGACGTCGTGCGGGCGCACCAGGGCTGCGTGGTCACCTCGGTGTCGGCCGACCTGGTGAGCGTCGCCAATGACGACGGTACGTATGAGACGTATCGCATCGCGAAGTTCACCCGCTCCAACCAGGGCACCAGCTACAACCAGCGCGTCATCGTGAGTGACGGGCAGCGGCTGGAGGTGGGGGACGTCATTGCGGACGGCCCAGCCACCGACGGCGGCGAGATGAGTCTCGGGCGCAACCTGCTCGTGGCGTTCATGCCGTGGGAGGGCCTGAACTACGAGGACGCGATCATCCTCTCCCAGCGGCTGGTGCAGGACGACGTGCTCTCCTCGATCCACATCCAGGAGCACGAGATCGACGCCCGCGACACGAAGCTGGGGCCGGAGGAAATCACTCGGGATATCCCCAACGTCTCCGAAGAGGTGCTGGCCGACCTCGACGAGCGCGGCATCATCCGTATCGGCGCCGAGGTCCGCGACGGTGACCTTCTGGTGGGCAAGGTGACCCCCAAGGGTGAGACCGAGCTGACCCCAGAGGAGCGGCTGCTTCGCGCGATCTTCGGTGAGAAGGCCCGAGAGGTGCGCGACACGTCGTTGAAGGTGCCGCACGGCGAGACCGGCACGGTCATCCATGTGAAGTTGTTCGATCGCGAGGAGGGCGACGAGCTGCCCCCGGGCGTGAACCAGCTCGTGCGCGTCTACGTGGCCAATCGCCGGAAGATCACCGACGGCGACAAGCTGGCGGGCCGCCACGGCAACAAGGGCGTCATCTCCAAGATCGTTCCCGTCGAGGACATGCCGTTCCTGGAGGACGGCACGCCGGTCGACGTGATCCTCAACCCGCTTGGCGTGCCCGGCCGCATGAACATCGGCCAGGTCCTGGAGATCCACCTCGGGTGGGCCGCGAGCCGCGGCTGGAAGATCGAGGGGGGTCCCGACTGGGCGCAGGGTCTCGCGGAGGAGGTCCGCGAGGTCGGTCCGAACACCCGGGTGGCCTCGCCGGTGTTCGACGGGGCCAAGGAGGAGGAGATCACCGGGCTGCTGGAGAGCACCCTTCCCACCAGGGACGGGCTCCGGCTCATCGGCGCGTCCGGCAAGACGCGGCTGTTCGACGGCCGCTCCGGGGAGCCGTTCCCGAGCCCGATCTCCGTCGGATACATGTACATCCTGAAGCTGCACCACCTGGTGGACGACAAGATCCACGCGCGCAGCACGGGTCCCTACTCGATGATCACCCAGCAGCCGCTGGGCGGTAAGGCTCAGTTCGGTGGGCAACGATTCGGTGAGATGGAGGTGTGGGCGCTGGAGGCCTACGGTGCCGCCTACGCATTGCAGGAGCTGCTGACGATCAAGTCCGACGACGTCACCGGTCGCGTCAAGGTGTACGAGGCGATCGTCAAGGGCGAGAACATCCCTGAGCCGGGGATTCCGGAGTCCTTCAAGGTACTCATCAAAGAAATGCAGTCCTTGTGCCTCAACGTGGAGGTGCTCAGTTCTGACGGGTCGCACATCGACCTGCGCGAGCCTGACCAGGAGGTCTTCCGCGCAGCGGAGGAGCTCGGGATCGACCTGTCCCGCCGGGAACCCAGTAGCGTCGAGGAGGTCTAACGCGTGTCGCGCGTTTGGGCCGTGACGACGCCGTACGCCGTGGAACGCGGCACCGGCCACCGATACACCACGTACGACGACTCGACAGCGAGAGTGGGTAGCACGAAGTGCTCGATGTGAACTTCTTTGACGAGCTGCGGATCGGCCTGGCGAGCGCGGACGACATCCGCGCCTGGAGCCACGGCGAGGTCAAGAAGCCCGAGACGATCAACTACCGCACCCTCAAGCCCGAGAAGGACGGCCTCTTCTGCGAGAAGATCTTCGGCCCGACCCGGGATTGGGAGTGCTACTGCGGCAAGTACAAGCGGGTCCGCTTCAAGGGCATCATCTGCGAGCGCTGCGGCGTCGAGGTGACCCGTGCCAAGGTGCGCCGTGAGCGGATGGGCCACATCGAGCTCGCCGCCCCGGTGACCCACATCTGGTACTTCAAGGGCGTGCCCAGCCGCCTGGGCTACCTGCTCGACCTGGCGCCGAAGGACCTCGAGAAGGTCATCTACTTCGCGGCCTACATGATCACGTCGGTCAACGTCGACGAACGCCACCGCGACCTGGCCTCGCTCGAGGCGCAGATCGAGGTCGAGAAGAAGGAACACATCAACCGTCGCGACGCCGACATCGAGGGCCGCGCCAAGAAGCTCGAGACCGACCTGGCCGAGCTCGAGGCCGAGGGCGCCAAGGCCGACGTCCGCCGCAAGGTCCGTGAGGGCGCCGAGCGAGAGATGAACGCGATCCGCAAGCGTGCGGACCAGCACACCGAGCGTCTCGAGCAGGTCTGGGACCGGTTCAAGAACCTCAAGGTCCAGGACCTCGAGGGCGACGAGATCCTCTACCGCGAGATGCGCGACCGCTTCGGGATGTACTTCCAGGGCGGCATGGGCGCCGCGGCGCTGCAGAAGCGCCTCGAGTCCTTCGACCTCGAGGCCGAGGCCGAGTCGCTGCGCGAGATCATCCGCACCGGCAAGGGCCAGAAGAAGACCCGGTCCCTCAAGCGGCTCAAGGTCGTGTCGGCGTTCCTCAACACCCGGAACTCGCCGATGGGCATGGTCCTCGACTGCGTCCCGGTCATCCCGCCGGACCTGCGCCCGATGGTGCAGCTCGACGGTGGCCGCTTCGCCACGTCAGACCTGAACGACCTCTACCGGCGCGTCATCAACCGCAACAACCGCCTCAAGCGGCTGTTGGACCTCGGCGCGCCGGAGATCATCGTCAACAACGAGAAGCGGATGCTGCAGGAGGCCGTCGACGCGTTGTTCGACAACGGCCGTCGTGGCCGCCCGGTCACGGGCCCGGGCAACCGCCCGCTCAAGTCGCTGTCCGACATGCTCAAGGGTAAGCAGGGCCGGTTCCGCCAGAACCTGCTCGGCAAGCGCGTCGACTACTCGGGCCGCAGCGTCATCGTGGTCGGTCCACAGCTCAAGCTGCACCAGTGCGGCCTGCCCAAGCAGATGGCTCTGGAGCTGTTCAAGCCGTTCGTGATGAAGCGCCTGGTGGACCTCGACCATGCACAGAACATCAAATCGGCGAAGCGGATGGTCGAGCGCGCCCGCCCCGTTGTCTGGGACGTCCTCGAAGAGGTCATCACCGAGCACCCCGTGCTGTTGAACCGCGCGCCCACGCTGCACCGGCTCGGTATCCAGGCGTTCGAGCCGCAGCTGGTGGAGGGCAAGGCGGTCCAGATCCACCCGCTGGTCTGTTCGGCGTTCAACGCGGACTTCGATGGCGACCAAATGGCGGTGCACGTGCCGCTGTCCGCTGAGGCGCAGGCCGAGGCGCGCATCCTCATGCTGTCCAGCAACAACATCCTCAAACCGGCGGACGGTCGCCCGGTGACGATGCCCACGCAGGACATGGTCATCGGCCTGTTCCACCTCACTTCCGCGGTCGCGGACGGCGCGGGCGCCGGGCGCGCGTTCCGTTCCGAGGGGGAGGCGCGGATGGCGTACGACGCGGGAGAGCTGAACATCGGCTCCGAGGTGAGGATCCGGTTGTGGGACCTCGTCGCGCCCGTCGGCGTCGACGTGCCGGAGGGTATGGAGGTCGGTGAGGACGGACGGGTCGAACACCTCATGCTCACGACGACCCTGGGGCGTGCGATGTTCAACCGGGCGCTGCCGATGGACTATCCGTTCGTCAACGACGCGGTCGACAAGAAGCGTCTGTCCACCATCGTCAACGACCTGGCCGAGCGCTACAGCAAGGTACAGGTCGCGGCGAGCCTCGACGCTTTGAAGGAGACCGGCTTCCACTGGGCCACCCGCTCCGGCGCGACCGTCGCTATCTCCGACGTGGTGACCCCACCCCGCAAGCGTGAGATCCTCGTCGGCTACGAGGCGAAGGCCGAGAAGGTGCAGGTCCAGTACGAGCGAGGCCTCATCACCGACGACGAGCGTCGCCAGGAGCTCATCGAGATCTGGACGCAGGCCACCAACGAGGTCGCCCGCGAGATGGAGACCAACCTCCCGCGGACCAACCCGATCTACCGCATGGTGGCTTCCGGCGCACGAGGCAACTGGATGCAGCTGCGCCAGATCGCCGGGATGCGCGGTCTGGTGTCGAACCCGAAGGGCGACATCATCCCGCGCCCGATCAAGTCCAACTTCCGCGAGGGCCTGTCGGTCCTGGAGTTCTTCATCTCCACGCACGGTGCCCGCAAGGGCCTTGCGGACACGGCGCTGCGGACGGCCGACTCGGGCTACCTGACCCGTCGCCTCGTCGACGTGAGCCAGGACGTCATCATCCGTGAGGACGATTGCGGCACCGACCGCGGCCTCATGATGCCGATCGCGACGCGCACCACGGATGGCGTCCTGATCGCCCATGACGACGTGGAGACGAGCGTCTATGCCCGGACCCTCGCCGAGGACATGACGGCGCAGGACGGGACGGTGCTCGCCCACGCCGGAATGGACCTCGGCGACGTCGTGATCGTCAGGCTTGTCGCCGCCGGGGTGGAGCAGGTCCGGGTCCGTTCGGTCCTGACCTGCGACAGCCACGTGGGCACGTGCGCCAAGTGCTACGGACGGTCCCTCGCCACCGGCAAGCTCGTGGACATCGGTGAGGCCGTCGGCATCATCGCGGCCCAGTCGATCGGCGAGCCCGGAACGCAGCTGACGATGCGCACGTTCCACACCGGTGGTGTGGCGGGCGACGACATCACACAGGGTCTGCCCCGCGTGGTCGAGTTGTTCGAGGCGCGCACCCCGAAAGGTGTCGCCCCGATCGCGGAAGCGCCCGGTCGCGTGCAGATCGAGGAAACCGACAAGGCGCGGCGCATCCTGCTCACTCCCGACGATGGCTCGGAGGAGCACGCCTACCCCGTGAGCAAGCGGGCCCGCCTGCTGGTCGTCGATGGCGATCACGTCCAGGTCGGCACGAAGCTCCTCCAAGGTGCGGTCGACCCGAAGCAGATTCTGCGCATCCTGGGCCCCCGCGCGGTGCAGAGGCACCTGGTGGCGGAGGTGCAGCACGTGTATCGGCAGCAGGGTGTGTCGATCCACGACAAGCACATCGAGGTCATCGTGCGGCAGATGCTGCGTCGTGTGACGATCATCGAGGCCGGTGACGCCGACCTGCTGCCCGGCTCGATGGCCGAGCGCGGGGCATTCGAGGTGGAGAACCGCCGCGTCGTGTCCGAAGGTGGGCGCCCCGCATCCGGTCGGCCCGAACTGATGGGCATCACGAAAGCATCGCTCGCCACCGATTCGTGGCTATCGGCCGCTTCCTTCCAGGAGACGACGCGGGTGTTGACGGACGCTGCGATCCACGCCAAGTCCGACCCGCTGCTGGGCCTGAAGGAAAACGTGATCCTCGGCAAGCTGATTCCGGCAGGTACCGGACTTCCGCGCTATCGCAACGTGAAGGTCGAGCCGACCGAGGAGGCGAAGGCGCAGATGTACGCGATGCCGGACTACCAGCAGTTCGACTACCCGGTGTTCGGTCCTGGCTCCGGCGAGGCCGTCCGGCTGGACGATGCCTCCCTGGGCTTCGACCGGGACTGACCAGCGCGCAGCCCGTCGACGGGCCAGGTGGTGACCCTCCGCGGGCTTCGGCCCCGGGGGGTCACGAGTCTGATGACTCAGGTCACGATGCCTGCGTGGTCCGACGATTTGGTCGCATTCCGCTCAGCCGGTAGGCTGATTTTCGCGTGTTCTGGGTCGTGCGAGGCATCTTCGCGAGATGCTCTCGCCGTAGTCGTCCCTCACGGGTTTCCCGCGCAAGGCACGCCCTCTCGCCGGGCATCCGGCCGGCTTCGTACGCGCCTCTCAGTGAGAGGTGCGGGTGGGGCATCGGCACATGGAGGTGCAGGGGGGAGCATCCGGTTTCCGCGCAGGAGACCGGACAATCCAGGAGGTCGGCGAAGGTCGACCGTGACCACACCAGTACGGAGAGCACGTGCCCACGATTAACCAGCTCGTCCGCAAAGGACGCAAGGACAAGTCGTCCAAGGTGAAGACCCCGGCTCTCAAGGGGAGCCCGCAGCGCCGAGGCGTCTGCACTCGCGTCTACACCACCACACCGAAGAAGCCGAACTCGGCGCTGCGCAAGGTCGCTCGCGTCAAGTTGACGAGTCAGATCGAAGTGACGGCGTACATCCCCGGGGTGGGCCACAACCTGCAGGAGCACTCGATCGTGCTCGTGCGTGGCGGCCGCGTGAAGG
>JBDTWM010000089.1:0-12181 GCA_040006675.1 Dermatophilaceae bacterium | reverse complement strand
AGACGACACCGCGGCTACGATCCTCGCAGCCGGCGCGGACTACGTGTTCGCCGTCAAGGCCAACCGGCCCACGCTGCTCAAAGCACTCAAGGCACTGCCGTGGAGCAAGGTCCCGGCCGGCGCCACCTCGACCGATGTCAGCCACGGGCGACGTGCGACCCGCACCATCAAGGTCATCGACACCCCAGCCCTGCCGGGCTGGCCCGATTTTCCCGGCGCCACCCAGGTCGCCCAACTACGCCGCACCGTGACACATGCCGGGAAGAAGAGCGTCGAGGTCGTCTACCTGATCACCTCCGCGGACCACCACACCGCACCCCCAGCCGTGCTGGCCGCGTGGGTCCGCGGCCACTGGACCGTGGAGAACAAGCTCCACTGGGTCCGCGACGTCTCCTTCGATGAGGACCGCTCCCGTGTCCGAACAGGCCAGGCACCGCGCGTCATGGCCTCCCTACGCAACGCCGTTATCGGCATCCTCCGCCTCGCCGGCCAGAACAACATCGCCGCAGCCCTACGACACCATTCCTACAACCCAGAACGTGCCATCACATGCGCTCTGACCTGCTGAGATACGACCTTTCCGGAGCCCTGGCCTCCAGCCGGCCTCCTCAGGGCGGCCGATGAAGTTCTGGGCCGCAGGCAGCGCAGCGAGGCCGGCCTGAGCAGCCTTTGGTCGATGGCGTCAACGCATCACAATCCCCGTGACGAACGCGCCGCGACCTGCACCCCCGGAGACTTGCCGGCCGCGTAGTCCCGGACTGTCTCCAAGTAGAGGGGCTCTTCGGACCTGAGGTGGGAGGTCATGCCAGCCGGGGGTCCGTGAGACCTCCTGCGATGAGGAGCATCCGGAGGCGGTAGTTGTCTCGGTTGCGGAAGCCACGTGTGACGCGGTGGTGCAGTTCGATGAGCCCGTTGATCGCCTCGGTGCCTCCGTTGTTGGCGCCGCCGGTGGTGAAGTAAGCCAGGAACGGCTCGCGCCATCGCTTCAAGGTGCGCCCGAGGCGGGCGATCTCCGGGATCGGGCAGGACGGGAACGAGGCCAGGATCTGCTCGGCGACCCGACGGCCCTCGCCAGGGTTGTCGTGGTGGAACACTGACCGTAGTTGTTGGCCGGCCTGCCAGGCGATGTGGACCTCGTCGTGACGCTCGTCCGCGGTGATCGCCTTGGACAGTCGGGTCTGTTGACGTTCGGTCAGGTTCTCTACCCCACAGCGCAGGATGGTGCGGATCCCGTACAGCGGGTCCCCGGACCGGCCACGATGACCGAGGGCCTCTTGCTGGACGCGGCGGATGACCTCGTCGACGGCTTGCCCACCGAGCTTGACGATGTGGAAGGCGGGACTGCCCAGGGATCGGTTGACACCCAGTCTGTGAGGATGCGTCCTCGCTGGAAGGATGTTCAACATGCCGAAAGCGTTCCCTGCCGAGTTCCGCCATGACGTGGTCGCGGTCGCCCGCAAGGGCGAGGCCTCGATCGCACAAGTCGCGAAGGATTTCGGTGTCTCGGGGTCGTACTGGCCGAGGGCGTGGCCGTAGTACCCTCATTCCGTGGGGGCTCACGACGCGTCGCCTGGACCTTACACTGCTCAGGTTCAGTTCCACCGCACGTTCACCGCGGCAGCACGACGCACCCTCGTCACTCTGATCATCCTCAACGCACTGGCACAGGCGACCTACCTGACCTGGCTGCTGGGGCCGGGGCACTGGGCCGCGCGTTCGACCGTCGGCTTGACCACGGTGACGAGTCTGGCCGCCTTCGCCTCCGTCGCGGCCGTGGAGCTCGTGCGAGTCCTGCAGTCCGTCAGCCTATGGGTCTTCAGCCTGGCCGCCCGCGACCCGGTTTGGATGCCGCCGTCATGCGGCTTGCGGGTCGCGCTGCTCACGACCATCGTGCCGGCGATGGAGCCGATCGAGGTGGTCGCGCCGACGCTCGCTGCGATGCGCAGGGTGGAGTACGGCGGAGGTGACCTGGATGTCTGGGTCCTCGACGAGGCCGACGACCCACGAGTGCGCGACGTCGCTGGCAATCTCGGGGTCCGTCACTTCAGCCGCTACGGACGTCCCGACTACAACCGCAGCCACGGCCCCTTCCGTGCCAGGACCAAGGCCGGGAACCACAACGCCTGGCTCGCCGAGCACGGGGACCGCTACGACGTCGTGGCGCAGCTCGATCCGGACCACGTCCCGTTCCCGGAGTTCCTCGAGCGGACGCTGGGCTACTTTCGCGACCCCGATGTGGCCTTCGTCGTGGCGCCCCAGGTGTACGGCGACGAGGACAGCGACTTCGTCGCCCACGGGGCGGCCGCCCAGGCGTACGTCTTCCACGGCGTGGTGCAACGCGGCGGGAACGGCCTCGCTGCACCCCTGCTCATCGGGACGAATCACGTCTACCGGGTCGCCACCTGGCGGCAGATCGGCGGCTATCAGGACTCGATCATCGAGGACCACCTGACGTCGATGACCGTCCATGCGACCTCCAACCCGACGACCGGCCATCGCTGGAAGGGGGTGTACACGAGCGACATCCTCGCCGTCGGCTGCGCCCCGGGCACGTGGAGCGACTTCTTCGCGCAGCAGCGCCGGTGGGCCTACGGCGCCATGGAGATCGCACTGCACCAGTCCCCGCGGCTAGCCGTTCGTCTGGCGCCTGCACAGCGGTTGGCTTACGGCCTTCTGCAGTCGTTTTACCCCGGAGTGGCACTGACCTGGGTGCTCGGCACCTTGGCCACCCTGGGCTACCTGACGGGCTTCGCCCGACCACCCCAGCTCGACCGTGCCGTGTGGTCGGCGCTCTGGACCTGCTCGGTCCTGACGACCCTGATGCTGGTGCTGTGGCTGCGCCGGAGCAACGTCACCTTCCGGGAGCGCCGCGAGCTCGGACTGCGAGGGGGACTCGCGACCCTGCTGACCGCACCCGTGTACGCGGCCGCCGTCACCCGGGCGGCCGTCCACCGCCCACTCGGCTACCACGTGACCCGCAAGGGCGGAGCAGCCTCTCCGGACATGCTGCGCACCTTCAGGACGCACTTGGCCTGGTTCGTCGCCATCGCTATCGCCTTCGGGGTGGGCACCGCCCCGGGGAGCTACGCCAGCGGTGTCACCCACATCTGGGCGGCCATCGCGCTGCTCGCGTGCGGGACGCCAGTGGCGACGCACCTCGTGTCGCTCACTCGCCGTCCGGCTGGGACACCGTCAGACTCTGGAAGGTCCGGGTCCCGTGCACTCCTTCGTAGTAGCCTCCGGCGATGTACACGGTCCCGCCCACCGCCGCTGCCGCCAGTCCTGCCCGTGCCGGCTTCAGTGCAGGAGCATCCGGTGCCTGGCCGAGGCAGTCCACGCGCCCGCTGAAACCGTCCGCCGACTGCCCGCCGATCATGCACGCGCCGACGCCTGGCCACCAAATCCCAGCCGGGCCCTGGACCGGGGAGACTTCCCCGGCCGGCTTGACGGATCCGGCCTTGACCACGTCCACGTTGGGGAAGGCGTTGGCCTGGTCATTCGGGTCACGCCCGGCCATCAGCCACACAGTGCCGTAGCCGTCGGAGGCGACCGCGAGCTTCTCCCGGGCGCGCTGCAGGAGCCCGAGGGAATGCCAGCGACCGTTCTTCAGCTCCCACACGTCGTCGGCCGCCCTGCCATTGGGACCGACGCCTCCGGCGAAGACGATGCGGCCACCATCAAAGGCGGCCGCTCCGGCGCCTCGCGGGGCGGGGAGCGGGACGTCCCGCTGCCAGACGCCGGTCGGTGAGTCGAGTCGGTAGACCGTGTCCACGGAGCCCGTCGCCGAGATGCCACCCAGAACGAAGAGCTGCTGCGGCGTTGCGACGAGGCTGGCGTGGTCCAGGACGACGGGGAGCTCCGGCCCGGCCCGCCAGGTCTTGGTGCCGGGGTCGTAGACGTCGACACGGGAGATCTTAGGCCGGCCCTCGGCCGCGCCGACCCCGCCGACGAGCCACAGCCGGCCGTCGAAGGCGGCCATCGACGCCGCCTCGAGAGCGATGGGGAGGTCGGGGAGGCGCTGCCAGCGGCCCTGCCCGCCGTCGTCTCGGGGGTACAGCAAGAAGACCGCGACGAGCGCCAGCACCAGAGCCATGGCGGCGGCCAGCCTGAGTGATTGTCGCCGCGAGAACCTGAAGCGCGGCCATCGGCGCGACGGTTGAGATCGGATGTTAAAGAGGCGGCCGTCCTCGGCCCGGAGGAACAGGACCGGCGTCGCCCACTCGATGTCGTTCCCGTCTGCCCAGATGGCCTTACGCGCCTCCGCGACAGCTGCGTCGACCGGGTAGCCGTTGGCCAGCGCGTCGTACAGGTCGCGACTGAATAGGATCGCTGCGCGGTCTGTGATCTCGAACTGCATGGCCACGACGGCGGGGACACCCTGCTGCAGCATCGAGCCTGCAATGCTGGAGAACGGGTCGTCCAGCGCGTCCCGCCCGCTCTCGCACGCGTTGATGACCGCCAGCCGCAACGAGTCGTGATCGCGCAGCACCTGCCCAAGCCGACGGCTGCTGACCCTGCGCGTGAAGCCCTCGTCGTCCTCCATCAGCAGCACGCCGTCGTCGGCCTCGTCGAAGTCGCCGTGGCCGATGAAGTGGAGCACGTGGAACTCGCCCTCCCGCAAAGCCTCGAGAAGCATCGGCAGGGTCGCCCTCTCCAGCCAACGCAGCGACACGCCCCCCGTCGACAGCGGGCCCTGCAGGCCCTTCTCGACATTCCTGCGCTCCTGCGCCACGTCCAGCGCAACTACGTCACGGGGGCTGGAGATGACGCCGAGGATGCGCAGAGGGGGTTCGACGT
The DNA here is from genome assembly GCA_040006675.1 of Dermatophilaceae bacterium. Lineage (GTDB taxonomy): Bacteria > Actinomycetota > Actinomycetes > Actinomycetales > Dermatophilaceae > Austwickia. The sequence goes on along the minus strand of JBDTWM010000089.1, from coordinate 7,384 downwards.
CCGCCACCTCGTGGACGAGTGGCAGGTCGAATGAGCGCACGACAGGGGTCGTCTTGTCGAGCACCAGGAAGCTCGGTTCGTCGAAGAGCAGCTCCCAGGGCAGTCCTCGGAACTCGTCCGCGTCGGTCAGCGACAGCCGAACGCGGAGTCCGCGTCCGGCGGCGTCGGCCCGGGCGGCCGCACCTCGGTAGAGGTCACGCACGTCGGCCCGGATCAGGGCGTCGAACAGGCTGCTGCCCAGGGACGTGATCTCACCGAGTGCGCCCGCCTCGATTCGGCGACGACGCGGGGCGATAGCATGCAGCACGAGGTCCTCGATCTGCTGCCGAGGCATCGCGGCCAGCTCGAACGGGGCTCGTGCCTCGGCTCCCCGTGTCGAGGCACGAACGACGTAGCCGCCGGGTCCGGCTTCGACGCGGACCTCGATCTCGTCGTACTGCAGCGCCCCCACCGCCACGAGGTCACGACCTCACGTGCGGTTCCACCGCAGCGAGATCCGGAAGTTGGCCTCGCCTCCAGCGCGGGCGATGATGACGCCGGACTCCGCGGAAAGCTTCACCGCGAACTCGACGCTGACCTCGACCAGCCAGTCCGTCGCCTCGTGCAGTTGCTTCACAATGCCGCGGTCCGCAGGGCCGATGCTGCCGATGACCTCCTTGAGCGACTGGGCGGCCTTGGTGACCACCGAGTCGGTGCGCCCACCGCGCATCACCGGACCGTGCTGATCCTCCACCTCGACCAGGACGGAGCCACCGACCTCGGGGGTCGTAGGCGACGAGAGTGCTCATTTATGGCACAAGCGTCCGAGTTCCATGGTGACGGTCACGCTACCACGTGCACCACCCGGCTCGGCAACGGTCGACCTCCATCCCAAACCGCCTGCAAGCCGTGAAAGCGCTGGGCTCGCCCAACGCAGCGTCGAGGGGCGCCGGGCAAGTTCTGCAATGTAACGCTATTTGTACTGTCCGGACTCCGGTGCCGGCCGGCTGGCTGGGATGGGCGCAGGGCATCGGCAAAGTCGGGTGGTTGGGGTGCTGAGGATCGAGTGTGAAGGATGGGGCGCGTGTTGCTCCCGAGTGAGCGTGGGGCTCGTCGTGAAGATGGAGTTTGCACACAGCCTCCGCACGAGAGCCCCACGCTGCGATGTCATCGTCCCCCATCTGTTCGGTCGATTCCACCGGAGCCACCCCGTTGCGTAGCGGGGGGTGGGTACGGTTATCCCTAACCGAATCGGGCCCGACGGGCATCCGTAGGGTCTGGGCGACGAACAGGGTCGCATGTAGACGGGAAGGAAGTGGTGCCCGATGCTGGCGCCGCGCCGGACCCGGACGTGGATATGGGCCGGGCGGCTCACCGCGATAGTGATCCTTACCGGGTTGATCGCTTACCTGGCCCACGTCGGACTGGACACCGCCAACAAGCTGACCAGCAGTATCAGCGTCGTCATCGCCCTGGTCGCGCTAATTGTCCCCCATCTTCTGCCCGCACACAAAGATCTAGATTCTATCAGGGTCTACCAAAGGTACCGCCTGCCCGCACCCGAAGATCTAGATTGTGTCGAGGACTCCGGCACCGCGACCGCCACCGCAGGTGGGCGGGCGAACACCGGGCTGCAGGCGACGGGCTGGACCGGGTCGGCGCAGGTGACGCGGTCCGGGAACGATATAGCCGTCGGGTCGGGTTCACTCGCCAACACCGGCATCGAGGACCAGTCGGAGCTTGTGGAGGTGGAGCACGAGTTAGGTTCAGAGCAGCAGGGCACGGCTGAGCAGCCGGGTCGGGCAACCCGCGCCGGGAGCGTGCACGCCGTTGGGGAATATGTGGCGTACCCCGAGCTCACCGCTCCGGCTGTCGTCGTGGCAGAGGTGCTCTTCGAGGTGGCCGTCGGCTTGCGGGGGTTCTACGACCCGGGGACGGCGGTGGCTGGGCCGGTCATGCTCGAGCGGACGACCGGGGGGACCGAGCTCGAGGTGGAGCTCGTGGTCGACCCGAAGTCGTTCGCCGTCGAGAGCGCGGCCGTGGTGCCCTTGCGAGTCACGACGGAGGTGCCGTACCCGACCGGCGCCATGATGCTCACGGCGAGGACGGATCCGAGCCTGCTCGCCGAGCGGACGATCAGGCTGTTGATCCGCCGCGAGGGGTCCCTCGTCGGGATCGCGTCCCGCAACCTCGTCGTCGTCGGCTCCCCCAATGAGGTCACCAGCGCGCCACGGCCTGCGGTACAGCCCACTCAGATGCTCTCCCTGGCGCCGCTGCTGGGGCCGGACGCACCAGACCTTGTCGTAGGGGTTTTCGCCGCGGACGAGCGAGACGAGCACGTGTACGTCTGGGACGCCTACCCGCTGGGCGGCGTGCTGCAGATCCCCGACGGGAGACGCCGGGGCAGGATCAACGCCAGCGCCCGCGACTTCGCCACTTACACCAGCCGAGCGGTGAGCGCCAAGAACTTACGAGGACTGCCGATCTTCGATCACCTCAAGGGGTACGGCGACCTCGTCCAGGCGCAGATCCCGTCGGGTATCCGTCAGGTGCTGCGTCAACTGGTCAAGGGGCGTGACGCGGCGCCCACGGTGTTGTTCCTCACCGAGGAGCCCTTCGTGCCGTGGGAGCTCGCGGTGCTCGACCCACCGTTGGAGACCCTATATGGGGGCAATTCGCCGTTCCTCGGGGCTCACCTGGCGATGTCCCGATGGCCGTTCATGCCGGACAGGGAGGGGCCTACACCGGCGCCGCAGCTGGCAGTGGCACGTCAGGGACTGCTAACCGCCGAGTACGAGGGCGTCGAGGACTGGGCGCGGCTCCCGGCGGCGGAGGCAGAGGCAAGGAAGTTCGACCTGGCCTACGGCCCCACGACGAAGATCATGCCCAGGCGGGAGGACGTTGTCAGCTGCCTGGACGGGCGCACCCCGCTCGACCTGCTGCACATCGCCCTGCATGGTCAGCACGACCCGGCGGCGCAGGAGGACGGTCTCGTCCTCCTGGAGCCGGACGGTTCCGGGGGGTCGCGCCTTCGGGCGTCCTTCCTGACCGCCGCCGCGGTACGGGGCTTCCGCAACCGTGCCACCACACCATTCGTCTTCCTCAACGCCTGCCAAGTGGGAGCGGGCGAGTCTCTCCTGGGCAGCTATGCCGGCTTCGCCGCTGCCGTGCTGCGCACGGGGGCGATCGGGGTGATCGCGCCCACCTGGAGCATCGACGACGACGTCGCAGGGCAGCTCTCCACCCGCTTCTACCAGTCCGCCTACGCAGACCCCCCGGTGCCCGTCGCGGAGATCCTGCGCCAGATCCGGGCCGACTACACCCGCGACGGCGTCGCGGGTGATCCTATGGCTGTGACACCGACACTGGTGGCATACCAATTCTTCGGTCACCCGCGGCTGACGCTTCGACGAACCGGTCTGCCCGCACCTCCCCCGGTGAGGAACGAGAATGGCTGACGAGACAAGACTCAAGGACGACGGCGGCGCGCTGGTCCTCACCCCCCGCCTCACCCTGCGCACGCCCGGGCTCTCGGGCCGGGTGCGGGTGCATGAGGGCCTCAGCGACGGCATGCGAGGGGCCGAGGCCACCCGCGAGAGCCTGCTCGAGGCGTTGCGGCGCAACGACGTCACGGAGACCCTCACCGTCGAGATCCGCGAACCCGCCGAGCACAGCCGCGGCAGCGGCAGCCGGGCCCGCGGAAGCAGCGACGACATGGTGCTCGAGGTGCGCGACCCCGGAGAAGGCTTCGCCCGGGTGGTGCTGTATGAGTCCGAGGACGGGGTCGTCTCGTGGCACTTTCCCGAGGAAGGGGGTGCGCAGGAACGCGCCACCCGAGGAGGGAACACACTGACCTTCCGCGTCCCGCGAGAGGTCTCCCTCGGAACGCCCGACGACGACCCGGGCCAGCGGGGGATCCTCGGCGCTGTCGGCACGAAGATCCTCAAGGTCCTCACCTTCCGCCTCATCCAGGAAGGCGCACGCATCATGGGCGGCCACTTCGCCCGGAAGCTAGAGAACGGCCGCAGACCCCACCATCTGCGCCGGTTTGGACCTGGAGACTACACCGCCACCAACGCGGTCGACCTGACCACCGGCGACCTACGATCCATGGCGGCCGGGCGCACGCTGCTGCTCCTCCACGGCACCTTCAGCACCGCCCACTCCGCGTTTGGGACGCTGCCGCTGGAGACCGTGCGCGCCCTGCACCACGCGTAAGACGGCCGGGTGATCGCTCTGGACCACCCCACCGTGTCGGTACGCCCCGACGAGAACGCAGCCTGGCTCGGCGACCACCTACGCGCCGCCGCCGTCCGCCTCGAGGTCGACATCCTCGCCCACTCCCGCGGCGGACTGGTCGGGCGCGTCCTCGCCGAGCGGGCCGACCTCAGCCAAAGCACGGACCTCATTTCCGTCGGCCGGCTCGCGATGGTCGCAACCCCGAACGCGGGTACCGCCCTGGCGGACGTGGCTCATCTCCAGCACCTGCTCAACCGGTACACCACTCTGTTGCAGCTCGTGCCCGACAACGGGATCACCGACGTCCTCGACGTCGTCCTCGCGATCGTCAAGCAGGTCGCCGTCGGCGTCCTGACCGGCATGGACGGCCTCATGTCGATGAACCCCACCGGCGCGTTCCTCACCAAACGGCTAAACCGTCCTGGCCGGACCCCGACGACATACTTCGCGGCGGCCGCGAACTTCGACCCGCCCCAGGGCTCCAAGCTCCTCAGAATCGCCCGCGACAATGCGACGGACATGGTCTTCCAGCACGTGTCCAACGACCTCGTCGTGCCCACCGAAGGCGTCTTCGCCGTCCCCGGGGCGGGGACCTTCCCGGTGGTCGACCCCCTCATCTTCGACACCGCCGACGCCGTGGACCACAGCGGCTTCTGGACCCAGCAGAAGTTCAACAAGCACCTCCTGGAGTGGCTCCCTGGCTGAGGGCAGGACAACTGCAGGCCACAATCACGAATACGGGCGCCGCAGCCCACCACAACTGCGATGCCCGGGGAGACGAGCCACGGCTGACCCGGACTTTCGAGCGGCGCTGATCTGCACTGGCCAGACGCCGGCGGGGTAGGGCAGGCATGGGGGAAGGGTGGGCCGCACTGGTCCACGGCGGCCGTCTACGGCAGGCCCCCCGGACAGGGGTCGAGGGTGGATGGGCCAGGAGGGCGCAGCTCGTGGCGCGGACCATGTCGGTGAAGGTCTCATGAGGGTGCGCAGAGGCGCGTGGCGGCTCTTGGCCTGCAGTTCGACGGCGGTACAGCCGTTGGAGCCGAGGTGGGTCAGAGCGGCGTGACGTAACCCGTGCAGTGACCAGCCGGGCCGACCGTCGGCGATCACGCGGAGACTGGGCTGTTTGAACAGGTACCCGGCGTGCTGGTAGGACAGCTGGCCCCGGCCGGCGATCGGGCAGGTGTCCACAATGGCGGGAGTGCGTGCCGGGGCGGGCCTGCGGTCGGCGAGGAACAGCGGCCCGGCGGTGCGGCCATCGATGAGGCGCGAGAGCAGCCGGGCGGCGCTCTGCCAGTGCACGAAGTCGATGACGCCGCCCTTTGCGCGTATCCGTGGACGCTTGTCGTCCAGGTCCAGGTCGCCGATGTCCAGGGTGAGGATCTCGACGGCGCGGGCGGCATTCTCGTAGAGCATCCGCCACAGGGTCTTGTCGCGGAGCCGGACGGCGGGCAGGTCGAACAGCCGCTGCAGCGTGCCTGGGTCGATACCCACCCGCGCCCACGCCTTGGGAGCCGACCGACGAGTCATCCCGACCCACTCGGCGACCCTGCACGCCGCCCAGTCGGCCGGGTTCGACCAGACCCTGGGCAAGGCCACCCGAGCCCTGAACGAACTGGCCGCGACCCTGGCCCGGGGCAAGACCCGCCAATCCCAGGCCGCCGTCCAGACCGCGATCGAGGCGATCACCCGAATCAGTGTCCGGAAAAGGCGAGGCTGCCCAGTATGGCAATGCATGAGGAGCTGGCGCGGGTGGTGACCGTCGCGAACGGCAAGGGAGGTGTCGGCAAGGCCAGTACTGCCTGCAATGTGGCCGGCTTGGCTGCGGTCGCGGGTTGGCGAGTCCTGCTCGTGGATTTCGATCCGCAGGGTAACGCGGGGCACCTGCTCAGGACGATCGTGTCAAGGAGGACTGCAGATGACTGAGACCAAGGACGAGGACGAGGACGAGGACGAGGACGAGTCCCGCAAGGCTCGTTCGCCGCTCGGTTCAAGGACGTGGTCGGCCAGCCGCCCGCGGACTACTTGACCGGGTGGCGAGTGACGGTCGCCCAGGAGCGGCTGCGCGTCTCCGCCTCCGAGCTCGGCTACGCCACCCTGTCGGCCTTCTGCCGGGTCTTCACCCAACGACTCGGCTGCTCCCGCGGGCCTGGCTGGCAACAGCCTAGGACCTCGAGGAGCGCCAGTTCGATCCCCAGGTCCAGGTCGGGCTGCTGGTCGACCCTGGTGGCTTCCCGTTGGAGGTGCACCTGTTCCAGGGGAACAAGGCCGAAACCACCACCCTGATCCCCGTACTGGCCCAGTTCCAGGAACGTTGTGACCTCGGCCAGGTCGCGGTCCTGCTAACGTTGCTTGCCGTCCCGGCCGGGATCGACCTGTGTCGTTCAGCCTGTGGTTCTTCCGGGCGCGGCCATGGGCTGCTGTGTCTGGGTCATCTGGTCGTCTGTGTGCGTGGCTGGTTTATACATCCTGGTTGCGGCGAGCTGGTCGCACAGGGAAGGCTCACGGTGTGCCCGACCATGCCGCATCGATTGAGCCCCAGCCAACCCTGGTCGGAGAACGAGTGATGCTGCGCCCGTGGACGTCCATGGACATAGACGGCGTCTTCGTTTCTTGTCAGGACCCTGAGATCCAGCGATGGACCGAGGTGCCAAGACCATACGCGTGGGAGCACGCGCAGCAGTTCGTCGACGAAGTAGCTCCGAAGTCATGGGCGGCTGGCGAGGGTGCCCTGTTCGCTGTGGTGAATATGACGGATCTCCAGGTTGTCGGCAGTATGAGCGTGGTCCGGTTTAACCAAGGCGTCGCCGCGATCGGGTACTGGACGGCTCGACAATCTCGCGAACGGGGCTTGACGACCGCTGCGCTACGACTGCTGACAAGGTGGTGCATCTGCGAGCGTGGCTCGGCGCGCGTCGAGCTCGAGATCGAGGACACGAACGCTCCGTCTCGGCGGGTGGCAGTGAATGCAGGCTTTTTCCTGGAGGGGACCCTCCGACAACGCCACGTCCTCAATGGCCAGCGCATCGATGTGGTCATGTACTCGTGTCTGGCCAGCGAAGGCTCGTTTCTCTGAACGAGACCGTGGCAGGCGACACGCACGTCGCGTCATAGAAAGACAGTGTGCGAGAACCAAGGGTGGCGTCGCCTGCTCCCGATACGTGCG
>JBDTWM010000088.1:0-12304 GCA_040006675.1 Dermatophilaceae bacterium | reverse complement strand
CCCGGCCCGCGCTGCATCCCCGGCCCGGCGTCGTTGCCCTTCCCTCGCCCGTTGCCGGGGCCCATGCCCTGGCCCGATTCCGGCATGGCGCCTTCGGAGGCTGCCGTATAGGCGCGCAGGTGCCGCTGGGAGGCCGCCAAGAAGTTGCCGTACAGGTTCTTCACGTTCGACGGCGCGTCGGTCGCGGACAAGCGGGTGAGGTCGGCGACGTCCTGCTTCTCGAGGGCCACGCCGACGGCGTAGGCGTCCTGCAGCGACGTCAGACCCTGAGCCTTCCATTCGTCGTACATGCGCTGGATGTCCGGGTCGCTGTAGCTACCGGCCGCGCGATCCGCGGACGGGTCGCTCTGGTCGTAACGCTGCAGGAGGGAACCCACCGCGTCGAAGTGCTGCTGCTCGGCTTTGACGATGTGGCTGAACGGGCGAGCCCCGTCATATGTGTCGGAGAACAGTTGGTAGAGGTCGCGGGCCAGTCGCTCCTCCTCGCGAGTGAAGGCGAGATCCTTCGCGGATTGAGGGGACAGGTCGGCGGCCGACGACGTGACGAAGGTGGTGGGCGAGGGGCTCGGGCCCTCCGCCGCGAAGGCGCTGCCCGTGAGGCCGGCGCCGACAAGTGCGAGAGCCGCCGCGACAGCAATGCCGGTGCGTTTCATGATGTGAGGCTCCTTGGGTCGTGTGTGATCGGGCCACGCGGGAGGCGTCCGCCCTAGCCTCTATTCCCGACCCGGCCGATGAAGAGGTCGCTAGCAGATCATGAAGAACGGATAAAGTTGGCGGGAGCCAAGAAACAGCCCAGGTCAGGGCACGAGGAGCGCTGCTCGTGCGAGTCGTTGACCCGCGGGAGTGACGTGACCTTCGACGTCGAGGCAGTCCGAGCGCTCCAGCACCGTCCACACAGTCGCGGACCACTCCATAGCCTCCCAGCCGCTCGGTTGGCGCCGACCCGAGCGCCACCCCAGCAGCCCAAGGACCTCGGAGCCCACGAGCTGGAAGACAGCTGCGGTCGGTTCCCCGGGCGGAGCGCTCGGAGCCGGCGGGTCGGCCGCCGCCACCAGCAGGGCGAGCACGGCGGCCTGCCGCTCGTACTCCTGCCTGCCGCGGGTGAGATGGTCGGCGATAAGGCGCCACAGCCGGATGGGGTCAGTGGCGGCCGCGGCGGCCGCGGCGGCCTTCGTCGGAAGCAGTCGCCCCTTGGCCTTGCGGACCAGTCCGAGGTTCGTCGCGACCGTGCGGATTTGGGCTACCGGAGGCGTCAGGTCCTCCCTGTTGCCCTTGCCGATCCCGTCGGAGTCAATGCCGAACTGCGTGAACAACGTCTCGACGACCGCGGGGCGCAGGTAGCCGGCGGGCGTCAACTCCGCCCCGTCCGGGCCGATCGTGGCGAGGAAGCCCCGCCACGGGGCGACCACGGTTTCGGCCTCCTCATGGGTGAGCCCCTGAAAGAGCGCAGAGCGAGCCGCGCCGACCGGCTCTGAGTCGAGATCGAGGCCCGCATCCACGACGAGTGCCGCGAGGACGGGGACCGCGTCGACGGCCTCGCATCGCTCCAGAAGCTCGGCGAAGGCGGGAGCACAACGCGGGTTGCCGACGAGGGTGTCGCTGAGCGCGTACGCCCGCTCGACCGCACGAAGCATCCCGTCGAGGTCCAGGTCGTCCAGTCCGGGGTCAGCGGGGTCGAAGTCCTCGCCCAACCACTCCCGCAACTCCGACAGTTCTTCCGCGTCGAGCACCTCATTGGCACGACTCCCATCGCCCGTCAAAGCGGCGACGATCTCGTTGTAACGCCAGATACCGCCGACATCCTCGGGCGGTCCGGCGCGCCGCCCGCCGACACAGGCCGCCCGCGGGTCGCCGCGCCGCCGGTCGAGGACCTGCTCGACCTGCAGAGTGTGACCCCAAGAGTCCCCGAAGTCGTACTCGTAGAACAGGCGGTCGCCCACCGCCGACACGACCTGATCCAGACGCACGTCGCCCTCGCCCGGCAGTCGCTCATCGCAGAACTCCCGGGTCCCGTCGTTCGGGAAGGGCCGGACCCGCTGGTCCTTGACGCCGTCGAGCTCCGGCACGAACGAATGGAGGTGATAGTCGAACCAGCCGAAGGCGGCCTGCAGCACGGTGTGCACCTGGGTGAGGGTGAGATCTCCCGCCAGGTCCAGTCGCCTCCAGATCGGAGGCGTGGCCTCGTCGATGTCCACGCGGACGCGCAAGGTGCCTGCTTGCTCCGGCGGATCCGGAAGAGTGAAGCGACGCTCCGGCGACGGCGCGCCGAAGCCGAACGGCTCACGACCCAGACCGGCGAACGCCGCCTCGGTCAGGCCGAACGCCGCGCCCTGCGGTGCGTCCTGCCCCCCGGGCGGGGGGTCTTCACCGTGGGCCGCGCCACGCTGGTCGGCGAACTGTTGCGCCGGTTTGCGCGCGCTCCCGCTCGCGGGATCCTTGCTCGACGTCGTGGGGACCATGCCTCCACTGTCTCAGGCTGGACGCGATCAAGGGGTCGGGTCGACTACGGTCGACACGTGACGTTCGGACCACACGACCTTGAGGGTAGGACCGACGCGTGGGGCGCTTTCGGCGAGGCCCGCGACGCGGCGCAGGACGGACGGGCCCAGAGCTTCGCGTCGTTCGACGCCGCGACCATCCGCTTCGTCAAGGCGGTCGAGGCCCTGGTCGGTGGCGACGCCGACGACGCGGACCGGTGGATCCGAAGGGCGGCGCGGATGCCGTACGACGACTACGAACGGATCCATCCCGGCCTGGCGGCCGCGACGATGGGTCTCTTCGACCTCGTGCACCAGGCCATGGAGGCGTCCGGGCCGACCGAGCCGGCATGGCTGCGAGCCGCCGAACGCGTGGTGGCGGGCGAGGCGGACGGGACGCCACACCTCCTGCGCACCCTGCAGGACGTCGAAGAAGACTTCCGGCTGGGACGGACCGAAACGCGCCTCCTGCGGGCGCTGCTGCGCGACGAGCAGGCGGCGCCATCCCTGCTCAACGCCACCGGACTGGACGCCGACGACATCGCGACCCTCCTCCGGGAGGTGGCGCACGTGGTCGTCGCCTACGGCAACGCCTGCACCGACCTCGGACTGGAGTTCTAGGCGCACCGCCGCCCGGCCCGGCACCTCACGTCTTCGGCGTGAGCTTGAGCAGCCGACCGTCGCCGCCGTCGGTGAGGAGCCAGAGCGCACCGTCGGGTCCCTGCTCGACCTCGCGGATGCGCGCCCCCATGTCCCACTGGTCGGCCTTCGCCGCGTTCGTGCCGTCGAGGTGCACGCGGATCAACGCCCGTCCCGACAGCGCGCCGACGAAGGCGTCGCCCTTCCACCCGGCGAAGCGATCCCCGGAATAGATCATGAGGCTGCCCGGGGAGATCGACGGGTTCCACCAGACCTTCGGCGCCTCGAACCCGTCGCCGTTCGCATGGTCGGGGATGTCCGCACCCCCGTAGTGGGAACCGTTCGACGCCCTGGGCCAGCCATAGTTCTTGCCCGCAGCGATGAGGTTGATCTCGTCGCCACCCTGCGGTCCCATCTCGGAGTTCCACAGGTTGCCGTGAGCGTCGAACGCGAGCCCGAGGACGTTGCGGTGCCCGTATGACCAGATCTGCGCCGACACCGCGCCCCGGCCTGCGACAGGGTTGCCCGCCGCGGGCGCGCCGTCCGCGGTGAGCCGCACGATCGTGCCGAGGTTGTTGCCGAGGTCCTGAGCAGGGTCGAACTTCTGCCGATCGCCGGAGGAGACGAAGAGATATCGCCCGTCAGGGCTGAACACCATCCGATGGCTGAAGTGTCCGCTGCCGGTGACCTTGGGCTCCTGCCGCCAGATGACGGTGAGACCCTCCAGCGCCGGGGAGTTGTCGGCGCGCAGCGTGGCGCGCCCGACCACGGCCCCCGTACCGCCCTCGCCCGCCTCGACCCAGCTCAGGTAGACCGTTCGATCGGTTGCGAAATTCGGGCCGAGGATCACGTCCCCGAGACCGCCCTGGCCGTCGACGACGACGTCAGGGGTGCCGGCCACGCGCGTCGAGGACCCGGCGGCCGGATCGACGAGCAGCAACGCCCCGGCGCGCTGAGTGACGAGAGCCCTGGCGTCGGGCAGGAAGGCCATCGCCCACGGTTCGTCGAACGCCGCCACGTTCTCCACGGTGAACGTGTCCGCCGGATTCGCCAGACGCGCGGGGCTGTCGATCGGGGCGTCCGACGAGGTGGCTGACGGTGCGGGGCCACCCGCGGCGGCGCACCCGGTCAGGGTGCTCGCGAGAACCAGGGCAAGGACAGCGCGTCGGGTCATGACCCCACGCTATGCGGCGAGCCTGCCGGCGACTCAGGACAGGCCGCTGCGGACCCGCTTCGCGAGCTCGTACCCGGCCCCATCGAACATCACCAGCGTGGCCCGCTCCACCTGGGTCGGGGTGTCCCGCAAGGTGGTCAGCGCCTGCCGGATCGCGTCCTCCTTCGGCCACCCGTACACCCCCGCCGACACCAGCGGGAACGCGAGCGTACGCGCCCCGATCTCGTCCGCGACCCGCAGCGCGTTTCGGTAGCAGCTCCGCAGCAGTCCGGAGTGGTCGGCGACCGCCTCGAACACCGGCCCGACCGTGTGGATCACATGCCGCGCCCGCAACCGACCACCGGTGGTGCACACCGCCTCCCCGGCGGCCAGCCCGTTGGCTAACCGTCCCGCGCGCAGCTGGCGACACTGCGCGAGGATCGCCGGGCCGCCGGCGCGATGGATGGCCCCGTCCACGCCGCCGCCACCGAGCAACGAGCTGTTCGCGGCGTTGACGATCGCGTCGACGTCCTGGTCCGTGATGTCGCCCTGGGCGAGATCGATGTCCATCGTGCCTCCTCAGAGAACCGGATCGGCGAGATACCCCGGCAAGGTCGGGGCGAGGACCGCGACCACCCCCGCCGACCTCACTCGGGCCTTCGACGCTGTGCCGCGCGGCGATCACGCCGATCGTCTCGCCTCTGCCTGCGTCGGGCAGCCGCGACACCCATCGTCGTCTGCCGCGGCGCGTGCGCCGTCGGGTGCCACGACGCCGGGATCGTGGGCGCGTGTCCGAGATGGAGCCGGGCGAACGCCAACGCCTCCATCAGGTCGAGTTCTCGCTGCTCGGGAGTGCACCGGCGCGTCCCCACCTCGAGGCACACCACACCGTCGTAGCCCTGCTCGGGCAGCCGCGCGAGGAACTCACCGCACGGCTGCGTGCCGCGCCCCGGCACGAGGTGCTCATCCATGAACGACCCGGACCCGTCCGCCATGTGCACGTGGGAGAGCCGCGGGCCGAGCACGGCCTGCATCGTCAGCGCGTCGCTGCCGGCCGTCGCCGTGTGCGACAGGTCCAGGGTCACATTGTCGTACGGCTGCGGGACCGGATCCCAGCCGGGCAGGTAGGCCTGGATGTCGGTGTTGCGCGCCCGCCACGGAAACATGTTTTCCACCGCCAGACGCATCCCGGAGCGGTCCTCCCGTTCCGCGACCCCGTCGGCGAAACCGCCCGCGTAGTCCCGCTGCCAGCGGAACGGTGGATGCACGACCACCAGGGCGGCCCCCACGTCGCGAGCGAGCTCGATCGAGCGGTCGACCTTCATCCACGGGTCCGTCGTCCCCCAGACCCGTTGACTGAGCAACAGGGTCGGAGCATGGATCGACAGGACCGGCACACCGTAGCGCTCCGCGTAGCCGCGCAGCACGCCCGCGTCCTGCGTGAGCGGGTCCCCGAGCACCATGACCTCGACGCCGTCATAGCCGAGCCGGGCGGCCGTCTCGAACGCCGCCTCGCACCCGAGCGGATAGACGGACGTGCACGCGAGCGTCACCCGGATGCCCGAACCCGACGCGGCTGTCAGCATGCCCTCAGCGTACCGAGCCGCCTGTGACGCTCACCACGTCGCTCCCGCGCACCGTCGGTGGGCGCATCGGTGCGGGTAGGACGGTCAGCTTCTCTACCCGGTACGGGGGTACGGGTGTCCGGGGACGGGGATCATGTCGAGGTTCTGCAGGATGACGCCCTCGCGAAGGGCCCAGGGGCACACCGTCAGCTGCTCGATCCCGACGATGTCCATGACGGCCTCCAGCACTAGCGCTCCGGCGAGTACCTGGTGGCACCGGTGCGTCGACACCCCGGGCAGTTCGGCGCGCTGGGCCGCGGTCATCCTGGCCAGCTTCTTGGTCACATCGTGCAGGTCGACGCGCGCCAAGGTGCGCCGCACGTAGGGGCCCTGGTCGCTCGGGGCGGCACCGCACAGGCGCGCCAGCGAACGGATCGTCTTCGACGTGCCCACGTACTCGTCCGGGGTGCCCGCCTTGGTCAGATCCCGCACCACCCGGGCGATATCCGTGCGGATGTCCTTGCGGACCGCCTTGATCAGCGCGGGTGCCGCGGGGTCTCCCCCCAGCCGTTCCCGAGTCACCCGCCCCGCGCCCAGGGGCAGGCTGAGCGCCACATCGGGGTCCTCGTCGATCCCCGAGGCCAGCTCGAGCGACCCGCCGCCGATGTCGACCAGGAAGAGCCGTCCCGCGGACCAGCCGAACCAGCGCCGTGCCGCCAAGAACGTGAGCCGCGACTCGTCCTCGCCCGGCAGCACCTTCAGCTCGACCCCTGCCTGGGAGGCGACGGCCGCGAGCACGTCGTCGCCGTTCGGCGCCCCCCGGATCGCGCTCGTCGCGAACCCCATGAGGGTCTCGATGCCCCAGTCCTCGGACTTCTCGACGCAGTCCTGCACGAAGGTGATCAGCGCGTCCCGACCGTACGAACTGATCGAGCCGTCGTTTTGCGTGTACTCCGACAGGCGCAGCGTCATCTTGTGCGACGACGCCGGCAGCGGGTGGGCGCCCCAATGGGCGTCGACCGCCAGCAGATGGACCGTGTTCGACCCGACGTCGATGACCCCCATGCGCATGTTCGCAACCTATCGCCCGCAGCGAGCTCGCCTACGCTGGCTTCCGTGTCCACCGTTCAACCGCCACCTGAGACGCCGCTGGAGACGCCGCTGGACACGCCGCGCACGTGGGTGGAGTTCATCGACCCCGCCGAGCCGGGTCAGCGGTTCCGCTGCGACCTGACGTGGCTGACGTCGGCGTACCGGTGCATCTTTGCCGCGGGCTGCCGAGGCATCGACGAGACCAGGCCCGATGACGGCTGCTGCACGTTGGGCGCGCACTTCACCGACGCGGATGACGTCGCGCGCGTCCGGGCGGTCGTGGAGGCGCTCGGCCCGGAGGAGTGGCACCTGCGTGCGGCGTGTCCCGGCGCCGACGACTGGCTGCAGGAGGCCGACGACGACCCGTCCGCCGAGCCGGAGCTCAAGACCGCGATCGTGGCGGGTGCCTGCGCGCTGCTGAACCGGCCGGAGTTCGCGGTCGGGGCGGGTTGCGCGCTGCATCGGTACGCCCTGTCCCGCGGCCTGCCACCGCGCACCGTCAAGCCGGAGGTGTGCTGGCAGCTGCCGATCCGGCGAGCGTACCGACGGGTCGAGCGGCCGGATGAGACCACGTATCTGGAGGTGACGATCGGCGAGTACGACCGCCGCGGCTGGGGACCCGGCGGGCACGACCTGGACTGGTACTGCTCGGGCTCGCCACTCGCCCACACCGCGCAACAGCCCTTGTTCGTCACCTGCGCACCTGAGCTGACCGAGCTGATGGGCCAGGCCGCATACGAGGTGCTGGTGACGAGCTGTCGCGCCCACCTGAAGGCCATCGACGCGCTCGGGCCTCACGCGGGATGGAGCGCGCTCGTTCATCCGGCGACGGCAGCGTCCCGACGGTTTCACGCCCCAGACGCAGGAGGGCCATGAAGCGTCACCAGCTCGCGACGCGTCGTCTCGCGGGCGGGCGGGCCGCCGGTACCGTGCCGCCGGGTGTGCGACCCTCCCCGAACATCTGGTACCACGAGGACGTCTACGAGATCGAGAACCGCGCCGCCGACCCCGACGGCCTGCTCGTGGCGGCCATGAGACGTCGGGCGGACTTCCGGGGCGCCGACGTGCTCGACATCGGCTGCGGCAGCGGGTTCCACACGCCCGAGTTCGCCGCGCTGGTCGGCCCCGGGGGGTCGGTCACGGGCGTCGAACCGCACCCCCGGCTGGTGGCGGCGGCGCGGGCGAGGCTCGCGCGACATGATCTGGCGTCGCGGGGGGTCGGGCATGGGCCTGCCGTCCGGGTGAGGGAGGGCACCGCCCAGGCGCTGCCGCTTCCCGACCGGTCCCTGGACATCGCACACGCGCGGTGGGCGTACTTTTTCGGACCCGGCTGCGAGCCCGGCCTGGCCGAACTGACGCGGGTGCTGAGACCGGGCGGGATCGCGTTCGTCATCGACATCGACGCAACCGCGTCGACGCACGGCCGGTGGTTCGCGCGGGACAACCCCCGCCATGATGACGGGGCGATCGAACGGTTCTGGAGGCGGCGAGGCTTCGCGCGGGAGCGGATCGCGATGCGGTGGCGGATGACCGACCGGGCCGACTTCGAGGCGGTCGTGCGGATCGACTTCTCCCCGACCGTGGCCGACGCGTTCCTCGCCTCGCACCTCGGGTGCGAGGTCGACGTCGCGGCCAACCTGTGGTGGAGCAGATACTGACCCCGTGCGGCGTGGTGCGCTCCACCGCCCGCCCAAGCGTCGTCGGTGGGTCGCCGTAGCGTCGCGGGCATGAGCAGAGCAGCGACGGCACGCGTCCGTGGGAACTCTCCGGGTTTCCGGTGCGGCGAGTGCGGCTGGGCGGCGGTCAAGTGGGTCGGCCGGTGCGGGGAATGCCAGGCGTGGGGCACGGTGCAAGAGATGGGCGCGTCCGCGGCCAGGACCGCGCCCGCCTCGCGCGTCGACGCGCCCGCCCTGCCGATCGAACAGGTCGACGCCGCCTGCGCCCAGGCGTGGTCGACCGGCGTGGACGAATTCGACCGCGTGCTGGGTGGGGGCGCCGTGAGCGGCGCTGTGGTGCTGGTCGCCGGGGAGCCCGGCATCGGCAAGTCGACCCTCATGTTGGACGTGGCCGCGGGGGTCGCCCGGCAGGGTCGCACGGTGCTGTACGTGAGTGGCGAGGAGTCCGCGGCCCAAGTGCGCCTGCGCGGGCAGCGGATCGGGGCGCTCGCACCGCGGCTCTACTTGGCGGCCGAGACCGATCTCGGCGCGGTTCTGGCCCAGGTGCAGCAGCTGAGCCCCGAGCTGCTGGTCGTCGACTCGGTGCAGACGATCGCATCGACGGAGGTGGACGGTTCCGCGGGCAACGTCTCGCAGGTGCGCGAGGTGGCCGCCTCGCTCATCGCCGAGGCGAAGCGGCGCGACATGCCCGTTTTCCTCGTCGGCCACGTCACGAAGGACGGGTCGATCGCCGGCCCGCGCGTGCTGGAGCATCTTGTCGATGTGGTCGTGCAGTTCGAGGGCGAGCGGCATTCCCGGCTGCGACTGGTGCGAGCCGTGAAGAACCGCTACGGGCCCACCGACGAGGTGGGCTGCTTCGACCTGACCGAGCTCGGCATCGAGGGGCTGGCAGACCCGAGCGGACTGTTCGTGAGCAGCCGAGACCTCGTGGTCCCTGGCACGTCGGTCACCGTCACCTTGGAGGGCAGGAGGCCCCTCGTCGCGGAGGTGCAGGCGCTGCTCGCGCCCACGACCTCGCCCAACCCGCGGCGCACCACCTCAGGCTTGGACTCCTCGCGGGTGGCGATGCTCCTCGCCGTGCTCGACCGTCGAGCCGGCGTGCCGGTGCGTCTGTTCGACGCGTACGTGTCCACGGTCGGCGGCGTCCGCATCGCCGAGCCGGCTGCCGATCTGGCGCTGGCCCTCGCCATGGCGGGTTCGGCGCTCGACCGGAGCGTGCCGACGGGCACGATCGCGATCGGTGAGGTGGGCCTCGCCGGCGAGGTGCGAGCGGTCGGCAACGTGCCGCGGCGACTCACCGAAGCGGCGCGGATCGGGTTCCACCGAGCGCTCGTCCCGGCCGGCTCCTTCACGCGCCGGGACACCCGCCGGACGGCACGCAGCCCAGCGGGGCCGCGACCGGTCGGGCGAGTGCCGGTCGGCGCGCCCGTCCCCGATGGGATGGAGGTGATCGAGGTCGCCGAGGTGGCGGAGGCGATGCACGTCACGTTCGGCGCGCGGTAGCATCCCCGCTCAGGGGTCGACGACACCTCACCACGGGCGGGGGGCGGATGGAGCGAAGCGACGACGATCTGCTCCGCGCCACGCTGGCCGCCATCGCACCCGGCACCGAGCTGCGCGAAGGTCTCGAGCGCATCCTTCGCGGCCGCACCGGAGCGCTCATCGTGCTCGGCCGCGACCGCACGGTGGAACGGATCAGCACCGGCGGATTCCCGCTCGACATCGAGTTTTCTGCCGCCCGGTTGCGCGAGCTGGCCAAGATGGACGGGGCGATCATCCTCGACCGTGACGCCGGACGCATCGTCCGAGCCGCCACCCACCTCGTACCGGACGCGTCGATCGAGAGCAACGAGTACGGCACTCGGCACCGCACGTCCGAACGCGTGGCCAAACAGACCAGTCTGCCCGTGATCTCCGTGAGCCAGTCGATGCACACCATCGCGCTCTACGTCGGCGACCTGCGCCACGTGATGGAGGCGTCGACGGTCATCTTGTCGAAGGCCAACCAGGCGCTCGCCACCCTGGAACGCTACCGGGCCCGCCTCGACGAGGTCACCGCGACGCTGTCCGCGCTGGAGGTCGACGACGTCGTGACGGTCCGCGACGTGGCCCTTGTCGTGCAACGACACGAGATGGTGCGGAGGATCAGCGAGGAGGTGTCGGCGTACGTCCTGGAACTCGGCACGGATGGCCGCCTCGTCGCGCTCCAGTCGGAGGAGCTCACGCGCGGCGTGCGCCGGGAGCGGGCGCTCGTCGTGGCCGACTACCTCCAGGACGACGGGTGGCGCACGCTCGACGGCACCCTGGCGTCGCTGGAGGCGTCGTCCGTAACCGACATGTTGGACCTGTCCGCGGTGGCGGCGACCCTGGGCTATCCGGCCTCCGCCGAGGCCCTCGACGACGCGACCAGCCCGTGGGGGCACCGCCTGCTCGCCAGAATCCCGCGACTCCCCCGCGCCGTCGCCGACCGGCTCATCGAACACTTCGAAGGCCTACAGCCCTTGCTGTGCGCCGGGCTGGAGGAGCTGATGGCCGTCGACGGCGTGGGTGAGACGCGGGCCCGGACGATCCGCGAGGGTCTGTCGCGCATCGCCGAGTCGAGCCTGATCGAGCGGTACACGTGAGGGGCGGTGGCACCCGCCAGGACTACGCCGCGTCGGCGGCCGCCGCGTTGCACGCGATCCTGGACTGGTACGCGGTCCACGGCCGCGACCTGCCATGGCGCCGTCCCGAGTGCTCTGCCTGGGGCGTGTTTGTCTCCGAGGTCATGCTGCAGCAGACGCCCGTCGCCCGCGTCGAACCCGTCTGGCGGGAGTGGTTGGCACGCTGGCCCACGCCCGCGGACCTGACCGCGCAATCGCCCGGGGACGCCGTGCGCGCCTGGGGCCGGCTCGGCTACCCGAGACGTGCGCTCTGGCTCCACGAGGCGGCCCGGATCATCGTGGCCGAACATGACGGAATGGTGCCGCACGAGGAAGACGTGCTCCGTTCGCTCCCCGGCGTCGGCCCCTACACGGCGGCGGCGGTCGCCGCGTTCGCGTACGGCCGCCGTACCGTCGTGGTCGACACGAACGTGCGGCGTGTCCAGGGACGCCTCGTCAGCGGTGCGGCGCTTCCCGCGCGGAGCCTGACGGCGGCCGAGTCCGCGCTGGCCGCCCGGCTCGCCCCCACCGACCCGGCCGACTCCGTCGCCTGGAACGTGGCCTGCATGGAGCTCGGCGCGCTCGTCTGCACGGCCCGCGCGCCGCGTTGCGAGACGTGCCCGGTCGCCGACCGGTGCGCGTGGCGACTCGCGGGCTCCCCTGCGTACGACGGACCGCCCCGGCGGGGACAGCCCTGGATCGGGACAGACCGGCAGTGCCGCGGCGCGCTCCTGCAGATGCTGCGGACGGCGTCCGGACCGGTTCCGGCGCAGCGCCTGGCCACCGCCTGGCCGACCGGATCGCCGCAACGGGATCGCTGCCTGGCCAGCCTCATCGAGGACGGGCTGGTCACCCCTCTGGACGGGGACCGGTATGACCTGCCTCAGTGACCTCGATTCCGCCAAGAGTGACCAGGCTGATCGAGTCACGCCGCCGGATCGGCCGTGGGTTATATCGTCCGTGTGTTCCGCAACCGCGACACATCAGTTCCCGAGGCTCGCTATCGGGCGCCGATCAAGCGGTGGGTTACCGAAAGAGCGCCGGGGTGCCGAAAGCGCGC
>JBDTWM010000087.1:0-12439 GCA_040006675.1 Dermatophilaceae bacterium | reverse complement strand
CCAGCTTCGCGTCAGGCCAGCCTCGCGCCACGGCTCCCTCCCCCTGCTCCGTGTCGCCTACGTCACGACGTTCCGTGGCACGACGTTCCGCGGCACGCCGTCCCCGCCCCGCGTCGCCCCCGCCTCGGTCGATGACCGCGCGCCGCCGTGCGACCCCGCCCCCTCGTAGGGGATCGAATAGTGTTGTGGCACAATACTTCTCGCTGGCTTATCGCGGTATGGACGGAACCGCCCCGCGAACGAGCTGCAGAACCGACCGCCTTCGCATCCTTCGACAAACGCGAGGGATCAGGCAGCACGTCGACGCCACCCCTATAGGCGTCGACGTGTCTGTGGCCACTGAGGCGGTCGGTGTGGGCGCGCCATCGCGCGCCCGGTCATCCCTGCCCACCGCGAGCACCTGCCCACGACAACCACGGTCTGGGTTAACCCGCCCCTACACGGGAGTCTCATCATGCGTAAGAAGCTCACGCGCGCCGCCATTGCCGGCGCCCTGCTCACCAGCGTCATCGCCGTCACCACGCCGTCGGCCCAGGCGGCCGGCTCGCCGTTCGCCGCGCCGCGTGCCAACCCCTACCCGGTCGCGGCGACCCGGGCCCCGAACGCCACCTCCCGCACCGCGTTCGCCGCTGCCGAGATCGCCCGGCTGACCGGCGAACGTGACTGCTGGGTCGGCGCATACCGGCCGTACGAGCGGGCGACCACCAATCACAACACCGGCAACGCCCTGGACTGCACGATCTCGCCCCGGATCGGCCTCTACCCGAATACGGCCATGCGCTACCGGGGCTGGGAGATCGCCACATGGCTGCGCAACAACGCTGCGCGACTGCAGATTCGCTACATCATCTGGGACGGTGACATCTGGCACGCCTCGTGGGGTTCGCCGACCTGGCGCGCCTACACGACCGCCAAGGGCGTGACCGGCGGCCACCACGACCACATCCACATCTCGTTCCACAACCCCTACGGAGACTGACGACGCGCCACGGTGGCGGGGGCGGCGCCGCGACGAGGCTCATCGGCGCCACCCCCTCCCACCGGAACACCCCGGCCACGCGCGCCGTTACACCGGGGGCAGATTCCCGGTTCCGGAAGCGAGACGACGCGAGACCATGTCCAGTTCTGAACGCGCCGCCACTGGTCGCGACGTCGACCTTCCCGCCAGCCGACAGCCGCGCGAGGACGCGGTGCTGTCCGGCGCAGTGCAGCCGCCCGGCGCTCCCGATCCCCAGGCGCTCAGCGCGTTGGCCTGGCTGCTCGACGACCTCGTCCGCATCCCCGGCCTCAACGTCCGGATCGGACTCGACGCCGCGATCGGCCTGATTCCCGGCGTCGGCGACTCGATCGGCGCCGCTCTCAGCAGCGTCATCCTCGTCGGCTCGGTGCGCTACCGCGTTCCGTTGCGCGTGCTGGTGCACATGGCGTGGAACATCGTCGTCGATGCCGTACTCGGTCTCGTACCGGGGGTCGGCGACGTCGCCGACGCCGTTCATCGCGCCAACCGCAAGAATTACCGGCTGCTGCAGGACACCATCGACTCCGGCCGGCAGGTCGACACCGACACCCGCGGCTATCTGCTGCGCGCCGGCCTGCTCGTGGCCACGGTCATCGCCGCTCTGGTCGCGGCGTTGGTCCTATCGCTGTGGGTCCTGCTGCAGGTCGTCCAGGGAGTCTTCGCCTAGGACGGCGATCAGGCGCGGGACACTGGGCGCATGCCGATCCTCAACAAGGACATGACCTTGTGCATCTCGCTGGCCGGGCGCCCGTCGAACATCGGCACCAGGTTCCACAACTTCTTGTACGACGAACTCGGCC
The DNA here is from genome assembly GCA_040006675.1 of Dermatophilaceae bacterium. Lineage (GTDB taxonomy): Bacteria > Actinomycetota > Actinomycetes > Actinomycetales > Dermatophilaceae > Austwickia. The sequence continues at coordinate 10,621 of JBDTWM010000087.1, read as the reverse complement.
TGAACTTCATCTACAAGGCCTTCAGCACGCAGGATCTCGAGGGCGCCATCCGCGGCGTCCGAGCGCTCGGAATCCGCGGCTGCTCGGTGTCGATGCCGTTCAAGGAAGCTGTGCTCCCGCTCGTCGACGTCGTGGAGGATTCGGCGGCGGCCATCGAGTCCGTCAACACCATCGTCAACGAGGGCGGGCGACTTTCAGCGTCGAACACGGACTACGAGGCCGTGCGGACCCTCATCGCCCGACACGAGCTGGATCTCGGCCTCCCGGTGCTGGTCCGCGGCTCCGGCGGCATGGCCAAGGCCGTCGTCGCGGCGTTCCGCAGCGCCGGTGCCGAGCACCTCACGGTGCTCGCCCGCAACCGGGACGCCGGGTCGGCGCTCGCGGACAGGTACGGCTACGCCTGGGCGGTCGACGATCCTCCGCCGACGGAGGCGATCGTCGTCAACGTCACCCCGCTCGGGATGCACGGACCCGACGTCGAGGCCCTGTCTTTCGGCGAGGCACACGTGGCGGCAGCGCGGACGGTCATGGATGTGGTCGCGTTCCCGGTCGAGACGCCGCTGATCCGTGCGGCGCGGGCGGCGGGCACGCCCGTCATCACCGGTGGTGAGGTCATCGCGGTGCAGGCGGCCCTGCAATTCGAGCGGTACACGGCCGTCCCCGTCACCCCGGAGCAGGTGGAGCGCGCCTCGGAGTTCTCCCGTCAGCCCTGACCCGTCGGCCCTTGGCGTTCCCCCGATCCCCAGCGTGACGACCTGGCGGCGCTACGGTGAGCGGCGGAACCAGCGGCGCGGCCTGGCCTCGCTGGTCTTCCCCGGCTGAGGAGGCACACGAGATGCCGTCGGAACCGCGGTACGCCACCCACGGGGCGGTCCGCATCGCGTACGAGACCTTCGGCGACCCGTCGGGTGCCCCAGGGGGGGAGCCGCTCCTGCTCATCATGGGGTTGAACTTCCAGATGCTGTGGTGGCCGGACGGATTCTGCGAGGAGCTGGCGCGGCGCGGGTTCGCGGTGGCGCGCTTCGACAACCGCGACGCCGGGTTGAGCACGCACTTCACGTCGCCGGAGCCCGACCGTCGGCTGGAGGCGCTGCGCCGACGGAAGCCGGTCTACCGGGCCCGCGACATGGTCGGCGACGCGCTCGCGGTCCTGGACGCGCTCGGTTGGGAGTCCGCGCATATCGTCGGCGCGTCGCTCGGCGCCATGCTGGCCCAGCGGCTCGCCGCGGCGCATCCGCGGCGCGTGCGCTCGCTGACCTCGATGCTGAGCATGCCCGCCGACATACATCCGGCGGGCGCGCTGCGCTACCTGCGCCCGATGCTGACCGCGGCCAGCGGGCGGCAGCCTGAGCGGCGTCCGGACGAGGGCGAGATCCGCCGCATGGTCAAGGTGGCTCGCGCCATCTCCTCGCCGGGGTACCGCTTCGACGACGCGTGGGCCCGGACCGTCGCGGAACGCTGCCACGCCCGCTGCCCGCGTGACCCCAGCTCCACGATGCGGCAGGTCCGTGCCAACCAAACCGATCCGGCCGACCTGTCGGCGATCACCGCTCCCACGCTCGCGATCAGCGGGCTCGGCGACCCGATGGTGCGTCCGCGCGGCGGCCTGGACACGGCGCGGAGCGTCGCGGGAGCGTGGTTCGTGGCGTATCACGGCATGGGCCACGACTTCCCCGAGGCGCTGTGGATGCCGATGGCCGACCAGATCCTGGCTAACGCCCGACGATCCCGGCCGTGAGGACAGGCCGGTACACGGGTGGGCGAACCGATCAGCTCAGGCGGATCCCCGGCATCGTCAGGACTCCCCGGCCCTCCTCCGCGGCGGCCTGCACCGCCGCGAGCAGCGGCGATGCCTCCACCGACCATCCGAGCAGGGCGCCGACCTCGGTCAGGAGCGAGCGCCCGCCGATGAGGCCCACGGCGCTCGACGCCGCCTCGGAACTGTCGGCCGGCATCAGCATGTCGAGCGGACCGACCTTCGGCACGAGGCGCACCTCGATGTCGTCCCGGTCCAGCTCCGCCGCCGCGCACGCCCGCGCCACGGCCACCTCCAGGCCGCCGATCTCATCGACTAACCCCCGCTGCGCGGCGTCGGCGCCCGTCCAGACGCGCCCGCGCGCCAACGGCTCGAGCGCTTCCCTCGACATCTGCCGGTCCTGCGCCGCTTTGCCCGTGAAATCGTCGTAGATCGCGTCGAGCCAGGCGTTGAGCCGCTCCCACTCAGCGTCCGTGAAGGGACGCTGGGACGAGAACATCTCGTCGTACGTCCCCTCGGACACGCTCTGCGTGCGCACCCCGATCCGTCCCAGCCCCTCGGCGAGCACCTGCTTGCCCGCGATCACGCCGATCGAGCCGGTGAGGGTCTGCGCATTCGCCACGATCGCCGCGCACGGCATCGCGATGAAGTAGCCGCCGGAGGCCGCCACGGCGCCCATCGACGCCACGACAGGCGTGCCCGCCTCCCGCAGGGCCAGCACCTCGCGCCGGATCGCGTCGGACGCGACGTACGAACCGCCGGGGCTGTCGACCCGCAACACCACGGCCTTGACGTGCTTGTCCCGACCGGCCTGGCGCAGCGCGGCGCCGATGGTGTCCGCACCGGCGGATCGGCCGCCAAACGGACGGGGTCCGTTGCGTCCCAAGTGGATCGGCCCGAGAGCCTGCACGACGGTCACGACCGGTTTGCCGCGCTTGGTGACGGCGTCCACCCCGTGCATGAACGAGCGGTACCGGTCGACGTACCGCAACTCCGCCGACGCGTTGGCGTCACCCATCCGCTGCCGGAGCGCGGCGAGCGCCTCGTCGCGGTACCCGAGCCGGTCGACGAGGCCGACCTGTTGGGCGTCGTGCGCGCGGAGCATCCCCTCATCGAAGGACGCGCGGACGGCGTCGGCCGCGAGCGACCGGGCGGAGGCGATCTCCGCGACGGCCGTCTCATTCAACGACGCGACGATCCGGGCCAGCATCTCGCGCTCCGGATCCGACATGACGTCACGGGTGAGCATGTCCAGAGCTGTCTTGTACTCCTTGCGCTGCGCAGACTGCGGCAAGACGCCGAGCTTGTCGAGCGCGCCCCGCGCATAGACGCCCTGCGCGACGGCGCCACGCAGCACCAGCTCACCGCTTGGCTGCAGCCAGATCTCCCCGCAGGAGGTGGCCAGATAGTAGCCCGCGCTGCCGCCCGCCAGCTCCCCGTACGACTCCGCCCACGCGACCGTCGGTTTGCTGCTCTCGGCGAATCGGGTGATCGCGCGGCGCAGCTCGGCGACGCGGGCCACCGGCGCGCCGCCCGCGCAGTGCACGATCAGTCCTGCGACCCGAGAATCGTCGGCCGCGCGCCGCAGCGCCTCCACCACCCCTGCGAGGACCGGCGTGTTGCGAGCCCGGAACACCTCGAGTGGTGAGGAGGGCGCGCCTTCGGCGAGCCCGCGCGCCAGGTCGATCTCGAGCAGGCACCGCCCCTGCACCCCCGGAATCGGGATCTTGCGCAGCAGCGCGTCGTCGATCGGCAGCATGTCGAGCAGGTCTCGCAGGTTCGCCATGCCCATCACGGTACGTGCCCTGGCGGCGCCGCCCCGACCCACGCATGACGCGGAACACACCCTTCACCGCCCGCGGCCGCCGCGATCGGCACGAGAGCCCTGGCAGGATGGGCAGGGGTCATAGGCAGCCAGCCACCCCGGATCAGGAGGAACGACGTGGGCGAGATCGCGACGCTGGGAGTGCTGGGCGGCGGGCTCATGGGTTCGGGGATCGCCGAAGTCGCGGCCCGCGCCGGAGTGCCGACGGTGGTCAGCGAGGTCGATGCCGAGTCGGCCGCCGCCGCTGAGCGGCGGGTGCGCTCGTCGCTGGAGCGCTCGGTCACGAAGGGCAAGGCCAGCGCCGAGGAGATGGACGCCGCGTTGGCGCAACTCACCTTCACCGCCGACCTCACCGCTCTCGCGGACTGCGACATCGTGATCGAGGCCGCGACCGAGCACGAGGAGACCAAGCTGGCCCTTTTCGCGCGGCTCGGTGAAATCCTCACCCAGCCCGACGCCGTCCTCGCGTCCAACACGTCCTCACTGCAGATCGTGCGCCTGGCCACAGCGTCCGGGCGGACCGAGCACACGGTCGGACTGCACTTCTTCAGCCCTGTCCCGCTCATGAAGCTGGTCGAGGTGATCCCATGCCTCACGACGGGATCCGACGCGCTGGAGCGGGCCCGCGTGTTCGTCACCGAGAAGCTGGGCAAGACCGCGATCATCGCCCCCGATCGCCCCGGCTTCGTGGTGAACGTGCTGCTCGTTCCGTATATGTTCGCGGCCATCCGCCTCCTCGAGGGCGCCCACGCGAGCCCTGAGGACATCGACACCGGCATGCGCCTGGGCTGCGGTCACCCCATGGGACCCCTCGCACTCATCGACGCGATCGGCCTCGACACGGTGCGCGCGGCAGGGCTGGGCATGTACGAGGAGTTCAAAGACCCCACGTACGCCCCGCCGCCCCTGCTCAACCGCTTGGTCGACGCGGGATTCCTGGGCAAGAAGTCCGGCCGCGGGTTCTACGACTACTCGTAACACCGGTCAGCTCGACACCGTCGCATGACGGGTCAGCTCGACACCGCCGGACGCTTCTTGGACACTCGTCAAGTCGGGGCTTGCGCGTCGCGTACCGTGAGCCCTGCGCGGCCCCGACCCTGTGGGAGATCACACGAGGGAGATCTCGCGCAGCGACGGGCGGGCAGGAGGCGGCATGGAGTATCGGTGCGTCGAGCCGGATCCGGTCATCCCTGACGTCCGGCTCGACGAGTTTTTGCTGGGCGCCGCGGCGCGCCATGATCCCGACGACATCGCGATCCTCGACGACGCCTCGGGCGTCGAACTCACGTATGGCGACCTCATCGACCAGGTGGGCCGACTCGCCGGGGCCTTCGCCGCCCGCGGCATGGCCCCCGGCAGCGTCGTAGCGGCCCATCTGCCGAGCGGGCCCGACGCCGCGGTGGCCTTCCTGGCCGTCCTGGCGACGGGCGCCACGCTGGCCCTCGTCCCCCCCACGCTTTGCTGCGAGGAGATGGCGGCGCAGCTCGCCGTCGCCGGGGCGGACAGCCTCATCACCCACGAGAGCCTGCTCGGATCCGCGGTGCCGGCGTCGGTCCAGCACGGGCTCCGCGACCATGCGCTCGTCGTGGTGCCGGCGCGGACGGGGGTCGGGCCGCCCCCGGCCCTCCTGTTCGCGCCCCCCTACACGCCGTACGACGCGTTGCTGCGCGAGGGCGCCCCGCTCGACCCCGCGACGATCAGGGTCGATCCTGGGACGCACCCCGCCGTGGTGGCGTTCACCTCCGGCGCCACCGGTCTGCCCAAACCGGTCGCCCTCACCCACCGGGCGATGGTGGCCAACGCGGTGCAACTGCACGGCATCCTCGGGAGCGGATGCGGTCGGCGGATCCTCGCCTTCCTGCCGTTCACCCACATCTACGGGCTGACCGCGACCCTCACGACGGGGCTCCTGGCCGGCGCCACGCTGCTGACGATGCGCCAGTTCGATGGGCGCGCCGCGTTGCGGCTCATCGAGCGTCACCGCGCGACCGCGGCGTACGTCGTCCCCCCGGTGGCGAGCTTCCTCGCGACGAGCCCCACCCTGGCGGACTTCGACCTCTCATCGCTCACGACGATCGTCTCCGGTGGCGCGCCCCTGGATCCCGCGATCGGACGGACCCTTGCCGAACGGCTCGGGGTGGAGGTGCTCCAGGGGTACGGCCTCGCGGAGATGGCGCCGGTGACCCACGTGATGCGACACGGCGCGCGGCACAGCCTGGACGGCGTCGGGACGCCGGTGCCCGGGGTCCGCTGCCGCGTCGTGGACCCGGCGAGCGGCCACGACGTCCCTGCGCCGGGGAGCACGGGCACGCCGGGTGAGCTGTGGGTCAAGGGTCCCAACGTCATGAGCCAGTACGTGGCTGCCCCGCGCGCGACCGCCGCGGCGATGGACGCCGACGGGTGGCTGCGCACCGGGGATCTCGTCACCATCGACGCCTCCGGGCAGATGCGCGTCATCGACCGGCTGGCCGAGCTCATCCCCTCGCGAGGATTGCAGGTGGCTCCCGCAGGGCTGGAGTCCGTCCTACGGCACTACCCGGGCGTGGCGGACTCGGCCGTGACGGCGATCCCGGGCTCAACGCCTGGCGAGCAGCGTCCGTGGGCGCTGGTGGTGCTCGCGGACGGCGCCGGCGTGGGTCCCTCCAAGGAGGGCCTCCTGCGTTACGTCGCAGACCACACCGCGGACTACAAGCACCTGGCCGGGGTGACCTTCGTCGACGTCGTCCCCCGGTCGACGGCCGGCACGATCCTGCGGCGCCAACTCGCGTCGCTGCTCCCCCGTGACCTGGTACCCGCTCCCTGACCTCGCCGCGGCTGCTCACGCACGCATCCTGGCCCAGCACGCGAGGCCGCCCCTTCACCGAAGCTCCGCCGTCACCGGGCACTGCCCGATCATCCGACCCGCTCGGGCTCCGCGGTGCGGAAGTGGTGTCCGAAGTCCTCGCGGCACGCGCCGACGATCCCGTCGTACCGTCCAGGCGCGCAGGTCAGCAGAATCACCTGCACCTGCTCACCCACCAGCGAAAAGGCCGCGGACATCCGATCGAGGCGCACCGGATCGGTGAACGCCAGGGCGTCGTCGATGACGACCGGCACTCCCTCACGCGGATCCACGAGGCCGGCCACCGCCAGCCGGATCAGCAGCGCGAGCTGCTCGCGGGCTCCGGCCGACAGGGCCTCGTGGTCGATGCGGCGGCCCGACAACACCCGCGCGATCACCCGCAGGTCGTCGCCGACCTCGACGGCGAAGTCCGGCCCGTAGACGACGGCGCCGAGTCGGCGGATCGCTTCGACGAACGGGGCGGCGTAGGCACGAGTGGCGTCGAGGCGGTGGGCCTGCAATGTCTCGTGGAGGAGCCGCGCCGCCTCGGCGCGGCGGGACACCGCCGCGAGCTGCCGCTCGGCGTGCCGCGCCTCGCCGCGCGCGGTCTCCAGCGCGTCGTACCGGCCTTGTCTGCCGTTGAACTCCAGCCGGGCCTCGATCGCGAGGCGTTCGTCCCGCAGCCCGGCCAGCCGCTCCTGCACCGTGTCCAGCCGTGCCTGTGCGGACGACCGCTGCAGCGTCAGCGCCTCGGGGTCGAGGGTCGCCACCTGCGTCGACAGTGTCTGGTGGGCCTCGGCAGCGTATCGGCGAGTCCCCTCGGTGCGCCGCAGCGCTTCCCGCACCTGCTCGTCAGGTTCCTGCTCGCGCAGCCGCGCGAGCCGTTGCTCGGCCGCCTCCATCTCGCGCTCGGCGGCGGCCAGCAAGCTTTGGGCACGGGTGTGCTCGACCCGCGCTTCCTCGACTCCGCTGCGGTACGCGTCTACACGCTGCACCAACGCCGCGTAGGTCTCCCGAGCGGTCGCCAGCTCCTCCCGCGCGACACGGGCGCGCTCCTGCGGATCCAAGCCCCACAGGTCGTCGCTGTGGCGGCCGGTGCCGGTGCCGGGCCCGCTGCCGGCGTCAGCGGTGACGTCAGCGGTGACGTCAGTGGCGGCATCGATGGTGGGCTGCGTGCCGGATCGGATGACCGCACGGCCCTCGCCGGGGGCGAGTCCGCCAACGCCCGTCGCGCCGGTGTCAGGGCTTAACGAGGCACCGACCTCGGTGTCCAGCGCCGCGCGCAGCTCAGCCACCTCGTCGGCGCAGCGAGCGAGTTCGTCGCGCAGATCCTCCCGTCGCGCCCCGGCGAGCACGTCGTCGAGCCGGTCGCTGGCCCGGGTCAGCCGGTCCTGCGCGCCGCGCCGCTCGTCGGCCGCTCGACGGGCGTGTTCGAGGCTCTCCACGCCGACGTCGGCCAGCCCCTCCCGCAGCGCCCGACGGGCCGCGTCGACGGCCGCCGAACGCTCAGCGGCGCCCGACTCTGGGCACAGCCGCACGATCAGGCGGCCGGGGACGATCACATCGACGGGTTCGGCCACCGTGCGCTCCAGCTCCTCGCCGGCACGCAACGTCACTTCGGCGCCGTCGACGACGACGACCGCTCCGGAATCCTGGAGGCCGATAAGAGTGACGCGGGCGCTCTCCGCCTCGCGACGCGACACCGCGACGTCGAGCGTCGCCGCCAGCCGTTCCAGGCTCCGGACGGCGGCGTCGTCGACCCGCAGCCGGGCCAGCGTGGCCGAGGCGGATCGACGCTCCTCCTCGACCTGGTCGACGCGGGCCACCCTCTCCGCCAGCAGCGTGGCGTCGGCCGATCTGCGCGCCAACGTCACCTCCCGCTCGGCCAGCTCCGCCGCGTCCGCGCAGACCGTGACCCGCTGGTGGGCCGCTCGCAGCTCCGCGCGCAGCCCGCGGAGACGTTCTTCGAGCGGCGTGAGCTCCCCCAAGGCGCACCGTGTCACCTCGGACTGCTCGGCCACCAGGCGCTGCCGGGTCGACAGCTCCCCGGCGAGGGCGTCCCGCTCGTCGCGGCGCTCCCGCGCCCGGGCGGCGTCCCGCTCCGCAATGTCGGCATCCCGCTCCGCTGCGGCGCAACGATCGACGAGCACGGCCACCTCGCACCAGCGGCCCTCGATCTCGTCGTGGTGTCCGCCGGCCTCGTCGACCTGCTGCTGCGCGGCGCGAATCGACCCGCGGACGGCGTCGTGTCGCTCCACGTCGGCGGTGACCTCCGCCATGGCGACAGCCGCCACGTGTTCGGCCTGGCGGGCCGCCTCGACGGCGTCGATCGCCTGCCGGAATTCCCCTGTCGGTTGGCCCTTGCCCGCCGTGAAGTAGCGAGCGTGTTCGCTTTCCGCAGCGCACACCAGCGAGTCGCCATCGGAACCCGCGTCCACCGCGGAGCCCGCGGCGGCGTCGAGCGCCGCCGACAAGGCCGTGCTACCGCCGAGGTCAGGGGGAACCAGGGGCGAGGCCTGCAGTAGCCGCAGGGCCTTCCACAGCGTCAGGTCGGTGGTGGCGGCCAGCATCTCACCGACCCGCTCGTGGGCCGCGACGCCGACCAGGTGTTCGACGGCGGGGGCCGTGACGTGAAGTTCGGTGCTCGGCTGTCGGAACCACTGCTTGCGGTACGTGAAGCGGTGGGGCCCCGCCGACATCTCCGCCTCGACCCAGGACGCCACGTCGCACCCGACCGGCTGCATGGCCAGCACGTGCCGCTTGCGCGAACTGTCTTTCTCTTCCAGCAACAGGTCGAGTGCGTTCATCAGCGTGGTCTTGCCAGCCTCGTTGGGCCCGACGAGGACGCAGACGCCCCGCACGGGAAACGTCATGGCGCCCGACGCGATCCCCTTGACGTTGCCCACCTCTAGGCGGTGCAGCCTCATCGGGTGCCCGTCCGGGCCAGGCGGTAAAGCAGCGCCAGCGCATCGCCTGCCCGGGTCTCGTCCCCGGCCTGCTCACCGAGTCGCCGCACCGCCGCCCCGACGAACCCGCTCACCCCGAGGTCGGTCAACTCATCTCCGTCGACATACACCGCAAGGTCGGTGTGCCGCTCCCACGCGAACAAGCCGGCGAAGCGGTCGGTGTGCCGAGCCAGGACTTCCTGAAGGGCGGCGTGATCGGTGAGGCTGAGGGAACCCAGCAGGGCATGGCGCACGACGGTGCGTTCGGCGGCCGGGAGCGCGGCCAGTTCCTCGTCGAGGCTGGCGACATCGTCCGCTTGGCACACGTCGCGGCCCACGTCGACGAAGCGCCACGCCCCGACCTCGACACCCTCCACGCGTGGGCTCCCTCTGGTCGGCAGGTCCACGACCAGCACGTCCCCGGCTGCCCGGTCCCGGAAGGCCGTCACCTCCGGCGACCCGCTGTAGTGCACCGCCCCGCTGCCCCCCACCGCAAGCCGGGAGTGGCGGTCACCAAGCGCCACATAGTGCACGACGCCCTCGTCGATCGCCTGCTCCAGCCGCGCCAGCCGGATAGCCCCCGCCCGCCCTCCTTCCGGGTCCAGCACGTCCACCTGCCCGTGGGCCACCAAGATTCTGATGGTTCCGTCGGCCTCCACACCCTCCAGCGCCGTGGCGGCGGGATCGGTGAGCGGAGCGCGACAGGTCAGCGGGGCGGCGATCAGCTCGACGTCCGGGGCGACCCGAACGGGACCGGAGCCGTCGAGGACGTGCACTCCTGGAGGGCACTCCGCGACGAACAGGTCGCCGCGGTAGACGGTCGACGCGTCGAGCGCGTCGTGATTGCCCGGCAGGAGGAACACCGGGACGTCGATCGACGCCAACGCGTCCAGCGCGCGACGGACGACTTGCGAGGACAAGAGGTTGGAATCGAAGACGTCTCCCGCGACCACCACGAAGTCGCAGGCCCGCTCCCGCGCGATCACCCCGATCGCCCGCACCGCGTCGAGCCGCGCGCCGGCGTAGCGCGCCTGCGCCTCCCCTTCGAGGAAGTGGCGCGTCATGCCGAGCTGCCAGTCGCTCGTGTGCACGAACCGGACGCCGCCCCCCGTGGCCACAGCCCGCACCCCTTCCGACGTCGACGAGTCCAGAACCCGTGGTGCCCGGCCACCGTGGTGTCCTGGCTCTGCTCCGCAGGCTAGCCTGCCCCACCGACAAACCTTGGACCTGGGCGAATACCCTCCTGGCAGACCAGGTCAGCGTCCCGCGGCACG
>JBDTWM010000086.1:0-12528 GCA_040006675.1 Dermatophilaceae bacterium | reverse complement strand
CCCGACGGCTCCACCGACTCGTACTGCTCCACCGCGATGGCAGCCTGCGGCCGGGGAGAGACGGGTCCCCTCATGTGGATCTATCGCCGGGACACCACCACCCCGCCGGGGCCGTGGCTCTACCAGGGCAGCACCTGCCAACCCGACCAGATCCCCGCCGCCACACCTCCCGGTCCCACCGAGGCCGATTTGCGCGCCGCCATCGAACAGGCTTTCGCCACCACACCCCTGGCCCGGCCGACACCGAAAACCCAACCGCCCGGCGGGGCGAGCCTGGTCGACTTGCCCACGTACTTCCAGCTCACCTGGCCCGCCACCCCGGCCAACGGCTACGCCCCCGGCCACAGCCGGGCCCTCACCCTGCTGGGCCAGGCCGTGGAACTGCGCATCACAGCCCGCTACACCTTCACTTTCGGCGACGGCACCACGACAGGTCCCACCACCAGTCCGGGCGGCCCCTACCCCAGTGGCGACATCACCCACACCTACGAGAAGACCGGCACCGTTCAACCCCTCGCCACCACGACCCTGAGCGCGGAGTACCGCATCGCCGCCGGCCCCTGGCAACCCGTCACCGGAGCCACCACCCGCATCACGCCCCTGGGCCCTCTGGACATCCTGGCCAGCCAGCCCGTCCTCGTACCCAACGCGACGTGACCGCCGCCTCGCGTAGGCTCCACCTCGTGGCGAGCAAGGACACCCCGCGCGACTCCCAGGGCGTGACGAGCCTGTCGTACGAGCAGGCACGCGACGACCTGGCGGGCATTGTCGCTCGACTGGAGTCCGGGCAGGTCGGCCTCGAGGAGAGCATGCGTCTCTGGGAACGCGGCGAGGCGCTCGCCGACCACTGCGCGACGTGGCTCGACGGCGCCGAGGCGCGTCTGAAGGGAGCCTCCGGCGAGGACGAGGACACCTGACCCCATGACGGGGATGGCTCTCCTGACGTCCCTGCGGGCGAGCTCGCCACGCAGCGGCGAGTCAGCCCACCCGCACGCGTGGGGGCTACCCCCCACGCGGCCAGATCACGGAGTCCGCGCCGGCGACGCGACGGACGGGGACACAGACCCGGTGGGGACGTCGGCGACGGTCAGGCTCCCGGCGAAGCGTTCCAACACCTCGTACGAGGTGTCGCCCGCGATCACCGTCGCCAACCCGCCCGGGGAGGTCGGCCCCTGCGCGACCAGGCTCCGGAACGCCGGTGCATCCCCCGACGATGCCGCACCCGTCGCGTCCCTGCTCGAACGCCGGGACCAGTCGCGGCCCCCGCTCGAGACGGTCCCATCCTCACGGCCGTTCTTCGTCTGCCGCACCACCCACGCCTGCAGCGCCGGCCCCGCCCCCGTCGACGGCTGGGTCTGGGCCAGTGTCACGTACACGTCGTCGCCGGGCCGGTGGTGATAGCCGACCGTCCATGTCGGCACGCCCTGCGCGTCCGCTGTCAAGGCCACCGACGTCGCCCGCCAATCGTCCCCGGGTGACGACGTCGCGACCGGCCAGGCCTGGTCGGTCGCGATCTGGCCCGCCTTCCCGACGGCGTCCACCGCGGCGCGCTCGCGCTGCGCCGGTCGAGGTAGCAGGGCGACGAACGCGAACACCAGAGCCGTCATGATCACCATCGAGATCACCAGGCTGCGAGAGTTGCCGCCGTGGCGACGCACCTGCCGCGCACCAGGTGCGGGGGCGCCGGGTGAAGCGTCTGGAGCAGCGGGATGCTCGGGTGGTGAGGTCACGGCCTCATCGTAGGCGGCTGCCAGCACCATCCCAGTCGACGGCCCCGCGTGTGAGGGCCGACACCTGCGCGACTCCCACGCTTACCGGCAGCCGGCGCCTGCTCCTTCCGGAACGCGCCGCGGCACCCCTCAGACTCGGCGCCGACCGAGCCCCCGGAGTGCCGCGGTCCGGGGCGGGTCAGCCGGCCGCCGGCTGCGCCGCGGAGGCTTCGCGGGCCTTCGCGCGCTCCAGAGCGCGCTTGCGGTCCGCCTCGTTCTCTTCCGCGATCTGACGGGCGCGCTCCTCGTTGCGCGTGAGGCAGTCGCCCGTCTCCGGGTCGAACACGTGCATCATCTCGGGATCGAACCACAGGAGTGTGTCGTCGCCCTCCCGCACTCGAGAGCGGGAGTCCAGGTTGACGATCATCTGGGTACGCATACCCTCGCCGTCGAGATCCCGGTCGAGCTCCTGCAGTTTGTCGTGGACGGTGGAGTCGGGTTCGTAGGGCACATAGGCGTACTGCTCGTTGCCCAGCCACTCGGTCACGTCGACCGGCACGGAGAATCGCGCTGCCGCGTCCGGCTCACGGTCGCCCAAGCTCGCGTCCTTGAGGTGCTCGGGCCGGATCCCGACGATGACCAGCTCCTTGCCGCGCACCTTGTCCGCCAGCCCACCCGACACGGGCACGTCGACGAACGGCAGTTTCAGGACAGCGCCATCGACCCGGGCGGGCAGGAAGTTCATCGGAGGGGACCCGATGAACCCGGCGACGAAGAGGTTCACCGGCTGTTCGTAGAGTTCCCGCGGGCTCGCGCACTGCTGCAGCACCCCGCGTTTGAGCACGGCGACCCTGTCGCCGAGGGTCATGGCCTCGATCTGGTCGTGGGTGACGTAGACCGTCGTGATGCCCATGGTCCGCTGCATCCGGGCGATCTCCGTGCGCATCTGGCCACGCAGCTTGGCGTCGAGGTTGGACAGCGGTTCGTCGAAGAGGAACGCATCCGCCTCCCGGACGATCGCGCGGCCCATGGCCACGCGCTGCCGCTGGCCACCGGAGAGGTTGCCCGGCTTGCGGTCCAGGTGCTCCTTGAGCTCCAGCATGTCGGCGGCCTTGTTGACCTTCTCCTGGATCTGTTGCTCCGACATCGCGCCCTTGGCGAGCCGCAGCGGGAACGCGATGTTCTCGAACACGGTCAGGTGCGGGTAGAGCGCGTAGTTCTGGAACACCATGGCCAGGTTGCGATCGCGCGGGGCGAGATCGTTGACCCGCTTGCCGTTGATGCTCAGGTCGCCGGAGGTGATGTCCTCCAGGCCGACGATCATCCGCAGCAGCGTGGACTTCCCGCAGCCGGACGGTCCGACCAGGATCATGAACTCGCCGTCCTTGATGTCCAGCGAGATGTCGTTCACGGCGGGGAAACCATCCCCGTACTTCTTGACGAGGTGCGTGAGTTCGATCTGAGACATAGGTGGGACTTCTCCTTGGTGAGGTCGATCAGCAGTTCTGGTGGGGCTGATTCCTCGGACTGCGCGGCCGGCACCGTTCGCTGTCGCTCGCCGTGTCGACCGCTGCGTCCGTCGTCATCAACCCTTGACCGCACCAGAGGTGAGGCCGGCGACGATGCGCTGCTGGAAGATGAGGACAAGGACGACGACGGGCACCGTCACCACGACCGCGGCGGCCATGATGGCGCCGGTCGGCTGCGTGAACTGCGACGCCCCGGTGAAGAACGCGAGCGCCGCGGGGACCGTACGAGCCTTGTCCGACGTCAGCGAGATCGCGAAGACGAAGTCGTTCCACGCGATGAAGAACGTGATGATCGCCGTCGTGAACACCCCCGGCGTCGCGAGCGGCACGATCACCTTGCGGAACGCCTCCCAGTTGGAGGCGCCGTCCACCTGAGCGGCCTGCTCCATTTCCCAGGGGATCTGGCGGAAGAACGCGGTCATCGTCCAGATGGCCAACGGCAGGGTCAACGCCAGGTACGGAAGGATCAGCCCGGGAATCGTGTCGAACAGCCCGATCTGGCGCCACAGGTCGTACAGCGGCGTGACCATCGCGATCACCGGGAAGAACGACACCACCAGCGCGGTCGACAGGATCAGCCGTTTGCCCGGGAATTCCAGGCGTGAGATCGCGTACGCGCAGAACATCGCGAGGACCACCGCGATGAGCGTCGCGACGAGGCACACCACGAACGAGTTGCGCAGCGCCGGCATGAACAGGTCGGACGCGCCGCCGGTGAAGATCAGCTCGTAGTTCTCCGTGGTCGGGTTGGTCGGCCAGAAGTTGCCGAACGCTGCCTTGCCGGGCAGCGCCAGGTCGTTCGGCGCTTTCAGGGACAGTCCGACCATCCACACCAGCGGAACGACGGTCCAGATCATGATGAGGATGGACAGCGCGAAGAGCGTCCACTTCGTCCGGGGAGCGGCATTGGCGCCCATGGGTCAGCTCCTTCCCTCAGCGAGGTCGACGTTGAAGCCCTTGATGAAGAACACGGCGATGACCACGACGGCCAGGAACAGCAGGACGGACAACGCCGAGCCCATCCCGATCTCGACGCGGCTGATCGTCTGGTTGTAGACGAGTAGCGAGAACGAACTCGTGTTGTTCGCCCCGCCGGTCATGATGAAGATGTTGTCGAAGATGCGGAACGCGTCGAGCGTACGGAACAACAACGCGACCAGGATCGCGGGCTTCATGTTCGGCAGGATCACCTTGGTGAGGATCTGCATGAACGAGGCGCCGTCGACCTTGGCGGCCTCCTCCATCACGGAGTCGACCTGCGCCAGACCGGCGAGCAGCAGCAGTGACATGAAGGGCGTCGTCTTCCAGATCTCCGACAAGCAGATGATGGCGACCGAGGGCCCGAAAGAGCCGAACCAGTCGAACGTCTCCGGGAACGCGCCGAACGTCAAGGTGTTCAGCCACTGGTTGGCGTAGCCCAGCGACGTGCTGAACGCGAAGAACCACGAGAACGCGGAGACCACGGTGATGATCGAGTACGGGATGAGCACGACCGTCCGCAGCGTCTTGCGGGGGATCACCACACGGTGCATGACCATCGCGATGATGAACCCGAGGACGAGTTCCACGACGACGGTGATGACGGTGATGAGCACCGTGACCCCGACGGCCTGCCAGAAGACGCCATCCGTCAGCGCGGTGACGTAGTTGCCGAGGCCCACGAACTTACGGTTCGCGGGATCGGAGAGGCGGTATTGGAAGAAGCTCAGGTAGGTGGCCTGGATGATGGGGTACGCCGTGACGGCGAGCATGATCACGAAGGCCGGACCGGCCAGCTTCCACCCGAGGGCGCGCTCGGCCTTGGCGCGGTCGGACAGGTGGACCTTGCCCTTTTTTGCCTCCGGGGCTGCGACGGTGCTCACAGGAGGGCCTCTCCCTTCAGGACTCGCATGATGAGATCGGCGGCCTCGGCGGGCGTCTGGCCGTTTACCGCGCTAGGCGGGCTGTAGGACTTCTGGACCGCCGTGGAGATGTCGCCGTAGTACTGGGTCAGCGGACGCGGCGCGCCGTCGTCGAGGGACGTGCGGATCAGCGCGGCGAGCCCGTTCGGGAACGCCTCCTTGACCTCGGCGTCGTCGTAGACCGCCTTGCGCGCGGCCGGGTTGCCGGACTTGACCATGTAGAGCGTCTGGTGCTCGACGTTCGTGATGCACTCCAGCGCCTGCCAGGCCAGGTCCTTCTTGGTGCTCGCGGCGTTGACGCCGAGCTCGATGCCGCCGAGCGGCGGTTTGCTCGCCATGCCGGCCACCGTCTGCGGGTAACGCGCGAAGCCCATGTCCTTACCGATCGCGGCGTTGGCGGCGGGTACCGCGTTCCATACGTACGGCCAGTTGACCATGAACCCCGACGTGGCCGGGTCCGTGAACAGGTTGACCGAGGCGGTCTCGTCGGTCGAGCCGATCGCCGGGCCGCCGACACCGGTCGAGGCGACCTTGGCGATCACGGCGGCGCCCTTCTTGCCTGCGTCGGTGTCCAGGCCGAGCTGCATGGTGGAGGCGTTGTCGGCGTTGGCCTGGATGATGTGGCCTCCCGCGCCCTCGATGAGGGCGTTGATCCACACTGTGTAGCCCTCGTACAGCTTGGCCTGCACGCCGATGGTCTTCTGCCGGCTCTTCGCCGCAGCGATGATCTGGTCCCAGGTCACGTCGTTGGTCATGTCGAGGCCGGCGGCCGCAGCGACGGACTTGCGATACCAGAGCAGCTGCGTGTTCGCCCACATCGGGGCGGCGACGAGCGTGCCCTTCCACGTGGCCGCGTCGACGATGGGCTTCACCATGTCGTCGGTGAAGGTCGCCTTCTTGTCCTCGGGCACGGGCGCCAGCCAGCCGGGCTCGGCGAACTCGGCCACAAACACCGGGTCGAGGCTCATGATGTCCATCCCCGCGTCCTTGGCCGCGAGCCGCCGCTCGACCTGCTGACGCTGGTCGGAGGCGCTGTTGGGAAGCAGCTGCACCTTGATGGAGTAGGTCCCGCCCGAAGCGTCCGTGCATTCCTTCGCGATCTGGGCCTGACCCCCCTTGGTGGGATCGGACCCGCCGCCATCTGGGTTGATATACCACGTCAGCTCATTCGCGGGCGACGCGGCGCCGCACGCTGAGAGCAGACCGGTCGACGCCAGAGCGACGGCGCTCAACACCGCCGTCGTTTTGGCCTTGCGATGTTGGGGCACCACGACTCCTTCGTCTCGGCGCGAGGCTCGGGCGACGGCCCCGCTCATCGGCGCCCATCGGCGCAGATCAGGAGGGTTGGCCGGACGCGCGGCGCGCGGCCGGGGTGCGAGGAGGCCACGGAAACGACGTCCTCCGCCCCAGCTGGTGGAAAGCTGGCAACAACCTTGCGAACGCGCGACACCGATGCAACTTGTGATTCACACAACACGGCCGCAGTCGACCAACGGTGGGCTGTCGTCGCCGTGCGGACCCCTACGTTACGTAGCGGGACACGGTGACCGGTCAGCATCGTCTCCACGCCCCCGGAAGGTCGCCGATCCACCCGCATCCTGGGCCGCATCACTAGGCTGGATGGCGATACCCACGCCGCATCCGCACGCTCGAAGGAGAGCACGATGGTGGACTTCGCCTACGAGGACCTGCTGCCGATCGGGGACGACCCGACGCCGTACCGGCTGCTGACGACCGAAGGGGTCCGCACCGTCGAAGGCCCGGGCGGCCGCACGTTCCTGGAGGTCGACCCGTCAGCGCTGACCCTGCTGACGCGCACGGCGATGCACGACATCGCGCACTTTCTGCGCCCGGCCCACCTGCGCCAGGTCGCGAACATCCTCGACGACCCCGAGGCGAGCAACAACGACAAGTTCGTCGCTCTCGATCTGTTGCAGAACGCGAACATCTCCGCCGGCGGTGTGCTGCCGATGTGCCAGGACACCGGCACGGCGATCGTCATGGGCAAGCGAGGCCAGCGCGTGCTCACGCCGGGCACCGACGAGGAGCCCATCGCGCGCGGCGTGTTCGACGCGTACACCCAGCTCAACCTCCGCTACAGCCAGAACGCGCCGGTCACCATGTACGAGGAGAAGAACACCGGCTGCAACTTGCCGGCGCAGATCGAGCTCTACGCCGACACGGCGCCCGGCCACGAGACGACGTACAAGTTCCTGTTCATGGCCAAGGGCGGTGGCTCGGCGAACAAGAGCTACCTCTATCAAGAGACCAAGGCGATCCTGAACCCCACGTCGATCATGACGTTCCTGGAGGACAAGATCGCCTCGCTCGGGACGGCGGCCTGCCCTCCATACCACTTGGCGATCGTGATCGGCGGTACGAGTGCGGAGTTCGCGCTCAAGACGGCGAAGTACGCCTCGACGAAGTATCTCGATTCCCTTCCCACCACGGGCAACGCGGCGACGGGGCGGGGCTTCCGCGACGTCGAGATGGAGGGACGGGTCCTGGAGCTGACCCGCACGCTGGGCATCGGCGCCCAGTTCGGCGGCAAGTACTTCTGCCACGACGTCCGCGTCATCCGGCTGCCACGGCACGGCGCCTCGCTGCCCGTCGCGATCGCGGTGTCGTGTTCGGCCGATCGCCAGTGCCTGGGCAAGATCACTGGCGAGGGCGTGTTCATCGAGCAGCTGGAGTTCGAGCCCGGCCACTACCTGCCGGCGACGACCGACGAGCAACTCGACGGCGACGACGTGGTCCGGATCGACCTGACCCGCCCGATGGACGAGATCCGCGCGGAGCTGACGAAGTACCCCGTCAAGACCCGGCTTTCCCTCGCGGGCACGCTCGTGGTCGCGCGTGATATCGCGCACGCGAAGATCAAGGAGCGACTGGACGCCGGCGAGGAGATGCCGCAGTACCTGAAGGACCATCCCGTTTACTACGCCGGGCCCGCGAAGACCCCGCAGGGGATGGCCTCCGGGTCGTTCGGGCCGACGACGGCGGGTCGCATGGATTCGTACGTGGACCAGTTCCAGGCATCCGGCGGCTCACTGGTGATGCTCGCGAAAGGCAACCGCAGCGAGCAGGTGACGACCGCGTGCGCGAAGCACGGCGGCTTCTACCTCGGCTCGATCGGCGGACCGGCCGCGCGCTTGGCGCAGGACTGCATCACCAAGGTCGAGGTGCTGGAGTATCCCGAGCTCGGCATGGAGGCGGTCTGGAAGATCGAAGTGAAAGACTTCCCCGCGTTCATCGTGGTGGACGACAAGGGCGAGGACTTCTTCGCCACCGTCGGCCCGAAGGCTGTCCAGGCGACGATCGCGAAACGGCCGGGCATGGAGCCTAATCCCGATGTGGACGCGGGCCCGGTCGACGGCGACACCGTGGGCCTGCCGTGACCACCGACGAGCACAGGCCCCGCACACCCGCCGAGGCGTGGGCGGCGCTGGAGGCCGGCAACCAGCGTTTTGTCACAGGTAACCCGCAGCATCCGAACCAGAACGCGTCTCGACGCGACGAGCTCGCGAACGGCCAAGCCCCGTTCGCGACATTCTTCGGATGCGCGGATTCTCGCGTGGCGAGCGAGGTGATCTTCGATCAGGGGCTGGGGGACCTCTTCGTGATCCGCACGGCAGGGCACGTCGTGGATTCCTCCGTGCTGGGTTCGCTGGAGTTCAGCACGGAGTTGTTGTCCGTGCCGTTGATCGTGGTGCTCGGGCACGACTCGTGCGGGGCGGTGAAGGCCGGCATCCAGCACGACCGGGACGGCTCGATGCCGCGCGGGTACATTCGCGACATCGTGGAGCGGGTCACCCCCAGCGTCATCGCCGCGAAGATGCGGGGCGAGACGTCGTCCTACGAGGTGGAGGCCGAGCATGTCCGACAGACGATGCGGCTGATCATAGACCGGTCCCTGGCCATCTCCGACGCGGTGAACGCCGGAACCTTGGCTTTGATCGGGTTGACCTACAAACTCCGCGACGGCCAGGCCCAACTGGTCGCCGCGATCGGCCCTATCGGCTGACGACGCTGCGCGCAGCGTCGTCAGCCGACGAGGCGGCGGTCACGGCGCACGACAACACGCCGGTGCGGGGTCGTCCCGTACCGGCGTGTTGTCGCGTGAAACCTTGTTGAAGCGTTAGAGCTTGAGACGATCCAGGACCACCTTGGCGAGGTGCTCCGCGGCGACCTCGGCCCGCGCCTGCGTGTCGGCCTCGACCATGACGCGCACGCACGGTTCCGTGCCGGACTTGCGCAGCAGCACACGCCCGTCCTCGCCAAAGCCGGCCTCGATCTCCTTCACCGCGGACTGAACGCCGGCGTCGCCGTCGACCGCGTCTCTGTCGACTCCCCGCACGTTGATCAGCACCTGCGGCAGGCGCGTCATCACCGCCGCAAGGTCGGCTAGCGAACGTCGCGAAGTCACCACACGGGAGGCGAGCATCAGACCCGTCAGAACCCCGTCGCCGGTGGTCGCGTGGTCCAGCAAGATGACGTGCCCGGACTGCTCACCGCCGATGGAGTAGTCGTGCGCGCGCATCTCCTCGAGCACGTACCGGTCCCCGACGCCGGTCTGCACGACTCGCACGCCCTCGCGCTTCATGGCGTGCAGCAAGCCGAGGTTGCTCATGACGGTCGCCACGAGCGTGTCGTCCTTGAGGCGACCATCGGCGCGCAAATAGAGCGCGAGGATCGCCATGATCTGGTCGCCGTCGACGTGCACACCATCCGCGTCGACCGCGAGGCACCGGTCCGCGTCGCCGTCGAACGCCAAACCCATGGCGGCGCCCCGCGCGAGCACTGCCTCCTGCAGCTTCTCGATGTGCGTGGAACCGTAACCGTCGTTGATGTTGAGGCCGTCGGGGAACCCGCCGATCACGTCGACGGTCGCCCCGGCACGCCGGAACACGTCCGGCGCTACGTGACTGGCGGCGCCGTGCGCCGTATCGAGGACGACGTGCAAGCCGTCGAGCCGCTGCGGAAGGATCCCCAGAAGGTGCTCCATGTACATTTCGGCACCGTCAGTGAACCGTCTGATGCGGCCCACCGCGGCGCCGGTCGGGCGGTCACCGTTGTAGCCCATCCGCGACTCGATCTCGTCCTCCACCGCGTCGGGAAGTTTGTGACCGCCCTCGGCAAAGAATTTGATCCCGTTGTCGGGCATCGCGTTATGGCTGGCCGACAGCATCGCGCCCAGCTCACAGGACATCCGCCGGGTCAAGTAGGCGATCGCCGGCGTGGGCAGGACGCCCGCGTCGAGCACGTCCACCCCAGCCGACGCGAGGCCGGCCATGACCGCATTGCCGAGGAACTCCCCGGACGCGCGTGTGTCGCGGCCGACCACTGCGCTGGCGCGGCGGCTGCCGAACGCACCTTTGCTGCCGAGGACCTGGGCGGCCGCCACGGACAGATCGAGCGCGAGGTCGGCGGTGAGGTCGCGGTTCGCCAGCCCGCGGACCCCGTCAGTGCCGAAAAAACGTCCCATTCTCGCTTCCCCGATCAACGCTTGCTGTATTGCGGAGCCTTGCGGGCCTTCTTGAGGCCAGCCTTCTTGCGCTCGGGCACGCGCGCGTCGCGGGTGAGGAAGCCGGCCTTCTTCAGCGTGGGTCGGTTCAGCTCGGGGTCGACGTTGTTGAGGCTGCGGGCGACGCCGAGGCGGACCGCGCCAGCCTGCCCGGAGGGGCCGCCGCCGTGGACGCGCACGAGGACGTCGTACGCGCCGTCGAGCTCGAGCACCTTGAGCGGCTCGTTGACGATCTGCTGGTGAACCTTGTTCGGGAAGTACTCGGCCAGGGTGCGGCCGTTGACCTTCCACTCCCCGGTGCCGGGGACGATGCGCACGCGGGCGATGGCCTGCTTGCGGCGACCCGTCGCCGCGCCGGGCGCAGACGCCGAGGGTCTCGCGACGGACTCGTCGGCGCTCACCTCGGACTCGGTGGTGTAGGTGGACAGGGCCGGCTCGGTCTCCTCGAGCGCGGCGGCAATGGTCTCGGTCACGGTTCTCCTCGACGAACGTCAGGCCTGGACGCGGCGGGTCACTGAGTGACCTGGGTGATGGTGTACGGCGCGGGCTGCTGGGCTGCGTGCGGGTGCTCGGAGCCCGCGTAGACCTTGAGCTTGCGCAGCTGCTGACGCGCCAGCGAGTTCTTGGGAAGCATGCCTCGGACCGCGTTTTCGACGGCACGCTCGGGAGCCTTGGCCATCAGCTCGGTGTACGGGGTGGCGCGCAGGCCGCCGGGAAATCCGGAGTGCCGGTACGCCTGCTTCTGGGCCATCTTGTTGCCGGTGAGGGCGACCTTATCGGCGTTGATGATGATCACGAAGTCGCCGGTGTCGATGTGCGGAGCGAAAGTCGCCTTGTGCTTGCCGCGCAGGAGAATCGCCACCTGCGAAGCGAGGCGGCCGAGGACGACGTCGGTACCGTCGATGACGTGCCACTGACGCGTGATATCGCCCGGCTTCGGGGTGTAAGTACGCACGGATGCCTTGCTTTCTCTCGTGACTGCGGGAGATCTGCGTCGTGCCGGGCGCCTGCACCGCTCCCCCGGCCGTGGGCGGGCGCTGCGGTGGTGGCGGGACTCGGACCGACGACCGCGCGATGCGCGAGGATCGACCGCGCGCTGCCCGAGAATCGCCCTGCACAACTCGTTTTATCGTACCGATGCAGCACGTGACCCTCCAAAGCCGGCCCCGCATGCACACTGACGTGCGACGTCATGGCTCTGGGCAGTGAGCTGAGCACGTGATGCCACAGAAGTGTGCATAGAATCTGTGCATGGAACAGGCCTCCCTGCGTACCCTGGCGCATCCGTTGCGAAGCCGCATCCTCGCCGAGCTCCGCGTGCTCGGCTCCGCCACGTCTGCCGACCTGGCGCGGCGCCTCGACACCCACACGGGAGCGACGAGCTACCACGTCCGGCGACTCGCCGAGGTGGGTCTGGTGCGCGACACAGGGACAGGTGTGGGACGGCGACGCGTCTGGGAGGTGAGTCCGCGCGCTACCCGCAACCTCGTTGCCGTCGACGCCGACGCCGCAAGGTTCGACGCGGACGGCGTGGCGGCCCTGGAGTGGCTGGCGCGGGACTACCTGCACCACTTCGCGGAAAAGGGCCAGGAATGGATCAGCGCCGCCGGCGACTGGGCACCCACGTGGCAGGACGCCTGCGGACTCGATGACCGCCTGGTCCTCGTGACCGACGAGCAGCTGGCCGCGCTGCGGGCGGAGCTGGGCGACGTGTTGGCGCGGTACCGTCGCGTCGGCGCCGGGAACCCTCGCGCGAAACGGGTGGCGTTCTATACGTGCGCCCTGCCCGTCGACCCCCCCGGCCGGTCCCCCTCATCCGCCTGACGCATGCCACGCCCGACGTGGCGAGGGCCGGGGCCAGGGCC
>JBDTWM010000085.1:0-12655 GCA_040006675.1 Dermatophilaceae bacterium | reverse complement strand
CACGACGGCGGCGGGCCGCCACGACCACACGACGGTTCCGCCGCAACGACACCATCAGGCCGCACGCCGCCATCCCTGCGACCACCGGCAGCACCCAGCCGAGCCGGCCGAACACCCCGAGGAGGAAGCTGGCGGCCACCACCACGGTCGCGAGCCCGAAGGCCGCCGCCCGCACCTTGGGCGCGCTCGCGGCGGTCAGCGAACCCCACACCGCGAAGGCATGGTTCGGGCGGACCGCGCCGGTCTCTTGCGCGTCGTCGACTCCCCGGCGAACCCGTGACGTCGCGTCGTTACCGCGGACCCCGCCGCGGGCCGCGCGCTCGTCGTCCCTCACGCCCTGGCCGTGGACCTCGAAGCGCGATCCCGCCACCAGCATCGAACTCTGGGCGGTGCCCGAGGACGTCACCGGCTCCGGGCGGCGCACGAGTTTGCCGCTGCGGCGCTGCAGGACGCGCATGTGCGCGGAGAACCTGTCCACCGATCGTGCCGTGGTCAGTTGTTCGCGACGACGCATGGCATACAAGGACAGGCACGTCGCCCAGATGACGATGACGACGACGAAGATGAGGCTGCTGGCGGGCGACACATGCCACAGGGTACGGTCTCACTCGCCCCGACCCACGGACCTCGCCCGGTGTGTCGACAGATCGAGTTACACAGCTGTCATTCGATGGGTGGGTCGGCCTCGGCCGACACTCGCAGGACGGCCGACGCGACCGTCGTCACTGCCCCGCACGCCGATCCCCGCCCTCTGCCACGGGGGCACTCGCGGAGCGCAACGCGTTCCATTTTGCCACCAACGAGGCGCCGTCGAGGTCTTCGACCGTCATGGCGAACGCCGACAGATCCCGCCACTCCCCCGCGATGTGCATGGCCCGGCGCTGCGTCCCCTCGTGCCGGAAACCCAGCCGCCGCACGACCCGCAGGCTTGCCGCGTTGTCGGGGCGCACCTCGACCGATACCCGATGCAACCCGATCCCGAGGAACGCGTGGTCCACGAGCGCCGCCAATGCGGTGGACGCCACGCCGCGGCCCGCGGCCTCCCGCGCGACCCAGTAACCGGCTTTGCCGCCGAGGACCGATCCCCATTCGATGCGCGTGAGGTGCATCTGGCCGACGAGTCGCCCGCCCACCTCGATGCAGAACGGCTGCAACACGGCGCGGTTCGCGTCGCGGTCATAGGAGCGCACCAGCTGCCCGAATCGAAGCTGCCCCAGAGGACCAGAGTCCGGGCGCCACGGCAACGTCGCTTCCCACGGCATCAACCAGTCCTGGTTCGCGGCCCGGAGCGCCTCCCACTGCACCCGGTCTCTCCCCCGCAGCGCGCGCAGCACCACGTCGGGTTCGCCGTCGGCGCGGCGCACCCGCAGCATGCTCGGCCACAGCGCGCTCACGGCCCGCCCCGGCCCGCGCGCGCCGACCCGGGCGCCACGTCGCGATTCACTCGACGCTCACCCGTGGTCACCGCCCGCGATCTGGTCCAGCGCGTGGCCGAGGAGCGGCTGTAACGCCTTCAGGCCGTCCTTTGCTCCGCCGGTGGACCCGGGCAGGTTCACGATCAGGGTGCGCCCGGCGACGCCGGCGACACCCCGGGACAGCACCGCCGTCTGGATGCCCGCCGCGACCCCGACGGCGCGCACGGCCTCGGCAATCCCCGGGACGTGCCGCTCGAGCAGCGGCAGCGTCGCCTCGGGGGTCAGATCCCGCGGCCCTAGGCCCGTTCCGCCGGTCGTCAGCACAAGCTCCACCCCGAGGGAGACCCCTGCCTCGATCGCCAGCCCGACCGCCGGGCCGTCCGGCACCACCTGCGGATCGGGGCAGATCATCCCCCACGCACGCAGGCCCTCCACGAGCAAAGGACCGCTGCGGTCGACGTACGCGCCCCTCGACGCACGATCCGAGCACGTCACCACGAGGGCGCGCCGCCCCGCCAAGGCCGTCGTCGCGGTGTTCACGATCCCTCCGCGCACGGTCGGCGCCCGGCGCCTGGTCCGCGCGGGCTCGGCTCCTCGGCCCAGTCCCCCGAGCGACCCCCGGATTTGGCGGACACCCGGATGTCGGTGATGCGGGCGTGGCGGTCCACCGCCTTGATCATGTCGACGAGCGCCAGAGCGGCGACGCTCACGCAGGTGAGCGCCTCCATCTCGATGCCCGTCCGGTCCGCGGTGCGCACGCGCGCTTCGATGTCGACGCCGTCGTCGCCGACGGTCAGGTCCACGCTCGCCGCGTGCACCGCGATGGGGTGGGCGAGCGGGATCAGGTCGGCAGTGCGCTTAACCGCCTGGAGGCCGGCGATCCGCGCCACCGCGAGGGCGTCGCCCTTGGGCACCGTGCCGTCACGCAGCGCCGACACAGCGGCCTTCGACAGCAGAACCCGCCCTCGGGCGCTCGCCTCGCGCGCCGTCACGTCCTTCGCCGACACATCCACCATGTGCGCGGTCCCGTCGGCCCGGACGTGGGTGAGTCCGCCCGTTCCCGTCGCGGCGGTCGCCCCCTCCGAGGCACCCTCCGACGCCGCAACCGTCATCGAGGCGCGCGTCGTGTCCCCGGACGTCACGACACTCCCGGGGTGTCGTCGTCGGCGAGCATGTCGATCGGCCCCACCGGCAGGCAACTCAGCGTGTCGCCCGCCGCGACGCGCGTGACATCGGCGGGCACCACGGCGAACGCGTTAGCCTCCGACAGTCCGCCCAACATGTGGCTGCCCTGCCCGCCGGTCAGACGGAACACGTACCGCGAGGGTGTCCGCGTCAGCCGTACCCGCGCGAACTGGGTCCGACCCTCCACCGACGACCAGTCGTGGCTCGACACGGCCCGGATCGGCTGCTCCCCGCGCGACGGGCGACCCGCCATCACGCGCAGCGCCGGCGCCACGAACACTTCGAAGGACACCAAGGCGCTCACCGGGTTCCCCGGCAGCGCGAAGATCGGCACGCGGCCGTCGCCGAGCGTGCCGAAGCCCTGCGGCTTACCCGGCTGCATCGCCACCTGCACGAAGTCCACCGTGCCGAGGAGAGACAACGCCTCCTTGACCACGTCGAACGCCCCCATCGACACGCCGCCGCTCGTCACGATCGCGTCGGCGCGCACCAGCTGCTTCTCCATCGTCGCGAGGAAGGCGTCCACGTCGTCCTTGACGCCACTGACCCGGTACGGGACCGCGCCCGCGTCGCGGATGGCGCCCGCCAACATGAGCGAATTGCTGTCGACCACCTCTCCGTGGCCGGGCAGGACGCCCGGTTCGACCAGCTCGTCACCGGTGCTGAGAACGACGACCCGAGGCGTCGGGACGACGACGACCTCCCCGTACCCGGTGGACGCCAGCAGCGCGAGCTGCCGCGGCCCGAGGCGCTCACCGGCGCGCAAGACCAGCTGCCCGGTCTGCACGTCTTCGCCGGCGCGACGCAGATGCCTGCCAGGTTCGGCGGGCTCGCTGATCGACACGATCTGTGTGCCGCCGTCCGTCGCTTCCACCGGCACGATGCCGTCCGCGCCCCCGGGCATCGGCGCCCCGGTCATGATCCGATAGGCGCGCCCGGGCGGAAGCGTCAGCCGGCGCGTATCGCCCGCCGCGATGTCGCCGACCACGTCGAGGCTCACGGGGGACTGCGCCGACGCGCCGGCCGTGTCATGGGCGTGCACCGCATACCCATCCATCGCCGAGTTGTCGAACCCTGGCAGGCTTACCAGGGACGACACGTCCTCGGCCAGGACGCAACCTTGCGCGTCGAGCAGGCTGCGGCGGCTCGGGGCGAGCCTGGAGACGGCGTCGAGGATGCGTTCGAGGTGCTGTTCGACGCTGATCACCGGGTCGTCCCCGTCCTGAGACACATCCCTCGCGAGGTCAAGTCCATGGGTGCACCTTAAGCCGCAGGCGCCGATCACCGTCGCACATGCGCGACGCGTGGCACACGTCCCGGGCAGGATAGGGGCATGCAGCAGGGCTCGGCAGACGCGGTCGCTGCACATAAGCGTGCCCTGCGCACGGCGGTCCGGGCGGCCCGCCGGGTCCGCGCCGCGCTGCCCGCTGCGGATCCGGCCCGCCGCGCCGAAGCCGACGCGATCGCGCGAGCGGTCGCCGACGGTGCCGCCGCGCAGCTGACCCACGCAGCCTCGGAGGGTACGCCAGTATGCTCGTACGCATCCCTCCCGGGCGAACCACCCACGGATGCGCTGCACGAGGCCCTGGCGGCGCGCGGCATCTGCGTCCTGCTGCCCCTCCTGCTCCCCGACGGCGAGCTGGACTGGGAGGTTCGATTCCCCGACGGCACCCGCAGCACCCCGCTCGGCCGCGACGCCATCGGCCGCGCGGGCCTCGTCATCGTGCCGGCGATCGCCGTGGACCGCGAGGGTCGTCGGCTGGGCCAGGGCGGGGGGAGCTACGACCGGGCGTTGGCACGGCGGCGTCCCGACGCCCTCACCGCGGCGTTGATCGACGGCGACGTCGCTGATGAAGTGCCCACCCTGCCGCACGACCAGACGGTCGACGCGGTCGCGAGCGCCGGATGGGGCTGGCGGCTGCTGTCCACCGCCGCGGGAGGCGGGGCGCCGTGACCGAGGCGTTGCAGCAGTTCACGATCTGGGACCTCGGCGTGTGGCTGCTCGTCGCCTCCGCGGTGGTCGTCGTGGCCGCCGCCGCCGTCCGCCTCTCGATGCGGACCGGGCTGCCCTCGTTGGTGCTCTATCTGCTCATCGGGCTCGTGTTCAGCGAGACGCAGCACGGCCTGCCGCACGACGCCATGCCGTTCACGCGCGTCCTGGGCTATCTGGCGCTCGCGCTGATCCTCGCCGAGGGTGGCCTGACGACGAACTGGGACGACATCAAGCCCTCCGTCTGGCCCGCGGCGCTGCTGTCGACGGTGGGCGTGGCCGTGTCCATCTTCGTGGTGGCGGTCGCCGCCCGCTGGATCCTGCACATCGAGTGGCCGATCGCGCTGCTGCTCGGAGCCATCCTCGCCTCGACGGACGCTGCCGCGGTGTTCTCGGTGCTGCGCGCCGTCCCGCTGCCGCGACGCCTCACCGGCATACTCGAGGCCGAGTCGGGCTTCAACGACGCTCCGGTCGTCCTCGTCGTCGTGGCGCTGTCCGCCCAGGCCGCGACGCACGACGGGTCGAGCGCGTCCTTAGCTCACCTGCTCGCGATGATCGTGGTCGAACTCGTCGGTGGCGTCGTGATCGGCGTGGCCGTCGGCTGGGTGGGCGCCAGGGTGATGCGTCACCTCGTGCACGGACACGCCGGGCTGTTCCCCATCGGGGTCATAGCATGGGTGCTGCTCGCCTACGGCGTCGCGTCGATCGCCCACACCTCGGCGTTCATCGCGACGTACCTCGCCGGTCTCGTCCTCGCCAACCAGCATCTGCCGCACCGAGCCGCCTACCGCGGGTTCGCGCAGGCCATGGGGTGGCTCGCACAGATCGGGTTGTTCGTGATGCTCGGCATGCTCACCCGGCCCGCCGAGCTGGTCTCGCAGCTGCTGCCCGCGATCGTGATCGGCCTCGTGTTGCTGCTGGTGGCCCGACCCGCGTCGGTGTTCGCGTCGGTGGGATGGTTCGGCTATTCGCTGCGCGAGCAGCTCTTCTTGTCGTGGGCCGGACTGCGCGGGGCCGTCCCCATCGTGATGGCGACGGTGCCGGTCATCGCGGGCGTCGGTGGCATCGACTGGATCTTCGACCTCGTCTTCGTCATGGTCATCGTGTTCACGCTGATCCAGGGCCCGGCGCTGCCGTGGGTCGCGCGCGCGCTCGGCATGGTGGGCCACGACCGTACCGTCGAGCTCGACGTCGAGGTGACCCCCCTGGAGGAGATGGGTGCGCATCTGCTGCATGTCCGCGTCGGCGAACACTCCCGACTGCACGGCCTCGAGGTCTTCGAGCTGCGACTCCCGCAGGGCGCCCAGGTGAGCCTCATCGTGCGCGACAAGAACGCCTTCGTGCCCACTCCGACGACCGCTCTGCACCGGGGCGACGAGATCCTGATCGCCACCGCCCCGGGCATCCGCGCCGGCACCGAGAGGCAGCTGAAGGCCATCGATTCCGGCGGCCGCCTCGCGGGGTGGAGCCCCGCCGTCGGCAAGTCGATCCTGGGTCGCCGGCCCGCCCCGCGAGGGCGTCACAGCGACACGAACTGAGCCGTGCCGTCTCGTCGTTCGCGAGGCGGAATCAGCACGTCACCTCGCCGCGTTAAGCTGGTAGTCGATCCACGAATCCTTATCGGAGATGCCGCATGCCCACGTACTCGTACTCCTGCAACGACTGCGGCCACACGTTCGACGTGCGCCAGTCGTTCACCGACGACCCGCTCACCGAGTGTCCCGACTGCTCGGGCCGCCTGCGCAAGCTCTTCAGCGCGGTGGGTGTCGTCTTCAAGGGATCCGGCTTCTATCGCACCGACTCCCGTTCGTCGGACAAGAACGGCTCGTCCAAGAAGGGCGCGTCCAAGGACGGCTCGACGTCGGGTTCCTCCGACCCGTCGACGTCGAGCACGACGGCCACGGCGTCCTCCGGGGCGGGATCGTCGGACTCCGGGACTTCCGGATCGAGTTCGTCGAGCGCGGGAGCGTCCGGCAAGGGTTCTTCCGACACGGGTTCTTCGGCCCGGGATTCTTCCGGCCGGGGATCGCGCAGAGAGAGGGCCGGCGCCTCGACCTCCTCGTCCGCTCCAGCCACGAAGGCGTCCTGACCGAAGCTTGGCGGTCCTCACTTGAGCTCGTGGGTCCTGCCCGAGCTCGAGAGTCCTGCGGCGAGCTGCACGGGCCCTCGTCCACATCTCCCGCGCTGGGGTCGGCCATCCACACGCCGAGCCGCGGTGCGCTCGGCGCAGGGTGGCCCGCTCCTAGCCTGAATGCATGGTCGGTCGGGGACGTCTGAGGTCACACCGCGGCGCACCGACCACGCGCCGAAGCGCGTGGCGGCGGGCTCGATGGCGTCGGGGGCTGGCCGCGCTCCTCGCCGGTGTCGCCTGCTGGGTCACCCTCGGGATCCTCTCCCCTGCCCCACCGGCCGGAGTGAGCGTGCTGGTGGCCCGTTCCACTCTGCCGACCGGGCACGTGCTCACCGACGGCGACGTAGAGCGCCGCGTGCTGCCGTCGTCGGCGGCGCCCCGCAGTGCCCTGACCGATGTCGGCACGGTCGCCGGCCGTCCTCTCGCGGCACCCGTCGACGCCGGTGAGGTCCTCACCGCTGCCCGCATCGGCTCGGGCGCGCGACTGGACGGCCACCCGCCGGGCACCAGGGCTGTCCACGTGCCGCTCGCCGACCCCGCCGCCCTGGGGCGTGTCGCCCGGGGGGATCGCGTCGACGTCGTCGCCGTCGTCGACGGCACAGTAGTGGTGGCGTCCGCCGTCGTCCTGGACCTGGATGCCGCCGACGGCGGCCTGCTCGAGGCTCGCGCCCGCGGCGTCACGCTCGCGGTTCCCGAGAGGCGCGTCGGGCCCCTGACCACCGCCGCGCTCGACCACGCCGGCCGGGGCGGCGTTCACATCGCGCAACGGGCCTGACGAGCCAGGGCCCGGCACGGTCTGTGAGCGTGCCGGGCGGCGAACTCACTCAGGTATATTGCACGACGGTCGTTCCGCACCCGCTTCGCGGCGAAGGGGCACCCGACCCCACAGGCGGCCTGGCGCAGCAGAAGGCCGAGACGCCGAGGGGCCGTCGGCACGAGGCATCACACCCGTACCGAGGCGAAATGAGGCGCCGCCCCGGTCCGCCTCCGCGACACGTCTTCGGACGCGCCTCGGACGATCACTGACCCATCCCCAAGTGAGGACATCCATGATCAAGGGCTTCAAAGAATTCATTCTGCGCGGCAACGTCATAGACCTGGCCATCGCCGTCGTCATCGGCGCGGCCTTCCAGAAGGTCGTCGACAGCTTCGTCTCCGCCATCGTCACCCCGATCCTGAACGCCCTACCGGGCGCCCAGGTCGATGGCTGGGGCTTCGAGCTCGTCTCGGGTAAGACGAGCACGCTGATCAACTTCTCGACGATCATCAACTCCGTCATCGTCTTCCTGATGACCGCCGCGGTCGTCTATTTCGTGTTCGTCGCCCCGATGAACAAGCTCGCCGAGCGCCGCAAGCGCGGCGAGGAGCCCGAGCCGGAGGCGCCGAGCGAAGAGGTCCTCCTGCTGCAGGAAATCCGCGACGAGCTGCGTGCTCGTCGTCCCTGACTCCTCCGCGGCGCCGACGCGCTCCGCCCGAATGGAGTTCCCACGCACAGGGCTCGACTGAGGGTCCAACGCACAGGGGCTCGACGCACAGTTGACACGCACAGGGGCACCATCCGGTCGGACGATGCCCCTGTGCGTGTCGAGGCGCTCCTTGCGCGGCGAGCTAGGGTCGCGCAGCGACTCGGCGACGATCAGCTCCAGTGCGGCGGTACCTGTTCTCGCAGCCAGTCGTCACGAGGGTCCGGGATGTGCGACGCGTCGGGACGGGCGGGCTCGGGGGCGTCGTCTGCGGTGGGGCCGACGCGTGGCGACACGCCCGGCGAAATGCTTGGCGGCTCATCGGTCACCACCCGGCGACGGCCCACGCGCCGCACGGCAGCCGGTTCTCCCCTGGTCATCAGTCCGCTCGGCCGGTCCCCGCGTCCGCCACGAGCGGATGCCGGGCCGAGGAAGTGCCCGAGCCGTCGCCGACGTCATCGCCTGCCGCGTCGTCGCGTGCCGGGTCGGTGCCTGTCAGGTCATCGCCTATCTGGTTATCACCTGCCGCGTCGGTCCCCTGCATAGTGGCGTGCACCTCGTCGGTCCGATCCTCGCCCCGGACGGCGTCGAGCACCCGGACCACGTCGCGGGCCGGGTCTCGGAAGACGTCGGTGCTCCACACCCGTACGTACCGCCAACCACGCCGCGCCAGCAACTGCGGGATCAACCGGTCGCGCTCCCGGACCGTTGCAAGCGAAGCGTGCCGCCCCCCGTCGGAGCCGACCGCGACGATGAGTTGGCCCGGGAGGTACGGGTCCTCGACGGCCAGATCCACTCGCTCATCGCCCAGTCCGTACCCCTCGTGCACGGTCAGCCCCTCGTGCCGCAGCCGGCTCGCGAGCTCGCCGAGCAGGGCGTGCCGATCGTCCGTCCGCGGCGCGGTGGCGAGCGAATGGCGATGGGCGCGATCTGCGTGATCGAGCAGCTCGACCAGACGGTCCTCCCCGGGTGTGGAGTCCTCCACGCGCGCGAGGTCCGCCGCCGTCACCGCCGAGACGATGTCGAGCCGACGCCGGGCCAGCGATACCGTCGAGTCGACCAGGAGCGCCCCGTCAGGGCGTCGCAGTCGCGGCGGGACCGCGACCGATTCGACGATGCCGATCGTGCCACGCCGGCCAGGCCCGCCCGCGTCGCCGGAGGAGGGCGCCTGCTCGATGCGCGGCAGTACCCCGGTGGCCAGGATGACGGTGTCGCGGGAATACCCGGCGGCGCGGTCCAGGGACGTGACCAGGAGGCGCTCCGAGGCCCCATCGGCGAATGTCGGCGCCGAGGCGGACTCGGGTGCGTCGCGCAGGGCCTTGCGGATCGCGGCGTCCAGCCGGGCGGCCTCCCCGTCGCCGAACGTCACGACAGCGAGCGACCGGTCACCGCAACGCCGAGCGTGTTCCAGGACAAGCTGGACCACCCGGGTCGCCTCGCGGGCGCTCGCTGACGCACCGTCGTCGGCGCTGGACAGGATGGCCCCGGTCCGGACCATCCGAAGCGCGGGCCCCCGCCCGGCGTGCGGCAGGGTCGCGACGCGCTCCTCGCGGCGTTCCAGCGCGAAGGAGGCGATCCGGGCGTCGCGATCGGCGTAGACGCGGGTGAGGTGCCGCAGCGGGAGGTGAGCGGCAAGCGCCTCCAGGACGGAGGTGAGGTGCGCCGCGCCGTCGTCGCGCCGAGGCCTGGCGTCGACGAGGCCGGCGACCAGGGGGGCGGCCACCGGAGGGGCAGCGACCAGGGGGGCGGCGCCCTGATCTGGGATGCCGGCCACCGTCTCGAACGGTGCGGGCCCCATTCCCTGCAGGTCACCCATCGCTACCACCCGCACGGCGCGGGCAAGCGCCGACACCGCGTGGACGACGGGCATCCTCGCCGCGTCGTCGATCAGCACGGCATCGAACGTCAGGTGTGTCGGGACGACCGTCGCCAGGGCGAGGGGGCTGAGCACCCAGATCGGAGCCGCCGCGGCCACGACGTCGCCGCATTGCGCGAGGAGCTCGCGCACGGGCCGGGGGTGTCGCTCTTCGAGCGCGTCGCGCAGGAGATTCACCTGATCGGGTCGAGCGGCCGCCTCGACCCGCGCGTGCGCACGGGCCCGGTCGGCGATGGCCCGAGCGTGTCCTTCCAGCAGGGCGGCGTCCTCATCCGCGTATTGACGCAGCAGACCCCGCAGGATGGCCCCGTCGTGCCGCCCGTACGTCGGGTCCTGCGCGGCGACCGCGTCGAGCACGGACAGCCACCACGCGAATTCCGCCTCGTCGGCGACGTGGTCGGCGGCGACGTGTCGGATGGCAAGGTCGTCGAGCAGCTCGCCCAGGCCGGCTTGGCGCAAGTCCGTCAGGACGGGGGCGAGGGCGGGGAACACGGCGATGCCGTCGTGCCGGGAGGCGAGGACGGCCAGCCGCTCGGCGAGGGCGTCGAGCGGCAGTTCGAGCAGACCGCCACCGGCGCGGGTGCCGCCCAGCGCGTCATCGAGCCACCCGAGATCCTCGACGAGTTTTGCGTACCGGGACTGCGCCTCGTCGAGGCCCTCAGGCACGCCCGGCGCCGCGTCGTGTCCGGCGAGGTCGTCCCATGCCGCGCGCTGCGTGACCGCCCTGCGGAGCCCGTCGTGGACGGACTCGACGCGGGCGTGCGGGAGCACGAGCGCCCGCGCCTGCTTCTTGCGGTCGCGGCGCGCCCACCACGATGGGGAGGCGTCTCCGTCCCGCTGTCCCCCCGCGGCGGTCGCCGCGACGAGAGCGTCCAGCGGCTGCGCGAACACCTCGGGGCGGAAGACAGCGAGCGTGTCGCGGACCTCGCTGATGAGCCGGAGGGCACTGCCCCAGTCCTGGGCGGTACGGGCGGGAGGCAGGCCGACGTCCGCGAGCGCGGCGTCGAGCGCGGCGCGATCATCCGCGAGGCGACGCTCGGCGGCATCGGTCGCCAGACCGAGGGCGCGCAGCACCTCCTTGGCCGTGGTCAGATGCGCTCCCCACCAGGGGTCGTCGTCGTCGTGGTCGGTGGACCAGGCGCCGGAGCGTGCGGCGTCGGCCGCCACGTCGGCGAGCGAGCGAAGCCCGTCCAGAGTCATCTCCCGCAGACGGTCGGGCGGGATGCGGACGCCCGATGTGGGGGGGTCCTGCTGGCCAGATAACCGAGCGAGTGCCGTTTGGGCTTCGAAGACGCTGACCCCCCAGGGCTGCCGGGGCGCGTGCACGCTGTCGCGGTGGGCTGCTAGTTGTCCTCGGGTGTGGGCGACCGCAGTCGCCAACCCCCCATCGGGGGAGGGCGGCTGGCCGCTCATCCCGTACGGGGTGGGCTCATCCGTCTCCAGACGCGCGATGATGTCTCCCGGCAACGTCCGGCGCAGTTCGGCGGGGTCGCGGCCGTCCAGGATGAGTCCGCGCAGTCCCGCGGCGTCCATATGCTCGACGAACGCGTCCAGTTGGCGGGAGTTCTCGGAGACGACGAGGACGCGCTGGTCAGTTCCCACGAGGGCGGCAGCGACGTTCGCGAGGGTCTGAGTCGCGCCGGTCCCGGGGGCGGCGTCGACGAGGACGTGCCGCCCCGAGCGGGCCGCGTCGATGACCTCGGTCTGCGACGGGTCGGCGTCGAGGACCAGCCTCTCGCGACCCAGATCGGGCTCGACGGGGCGGCGGCGGCTGTCGGCGAGCCCGCCCGCACCGTCGTCGGCGAGGGACTGGGCGGCCGTCGGGTCCCCGGCGAAGGCGGCGATGATGTCGTGCCCGGCCAACAGGTTCGCAAACCCGGCCAGATCGGCGACCATCGCCATCTTCGTCGTGGCGAAGGTCGACATCACGCGCCGGTCGGTCACGTGGAAGCCCGGGACGTGCACGAGCTGACGCGTCAGCTCCCGATAGACCGGGAGGGGATCGAACCGGCCCGTCGCGTGGGCCAGGTCGGCGAGGGCGTCACCGTCGATGCGGATGCCGCGTTCAGCGGCCATGTAATGAACGAGGACAGGGTTGATCTCGACGTGCGGGGACAGTTCGAGCTCGAGGTCACTCTCGGCGGCATCCACGGCGTGCAGGTGGCAGGTCCGCAGCATGATGGGCGCGTGGGGGCGACGATGGGTGCCCGGAAGCTCCCAGGATGCCGTGCCGATGACGAGATATCCCGCGTCGAGGCCGTGCTGTTCCCGCAGCTCCAGGGCCTTCTCGCGGATCCGCCGGGCCGTGCGGCGCGCCTCGGCGAACGCACCTTCCTCGCGGACCATGTTGGACAGACGGACCCGATTGCCGGCGATCAGCATCGACACCCCAGTGGGGTGCGCGCCCGTGAGATCGAGCGTGCCGCCGGGGCTGTCGCGGTACCACAGCAGCGCGTTGGGTCCGCCGGTCTGGGCCAGTTCGCCACGCCACCGGCGCAAGGCGGCGCCGACACGCTCGCCCCGGCTGGGCGCCGCGCCCGGCTCCAGCACGGCCTCGTGAACCGGCACTTCCGGCGGGTGCTGCGCCGGACGCCC